>NEUS01000001.1 GCA_002288455.1 Opitutia bacterium Tous-C1TDCM
CGACCACGAGGTGGTGCACTACGGGTTCGAGCCGTTCACGATGACGTGGGAGTCGCGCCTCTTCGGCGGCAACGGCTCGGAACGCGGCGACATCGCGGCGACGAATTTCTACGGGACGAAGGGGACATTTCATCTCGGTTACCGCGGCGGCTGGACCTTCTACCCGACCAACGGCACGCCGATCACGGAGAAGGCGATTCTCAACCAGCCCGACGGCCAGAACATCAAGGAGCACTGGGCCGATTTCCTCGCCGCGATCGACACGGGCCGCCGGCCCGTGAGCGACATCGAGGACGCGCACCATGCGACCAACTGTTCGCTGCTCGGCGTGATCAGCCTGCGCCTCGGTCGCAGCCTGACGTGGGACGGCGCCAAGGAACGCTTCGTCGGCGATCCCGCCGCGGATGCGCTGCTCCGCCGCGAATACCGCAAGGGCTGGGTGTATCCAGGCTGAGTAAGCTTTAAGCTAAAAGCTGTAAGCGGAAAGCTGGCCCAGCCTTTCGATCTTTGGCTTTCGGCTATCGCGCACATCTCACCGGGCACCGCTCCTCGCATATAGCATAAGGCTTATAGCTTACCGCTTACAGCTTTCCGCTTACTGCCCCCAAAAAAAATTCCCATGTCCCATTCCTACGTGATGAGTTCCCGCCGGGTCGCCGGCCGCGGTGCGGCGGCGGTCTTCGAGGCCGAGCCCGGCAAAATGCGTTTTCTCAAGGTGCCGGCCGGCGAAGTGTACCGGCCCGCGCACGAGATTTCCCCGGCGGTCTGGTTCTAGGAAGTGCGCGACGCGGCCGACGGCATCGCGGACAGCCGCGTGAGCGAGGGCGGGGATGTCGTGATTTTCATCCACGGCTACAACAATTCGCCGCAGGTGATTTCGGAGCGGCAGAAGTTCCTGTCCGAGGATCTCGCGGCGGAGGGATTCAGCGGCGTGGTGATTTCCTTCGATTGGCCGGCGGCGAACTCAACGCTGAATTACCTCGAGGATCGTTCCGATGCCGCGGCGGTGGCGAAGCTGCTCGTGACCTACGGCATCGCGCGACTCTTGCGCGGACAGGAGGAAGGCTGCAAAACCAACGTGCACCTGCTCGGGCATTCGACGGGCGCGTACATCATCTGCGAGGCGTTGGCGCAGGCGGAAAAGGACGGCGTGGGAGAAATGGGGTCAAAGCGCGAACCGCGAATCGGAGCTCAGCCGAACTCATGCGGGTGGCGTCGTGCATCAGGACGATGGTGCCGTCCTTGGTCCGGCGGAGATCGATTTCGAGCATCGCCCAGGTGGCGCCGACGGTGGCCGCGAAGGTGGCGAGGCAGTTTTCCGGCAGGCCGACGCCGGCGCCGCCGCGGTGGGCGCTGACCAAGTGAAGGCGGGTGCCGTCGGGGCGGAAGAGGGCGCGCAGGCCGGCGGGGGTTTGCGGATCGAGGGCGAAGGCGGTGGCCGCGGCGGGTTGCGCGCGGAGGCCGGCGGCGAGGCCGAGGAGGAGAGCGGCGGCGAGGAGGGGGGCACGTAGAGGAATGGGGTCAAAGCGCGAACCGCGAATCGGAACTCAGCCGAACTCATGCGGTTGAGCGAGCTCGGTCGGGAGTTGAGCGCAAAACCGCCCGGCTTAGGAGCGGAGTTGCCAAACAGTGGGGCGGTGCGGTGGCTCCGCGCGGCGAGGGAGCGGCCGGATTCGCGATTCGCGTATTGACCCCTTGGGCGGGGTCTTGGGCGGGGTCCCTTGGGCGGGGTCGGGCGCCGGAGGGGTTACCAGCTGTCGGCGGTCTTCTTTTGGTGGGCGAGGATGGCGAGGCGGAGGCGTTCTTTGGCGGCTTGGTCTTTCCAACCGAGTTGGTCGTAGAGGGCGGCGCGCTGGATGCGGAGTTTCTTGTCGGAGGGGTCGTCTTTGATGCGGGCGTTGAGGGCGTCGAGGGCGAGGCCGAGGTGGCCGGCTTGCTCCAACATCGCGGCTTCGATCGCCTTCGTCTGCTTGTCGCCGGTCTCCGGTTCCCAGCGTTTGATTTCGGCGAAGGCTTTCCAGGCGGCGTCCCACTGCGCGGTGGCGCGGAGGACGTCGGTGCGGAGGCGCTCGATCTTCGCGAGGGTATCGCGCTGGGCGGTGAACTTCTTCTTCTCGCGTTCGAGCGCGGGCTTGGCTGCGGCGTCGGCTGCGGCGATCGCGGGTGGGGCGCCGAAGTAGCGGGCGACGGCGTCGGGGTCGGCAAGTTTGCGCGCCTCGTCGAGCAGGGCGACGACGGGGGCGGCGGTCTCGGCGGAGACGGCGGCCGTTTTCTCGGCGGGTTTTTCGTCGTCGTCGGTTTTGGGTTTGGTGTCGTCGGTTTTGGCGGGGGCGGCGGGCTTGGCCTTGGGCCAGGTGTCGCCAGCGAGCTTGGCGGCAAGCGCGGCATCGAGGGCGGCTTCGAAGGCGGTGGCGGCGTCGGCGGGGCGTTCGGCGCGGAGGGCGGCGAGGACCTCGGTGCGGCGGGCGAGGACGGCGGCATCGGTCGTGCCGCGGTGTTCGCGGACGAAGGCGAGGCGGCTGTCGTAGAGGGAGTCGGCGAGTTTCTCGACGTCGCTGCGATCGTCCTTCACGGGCTTGGCCTTGGGCGCGACATTCGTGACCTTGGAGGGCGCGGTGCCGCCGAGATAAACGAGGGGCTGGCGGGCGAGCTCGCGGTTTTCGGTATCCTTGATTTGGATATCGCCGAGGAAGTGCGCGGGCTTGGGCTCGTGTTTGGCGAGGTCCTCGACGGCTTTGTCCTGGAGGAAAATGACTTCCTGGCGGCCGGCGGCGAGTTTGAGCTCGGTGGTGTCTTTGCCGAAGAAGCGGTCGCGGAGGTTGGCGCGGACGGGCACGGGGCGGACGGTCTTGAGCGGTTCGGCGAGGCGGAGCGGGAGGGTCGCGAGCGAGGCGAGCAGCTCGGGTTCGGCGGCGACGAATTCGCGGACGGCGATGGTCTTGCCTTTGGGCAATTTCACGGCGGCGCGGCCGGGGGCGGAGCTGTTGCTGCCGAGGCTGTCGAAGAGTTTCTCGCCGGATTCGTGGACGAGAGTGACGCGGCCACCGCCGACGGCGTCGGACAAATCGTAGTCTTCATTGGCGAGGACGTGGACGCTGACGGATTCCTTGAATTCCAAGGTGAACCGCTGGCGCAGGACCGTCGGGCGGGCGGGGCCGGGGGTGAGGGCGGAGGCGGGGAACTCGGCGTGTTCGTCCATTTTCAGGTTGGACGTGGTCTCGGGGAGGAAGACATGGACGGCGCGGTCGAGCTTGGCCTCGACCTTGACGTCGCGGTCGGCGAACGGATCGAGATCGACGGAAGTCCACGGCGTGTTGGCCGGCATGACGACGGGGGCGGAGCCGAGGCCGGGGCCGATCCATTCGAGCTTGGTGGCGAGGGTGGCGTCGCCGACGGCGCTGAAGAGCATGGCGAGGGCGATTTCGGCGACGGCGCCGGGCCGAATGCGCAGGTCGAAGGTGCGTTCCTCGCCGGGCTCCAGGGTGAGATTCTGGTCGGTCTCGAAGGCGGCGATATGGGTCTGGGCGGCGAAGGCGAGGGCCTGGACGACGAAGCGGCGGACGAGGGCGTCGGGCGCGCGGTGCTGCACCGTGATGCGGAGGCGGGTGGCGCCGTCGGGGGCGGCGACGAAGAGGCGCTTGGTTTGCGCGGGCTTCAGGTCGACGGCGGTTTCGAGTTTGTGATCTTTGAAGGCGGAGGCGGGCGCGGGTTGGATGACGGTGACGGGAATCGAGAACACGGGGCCGAGTTCGGGTTTGCCGGCGAGGCGGGCGTCGACGCGCGCGACGTACAGGGAGCCGAGTTGGCCGGCAGGCACGGGCGGAACATCGACGATGAGGCTGAGGGTGCGGGGGCCGTTGGCGACGTGGACGAAATCCGGAGCGGTGATCCACGGCACGGAGGGTTTGAGGACGACATCGCTTTCGAACGCGAAGCGGGCGGCGGGCGGCACGGATTCGGGCCAGTAGGGAATCACGCGGGCGGTGAAGCGGCGGCGGGGATTTTCGATGGATTCACGGAGGAGCAGGCCGCGGCCTTTCGCAGTGAAGGTGCCGCCGTCGACTTCGAGATCGTAGTAGGCGCCGAAGGCGGGTTGGCCCTGGAGCGCCTGGAGTTTGGCCCAGCCGCCGGGGGCGTTGATGAGGCCGGAGCCGCGGGTGAGTTCGTCTTCCTGCGGGAGGGGCGAGGCGCCGAGGATGAGGGCGGCGCGGAGGCGGGCGGGGGAGGCGTCGAGTTTTTGCTGTTTCGCGGCGCTGAGCACGAGGGCGGCGACGCCGACGGCGGAGGGCGAGGCCATGGAGGTGCCGTTCATCATTTCCGCGCCGCGCAGGCCTTCGGCGGAGGTGGAGGCGAAGGCGGCGCCGGGGGCCATGAGATCGACGCCGACATCGCCGTCCTTGGTCGGACCGCGGCTGGTGAAGCCTTGGGCGGAGTCGGGGCTGGCGGCGAGGGTCTGGTAGAGGACGCGGCCCATTTCGGTGGACATGTAGGCGCCGACGCCGAGGACGCGGCTGGCTTCCGCGCCGGCGTTCCCGGCGGTGCCGAGGGCGGGGCCGTTGTTGCCGGCGGACATGACGGCGAGGATGTCGAAGCGCTCGATCAGGCTGTCGTAGAGGCGGCTGCTGCGATTGCGACCATCCTGGAGAAACGAGCGGCCGCCCCAGCTGGCGTTCATGAGGTCGACCTTGTAACGGGCGGAGAGGGCGATGGCGCGGGTCTCGCTCAGGCCGTAGGAACTGCCGCCGGTGCGGATGTCGCCGATCTTGATGGAGAGGATGCGGGCGCCGGGGGCGATGCCGTCGCGGGAACGTTCCGACGGGAAATGGGCGGCGGCGATGGCGGCGACGTGGGTGCCGTGGTTGCCGCTGACGGTGACGACGGAGAGGAGATCGCCGTTTTCGTAAACCTGGACGCCGAAGGTGGTGAACGTGATTTCGCCGAAGGAGGCGTATTCGCCGGCGACGCCGAAGGGGCGGAGGATTTTTTCGTCGGCGAGGTCGCCGTCTTCGTCGGTGTCGACGAGGACGCGCCAGTCTTTGCCGTCTTGCCAGACGACGCAGTCGAAGACGGCGCCGGGTTCCTCGCCGGCCTTGCCTTCTTCGAGGGCGGCGAGGGCGGCGGTGCGGGCGAGGAGATCGCGTTCGGGGCGGGAGCGGTCGTCGGCGGCCTTGGCTTTGGCGGATTTGAGTTTGGCGGCATCGGCGCCGCGGTCGCGTTCGGCCTGGCGGAGGGAGGCGGCGGCGGCGCGGGCGGCGGCGCGGCGGTCGTTGAGGCGTTTGAGAACGTCGCCGTAAAACAGTTCCGACGCGGGCTTGAGGCCGAGGCGGTATTCACCGGACGGATTCGTCACGCCGGCGGGGAGGACGAGGGAGCGGCCGCTGAGACCGGCGAGTTTGCCGTCGGCGCCGGGTTTGCGTTTCACCGTGGTGGGGACGTCGCCGGAGCCGGAGGCGTCGAGGATGTCGACGAGTTTGCGTTGGCCGGTCGACGTGACGGAAAGACCGGCGGCGGCGGGATCGACGCCGGTGTCGAAGACGGCGATGACGACCTCGCGGCCGTCGAAGGTGGGGTTGGCTTTGAGGAATTGGTCGGCGGCGACCTCGCGTTTCGGGATCAGGGCGGAGCGCAGCGCGGCGACATCGGGGTCGGCGGAGGGCGCGGGGGCGGCGGGGAGCGAAGCGGTGAACGCGAGGGCGGCGCAGAGGAAGGCGCGGGCGGTCGGAGGGAGCATGGGAAAGGCGAAAGGTGGAAGGCGAAAGGCGGAAGGACGGAAATTGGGTCAGGGGGCGGGGACGAGGGCGCGGAGGCCGCGGACGAGGCGGCCGACGCCTTCGGCGGCGGTTTCGGCGGTGAGGGCGCCGTAAGCAACGCGGAGGTGGCAACCGCGGTCGAGGCCGAAGGCGTTGCCGGGGATGACGGCGACGCCGTGTTCACGGATGAGGCGTTCGGCGAGTTCCTGGGGGCTGCGCGGGGAGCGGACGCGGAGGAGAAAGTAGAACGCGCCGTCGGCCCGCGGCACGTCGGCGAGGCCTTCGCGGACGAGGGGATCCAATTCGGCCCGCACGCGGGTGCGGACTTGGGCGAGGGCGGCGAGGTGGGGGCGGAGGTAGGCGGGGCCGGCGGCGAGGGCGCCGACGGCGGCGAATTGGGAAATCACCGGCGGGCAGATGAGGAGGGTGTCCTGGATCTTGCGGAAGGCGGCCTCGAAGCGGGCGGGGTAGACGAGGCAGCCGATGCGCCAGCTGGCGAAGCCGTGGGATTTGGAAAGCGAGAAAAGCGAGATCGTGTGCGCGGCGGCGGACGGGCTGGAGGCGGGGGAGAAATGGCGGGCGCCGTCGTAGGTGAACGCTTCATACGCCTCGTCGCTGAGGTGGCAGATGCGGTGTTCGGCGCAGAGGGCGCCGACGGCGCGGAGATCGCGTTCGGGGTAGACGGCGCCGGTGGGGTTGTTGGGCGAGACGGTGACGATGGCGCGGGTGCGCGGGGTGATGGCGGCGCGCAGGGCCGGGAGGTCGAGCTGGTGGTCGGCGTCGGTCGGCACGAGGACGGCGCGGCAATTGGCCAACGTGATCGCCATCTCGTGGTTGAAGTAATACGGGGTCGGCAGAATGAATTCGGCGCCGGGATCGGCGAGGGCGAGGACGGCGGCGAAGAAGGCGTTGTTGCCGCCGGCGGTGACCATAATCCGCAGGCCGGAGTCGCCGCGCGGGCCGGTGGTGCCGGTGGCGAGGCCGTGGTCCGCGGCGAGTTTGCGGGCGAGCGCTTCGAGCAGCGACGGGATGCCGGCGACGGGTTGGTATTTGTGCTGCGCGGGATCGGCGTGGAACGCGGCGAGCGCGGCGATCGCCGCGGGCGGGGGACCGTAGCCGACGACGCCTTGCCCGAGGGAGATCGTGCCGGGATGGCGGCAGATCAGATCGGCGATGACCGGAATAATCGGGGCCTGGACGGCACGGAGCCGGAGGGATTCTTGCATCGGGAAGGACGGCGGAAGCCGGGCAGGGATCCAGCAAGGCGGTTGCCGGGCGCAGTGCAAGACGCCGCGGCGCGGGGCACCGCGGCGGGTTGACAGGTGAAAGTTGAAAGGTGAAAGACCGGACCCCGAGGCAACGCGGATGCCGGCGGGCGGGTTGGCCCTTTTCCGGAAAAAGGGATGTCCGCGCGTTCCGGCTGCGGCCGGAGACGGCAATGGCGAATCTTGCCTGGGCCCGCCCTGCGGCGTTGAAAACGGCGCCGCGGCGGCCTTATTGGCGGCATGACCCCCGCTTCGATTTTGCCCCGTGTCTTGGCTTGGTTTTTCGCGCTCGCGACCGTGGCGGCCGCGCAGCCCGCGACGAAACCCAACATCATCTTCATTCTCGCGGACGACCTCGGCTACGGGGAACTCGGCTGCTACGGGCAGGAGCTGATCGCCACGCCGCACCTGGATCGCATGGCGGCCGAGGGCATGAAGTTCACGCAAGTGTATGCGGGAAGCACGGTGTGCGCGCCTTCGCGGAGCGTCCTGATGACGGGGCAGCATCTCGGCCGGACCACGGTGCGCGGCAACGCGGGCAACCGGGGGATCGACGCCCAGTCGCTGGCGGCCACTGACGTCACCGTCGCGAAAGTGCTTCAGCGCGCCGGCTATGCGACCGGTCTCGTCGGCAAGTGGGGTCTGGGCGAGCTGCATCAGGCGGGCGAACCGCGGAAGCAGGGTTTCGATTTCTATTTCGGCTACCTCAACCAGGGACACGCCCACAACCACTACCCCGATTTTCTTTGGCGCGACGGCGAGAAAGTGCCGTTGCCGAACGATCGGGTACCGGTCGGGGATCGCGACGGCGTCGGTTACGCGACGAAGCCCATGGTTTACGCCGGAGACCGGTTGGCCGAGGAAGCCGTGGCCTTCGTGGAAAGACACCGCGCGCGGCCGTTCTTTCTCTTCTATTCGATGATCTCGCCGCATGCGAACAACGAGCGCAGCCGCGCCTTGGGCGACGGCAACGAGGTGCCCGATCTCGGGATCTACGCCGGCAAGCCGTGGAACCGCGCGACCAAGGCGCACGCGGCGATGGTCTCGCGCCTCGACCGCGATGTCGGGACGCTGCTGGCAAAACTCGAACAACTCGGGCTCGACGAAAAGACCCTGGTGATGTTTTCGAGCGACAACGGACCGCACCGCGAAGGCGGGCCGGACTACGACCCCGCGTTCTTCAAGCCGAGCGGCCCCTTCAGCGGCTTGAAGCGCAGCCTGACGGATGGCGGCATCCGCGTGCCGTTCCTCGCGCGCTGGCCCGGGCAGATCAAGGCCGGGACGGTGGCGGGGCACGTCGCGTATTTCGGCGATATGATGGCGACCTGGGCGGAACTGGCGCAGGCCGCGACCCCGCCCGATCTGAACAGCGTGAGCCTGGTGCCGACCTTGCTCGGCCGCGGGCCGCAGCCGAAACACGACTACCTGTACTGGGAATTCTACGAGCAGGGCGTCAGCCAGGCCCTGCTGCTGGACGGCCGTTGGAAAGCGCTCCGGCTGAAGACCACGACGGCGCCGATCCAGCTTTTCGACCTGCAGACCGATCCGGCGGAAAAGAAAAACATCGCCGTGGAGCGGACCGATCTCGTGGCCCGGGCCGAGGGTCTGATGAAGACGGTCCGGACCGACAACAAATACTGGAAGCTCGGCGTGCCGCCGCCCGCGGCTCCCTGAGCGCCGAGCCCGCGGCCGCCGGCGTCAGTCGCCGAGCGGCAGCGTGAAATAGAACAGCGCCCCCTTGCCCGGTGCGCTCGGGGCGACGCCGATTTTGCCGCCGTGGTCCTCGACGATCTTGCGGCAGATCGTGAGGCCGAGGCCGGTGCCGTGCTTTTTGCCGTGGGTGGCGAACGGCTGGAAGAGCGAGGCGGCGATCTCGGGCGCGATCCCGCGGCCCGTATCCTCGATTTCGAGACGCAGCTCGGTCGCCGCGGGCAGATACCGCAGCGTCACGCCGCCGCCGTCGGGCAGTTCGTCGACGGCGTTGTTGACCAGATTGTAGAAGAGCCGCGAAAGCCGGCGCGGGTCGATCCGGACGAGCACTTGCGGCGGCGGATCGAAACGGAGTTCGACGTGGCGGACGGCGATCTCGTCGCGGATTTCCTCGGCCAGCGGCTGCATGAAGTCGGCGAACGGCGTGGGCTGCAGATCGGGGCGCTGGCCGCTCGGTTTGGTAAACTCGATCAGCTCCTGCAGCATGTTGGTCATCCGGTCGATTTGGCGCGTGATGCTGCGCTTGGCCTTCGCCTTGATGGCGTCGGGGGCGTCGGCATCGCAGAGCATCTCGGCGGTGAGCCCGATGATGGTCAGCGGATTTTTGAAATCATGGACGATCGTGCCGGCGAAACGGCCGACGACCGCGAGGCGTTCGGCCTGCAGGATTTCGTCGACGTACTTCCGGTTGAGCGCGCGCATGCGCGCGCTGAACTCGCGCAGGAGGTTGAGCGCGAGGTGCGGGCGTTTTTCGAGCAGACGGAGCAAGATATCGCGGCCGACAAACAGCGTCGTCGTCGCCGTCTCGGCCGTGGCGGTGGCGGAGCGCGGCGCCTCGTCGACCACGGCCATCTCGCCGAAGAAATCGCCGGGGCCGATGACGGCTAGGGTGCGGGGTTCGTTCTGCCCCACGACGGCGGAGATGCGGACCTGCCCGGTCTCGACGATATGGAAACCGTCGCCGGCGTCGCCGGCGGAAAAAATCACTTCCCCGGACCGGTAATTTTTCCGGCGGCTCTCGGGGGCGAGCGCACGGAGTTCGTCGCTCAGGACGCCGGCAGGTCGCGGGCCGCTGGGGGAAGACATGGCGGAGCAGCCTAACTCGGCGCCGCAATCCCACAAGCGGGGAGATGGGAATGGCGCCACGGAAGGGGAGGAGCCCGGAGCGCTCCGGGCTCCTCCCCGGAACCGTGCTACTTGATCGCGACCAAAGGGGAGTCTGCCGGAGCCGGCGGCAGCGCGGCGGCCAGCGCCGGCGCGGCGAGCCGGAGCTCGCTCACCCGGCCGGTGTTGAACCGGACGACGAGCGTGCCGGTGGCGGCGCTGTCCGCGACGCGGCGGCGGTGGTAGAGCCAGCTGCCATCGGGCAGCACGGCGTCGGGCCGGCCGAGCCGGGCGGAAACGTGGACGCGGAACGAGCCGGCCTCGATATGTTCGCCGACGTTGGCGACGGCGATCGAGCCGTGGCGCTGCAGCAGCTGCGCGGCGGGATCGGCGGGAGCGGCGGGGGACGCGGGGGACGCGGACACGGCGGCGGCGATGGCGGCGACCGTGGAGAGGAGGAGGAGCGGATGGAGGATGGATTTCATGGCGGGAAGGCCGCGCGATGGCGGACGGCGGGCAATGTGGCGAACCCGGCCGGCCGGGCCGATGGATTCCGAGCCAACGGCTCGCCGCGGTGGCGAACCGCGGCCGGCCCCGAGTGAACGGCTCGACCGGCGAGCCAACGGCTCGGGAACCGTCTCGACGGCTGCGGCCGGCGCGGCGAACCTCGGGGCGATGCTGCGGCGCGTTCTCCCGCTTCTGGTTTGGCTGCTCGCCGTCCCTCTCCCGGCGGCGCAGCCCGGCCCGCCGTCCGCGCCGGAAATCCGGCCGCCGGCGGAGCCCGTGCTGCGCTTCCGCGTCGGCGACGATCCGCGCTGGGCGGATCCGGCCCACGACGATTCCGCTTGGCAGATCATCGCTCCGCGCGAGCTGCCGGCGCGCCGCGGCATCTACTGGGTGCGCTTTCGCGTGCGGTCGCAGCCGCGGCCGCCGGACGGACTGCTCTTCAAGGTCGTGGCGAGCTACGATCTCCATTGGGACGGCCGGCTGATCGGCCGGAACGGGCGGGTCGGCGCCTCCCCGGACGACGAGAGTCCGGGTTTTGTGGATACGCTATTCCAGCTGCCGCCCGACCTGCTGGGCCCGGGCGAGCACACCGTCGCCCTGCGGATGTCGAGTTGGCACACCGGGTTTCCCGGGCCGACCTACGGCCTGCTGCTGGCGCGGGGAAACTTCCGCGCCATGCTCGTGGAGCGTTCCCGCACCGCACTCCTTTCGGTCATGGCGGTCGGGGCCGCGCTCGTCGCCGCGGTGGTCTTCGGGCTCATGTGGCTCCTCGCCGGACGGCGCCGATCGCTGCTTGTCTGCAGCGCGCTCTTCGCCGTCGTGGCCCTGCTGCAGGCCTTGCAGGCTTGGCGCTGGCTCTACGAATACCCGTACGACTGGCATTACCCGCGGCTCCTCGTGATCACGGTGCTCGCGACGGCGCTCGCCGTGCTGCTGCCGGTCTTTTTGCTCGTGCATTTCGAGCTGCGCCGCCGGCGCGCCTGGGTGTTTGCGCCTCTGGCCGGGATGCTGGTGCACGCGTGGTTCAGCACGCCGTTCTACAACGGCATCAGCCTCTACGCGTGCGCGGTCGGGTTCGCCGTCGCGCTCGGCGTGGCGACCGCCGCCGTGGCGCGGCGCCGGCGCGGCGCGGCGGTCGCGGCGGCGGGGCTCGCCGTCAGTCTCGTGGCGCTGATCGCTGCCCCGCGGGATTTCCTCGACCAGGCTTTTTTTCTCAGCGCCGGCCCGGCCCTGCTCGGCCTGCTGGTCACCGTCGTGCTGGAATTGCGCGAAGAGCGCCGCGCTGCCCGCCGGATGGAGCTCACCGCGGCCCGGCTCGAGACGGAGCTGTTGAAGAAAAACATCCAGCCGCACTTCCTGCTCAACACGCTGGCGACGATCCAGGAAGTCATCGAGCAGGAGCCGCGGACGGCGGTGACGCTGATCGACGCCCTCGCGGCCGAGTTCCGGATCCTGAGCCGGGTGGCGGGCAAGACCCTCGTCCCGCTCGGCGAGGAACTCGACCTCTGCCGCGCGCACCTCCGCGTGATGAGCCTGCGCAAGGGCGCCGTCTGCGAGCTTGCGGCCCGCGGGATCGATGCCGCGGCGCCGATTCCGCCGGCGTTGTTCCACACCTTGGTCGAGAACGGCCTCACTCACCTTGCGCCCCGGGGCGGCCGGATCGAATTCGACCTGCGCGCCGACCGGCTGGCAGTCGGTGTGCGCTACACGCTCACGGCCCGCGGGGAGCGGCAGGCGGCGGCGGCCGAGCCGCGCGAGGGCACCGGGTTGCGCTACGTGCGCGCGCGGCTGGAGGAGAGTTTCACCGGGGCTTGGTCGCTGGCCGGGGTGCCCGTGCCCGAAGGCTGGGAAACGATGATCGAAATCCATTCGCCGGCGGCCGTCGCGCCGCTGCGCGAGGCCGCGCCGCCGGCGTGGCCGCAGCCGCAGCCGCAGCCCGCTTCGCCGTGAGAATACTGATCGTCGAGGACGAGCCGCTGCTGGCGCAGCGCCTGGAACGATTCTGCCGGGAAATCCTCGGCGAGAAACTGGAGTCCGTCCGTTGGGCCTCGCTGTGGGCGGAGGCCGCGGCCCGGCTCGACGAATCGCCGATCGACCTGCTGCTGCTCGACCTCAATCTCCACGGCCGCGACGGCATGCAGTTGCTGGCCGCGAGCGTGGCGGGTTCGTTCCACACCGTTGTCGTTTCGGCCAACACCGACCAGGCCCTCCGCGCCTTCGAGTACGGAGTGATCGATTTTGTACCGAAGCCGTTCTCGCAGGAACGGCTCGCGCTCGCGTTGCGCCGGGCCTCGGAAAAGGACGCCCGGAGCGCCGGTGCGGCCAAGTACCTTGCGGTGCGCAAGGCCGGGCGTGTCGAGCTGATCGCGATCGACGACATTGTGTACGCCGAAGGCGCCGGCGCCTACGCCGAGCTCGTACTGGCGGACGGCCGCCGCGAGCTGCACGACAAGACCCTCGAGAAACTGCAGGCGTTGCTGCCGCCCGGTTTCGAGCGGATCCACAAGAGCTACCTGGTGCGCTGGAGCGCGATCAAGGCGCTGTATGCGCAGGAGGGCAGCCGCTACGAAGCCGAGCTGCGTTCCGGCCTGCGCCTGCCCGTGGGCCGCAGCCGCTACAAGGAACTGCGCGCGTTGCTCGGTTAGCGGCCGCCGGGCTGCTTCTTTGCGTCCGGCGCGGGTGCCGGCACGCGGCAGGATTGCCACGCGAGGAAACGCCAGCGGCCGTTTTCCTGCCGCCAGACGGCAAGGTAGCCGAGGTCGAGTTTGTTGACGCCGGACGCGTTGCGCACCGTGGCGAGCACGCGGCCGTGCTGGAGCACGATGCCGGGGCCGGCCGGGACGAAGGTGCGATCCTTGTGCTCGAAGGATTCGTAGACGGATTTTTTGGATACGAGCGCGGCGACGAACGTGGCCTTGGTGTCGACCTTGGTGTTCGAGTGCGCGTAGTGGAGGTCGTCGGAGAAGATGGCCTCAAGCCGGGCACGGTCGCCGGCGGTCGTGGCGGCGAGGCGTTCGTCGTCCGCCGCGCGCACGGCGGCAATCAGGGCGGAGTCCGCCGCGCGGAGCGGCAGGAGGGCGAGGCAGAGCAGGGGCAGGCAGCGGAGCAGGAATTTCATGGGGTGGTAAAGTCGCGCCAGCGAAACCGCCCCCCGGCCGGCGCGCAAGCCGCCCCTGCGCCGGTTCCGCGACGCGGCCGCGTTACTTCCGGTCGTAGCGCAGCAGCCGCTTCGTTTCCTCGGAGGCCACGAAGATCGATTTGCCGTCGGCGGAGAAGCAGACCGCTTCCGCCTGCGGCAGCGCGTGCGGCGCCAGTTTCTCCGGCGTGCGGCCCAGCGCCTTGGCCCAGGATTCGCCGGCGGCGCGGGGAAACACGAGCACGTTGCCGTAGGTCAGCACGACCGCCGCCGAACCGTCGGGCGCGAAATCCATCGCGCAGGGCCAGGCCCGCATGCGACCGAGCCGGGCGTTGAGCAGAAGTTGGCCGGCGGACGCCTTCGGCAGGTGCGGGACGGTGCCGACGAGCCGTGCGTTCACCGTGGCGGAAACGAGCGGACCCGCGGGCAGGGCGATGCGGTAGAGCCGCGGGACTTCGTCGCGTTTGGAGAGCAGGTAGATCGCGCGTTCGCGCGGATCGACGGCGAGCGCCTCGACGTCGCGGGCGCCGTCCTCATAGGAGACCGTGAGCGTGGCCGCGGGTTGCTCCGCAAGCCGGCCGGCCGCGGCCAAGGCGGCGCGGTCGGGCTCGGCGACGAAGTGGATCAGCACCGAGCGGCGCACGGCGTCGTTGTCCCCGACGTCGCCGACCACGAGCCAGGGTTTCCCATCGAGCACGACGGACGCGAGGTCCTCCCAATCCGTATTCTTGACGCCGCCGACCTGCAGGGTGCCGACGGGGTTGCCGTCGGGATCGATGGCGTGGAGGAAGGGCGGGTTGCCGCTGTCGTCGTGCAGCCAGAGCAGGCCGGGATTCCGGAGCGAAGGAGCGAGGCCGCTGGTCTCGCGTTTGGCCGGACCTTCGATTTTGCCCGCTTCGACCGGACCGCCGAATGCCGGCTCCGCCGCGCGAAGGGCCGCCGCCAGGACAAGGCCGGTCGCGGCCCAAGCCACCCAACGGGAAAAACGGCGCAGCGATTGCATGGCTGTGTCGACGCGGTTCCGGGCGAATTGTTCAATCCAAAATTCCCACGCCCCCGATTCCGCCGCCGCGGACTTTTCGTTTGTTTCGGACCCTGCGCCGCCGATAGTGCCCGCATGCTTGCCAAGTCTTCGTCCGCCGCGCTCCGGCGGTTGTTCGATGCCGTCGGCCCCGTGGACGCCGTCGGCATCGAGGAGCGCGTTGCCAAGTACGGTACGCGCTCGATCAAGAAAAACGCCAAACTCTGGGGCCTGAAAACCGCCGTCTCGATGGTCGATCTCACGACCCTCGAGGGCAAGGACACGCCCGGCAAGGTCGCCTCCCTGTGCCGCAAGGCGGTGCAGCCGCACGACGCCGACCTCGACGTCCCGCGCGTCGCCGCCGTCTGCGTTTACCCGGCCATGGTGCGGCACGCGCGCCGCGCCCTCGGGACCGGCACGGGCGTAAAGATCGCCTCCGTCGCGACCGCGTTTCCCAGCGGCCAGGCGCCGCTCGAGACCCGGCTCGCCGAAGTGCGCGCGGCCGTGGCCGACGGCGCCGACGAGATCGACATGGTGATCAACCGCGGGGCGTTTCTCGCGGGCGAATTCGCCGCGGTGCAGGACGAGATCGCCGCGGTGGTCGAGGCCTGCGGACCGGCCGCGCTGAAGGTGATTCTCGAGGTCAGCGAACTGGAAACGTACGACAACATCCGGGCCGCGTCCTTCCTCGCGCTGCAGGTGATCCGCCCCGGCGATTTCATCAAGACCAGCACCGGCAAGACCTCGCTCAACGCCACGCTGGGCAACAACCAGGTCATGATCGACGCGATCCGCGACCACTACCTCGATACCGGCATCGCCATCGGCATGAAACCCGCCGGCGGCATCCGCACCGCGAAGCAGGCGCTGACGTTCCTCGTCGCCGTGAAGGAAACGCTCGGCGACGCCTGGCTCACCAACACGCGCTACCGCTTCGGCGCGAGCTCGCTGCTCAACGACCTGCTCCGCCAGCTCGCGAAAGAAAAGTCCGGTGCGTATCAGGCGCCGTATTACTTCAGCGAAGCCGCCGAGTCCTACTGAGTTCCCGTCCGCCCATTCCGAATTTTCCATGCCCACTCTGGCCAAAAAAACGCCCTCGCGCCCCGCTTCCCGTCCGGGCCGGCCCGCGCCGGAACTGATCTTCGGCGACCTCTGGCCTTTCGATCCCGCCCCCGAAACCGCGGATCCGAAACTCAAGCCGCGCTACGACCTCTTCATCGGCGGACGCTTCGTCGTGCCGCAGACGGGCAAGTACTTCGATTCGATCAACCCGGCCAACGAGAAGAAACTCGCCGAGATCGCCCTCGCCGGCCCCGCCGATGTCGACGCCGCCTACGCCGCCGCCGCCAAGGCCGCGGGCCCCTGGGCCCGGCTGCCCGGCCGCGAACGCGCGAAGTACCTTTTCCGCCTCGCCCGCCTGCTGCAGGACCGCGCCCGCGAATTTGCCGTCGCCGAGACGCTCGACGGCGGCAAGCCGATCAAGGAATCGCGCGACTTCGACGTGCCGATGGCCGCCGCGCATTTCTTCTACCACGCCGGTTGGGCCGACAAACTGGAGTACCTCGCCCCGGGCCGGCAGGTCGCGCCGCTCGGCGTCGTCGGCCAGGTCATCCCGTGGAATTTCCCGCTGCTGATGTTGGCTTGGAAAATCGCGCCCGCCCTCGCCCTCGGCAACACCGTCGTCCTCAAGCCCGCCGAAACCACGAGCATCACCTGTCTCAAATTCGCCGAGATCATCCAGGAAGCGGGCCTGCCGTCCGGCGTGGTCAATTTCGTCACCGGCGCCGGCGACGTCGGCGCGGCCGTCGTCAACCATCCCGTCCCGGCCAAGATCGCGTTCACCGGTTCCACCGACGTCGGCAAAATCATCATGCGGGCCCTCGCCGGCACGGACAAAAAGCTCACCCTCGAGCTCGGCGGCAAGGCGGCCAACATCGTCTTCGACGACGCCCCGCTCGACCAAGCCGTCGAGGGCATCGTCAACGGCATCTTCTTCAACCAGGGCCATGTCTGCTGCGCGGGCTCGCGCCTGCTGGTGCACGAGCCGGTGGCCGACGCCGTCCTCGCCAAACTCAAGCGCCGCCTCGCGGTGCTCAAGGTCGGCGACCCGCTGGACAAGAACACCGACATCGGCGCGATCAACTCGGCCGCCCAATTGCAGCGCATCCGCGAACTCGTCGCCGCCGGCGAGGCCGAAGGCGCGGAGCTGTTCCAGCCGGCGTGCCGTCTGCCGGAAAAGGGATTCTATTTCCGGCCGACGCTGTTCAGCGGCGTGTCCATGAGCCACCGGATTGCCCGCGAGGAAATCTTCGGGCCTGTGCTCAGCATCCTCACGTTCCGCACCGTCGAGGAAGCCGTCGAGAAGGCCAACAACACCGCCTACGGCCTCAGCGCCGGCGTCTGGACCGACAAGGGGTCCCGGACCCTCAAGCTGAGCACCGAGCTCAAGGCCGGCGTGGTCTGGGCCAACACCTACAACAAGTTCGATCCGACGTCGCCGTTCGGCGGATACAAGGAAAGCGGCTTCGGCCGCGAGGGCGGCCGCCAGGGCCTGCTCGACTACGCGAAACTCACCTGAACCGCCGGCGCACACCCGGTCGCAACCATGTCCCGTCTTCCCGTCACCAAAACCCCGAAGCCCTACGTCGGCGGCGCCTTTATCCGCTCCGAGAGCGGCCGCACGTACCCGCTGGCCGATGCCGCCGGCGCCTTCTTCGCCCACCTGCCGCAGTGCACGCGGAAGGATCTGCGCAACGCCGTCGAGGCCGCGGCCAAGGCCGGCCCCGGCTGGGCGAAACGCACGGCGTACAACCGCGGCCAGATCCTTTACCGTCTCGCCGAGATGCTCGAAGCGCGCGCCGAAGAAATGACCGCCGTGCTGGTCCGCTTCGGCGTTGCCCGGGCCGCGGCCGCTCGCGAAGTCGCCGCCGCTGTCGACCGCCTCGTGTACTACGCCGGCTGGGCCGACAAGTACGAGCAGGTGCTCGGCAACGTGAACCCCGTCGCGTCGCCGCATTTCAATTTCACCGTCACCGAACCGATGGGCATCGTCGGCGTCGTCGCGCCCGATGCGCCGTCGCTGCTCGGCCTCGTTTCCCTCGTCGCCCCTGTGATCGTCAGCGGCAACACCGTCGTCGCGCTCGCCTCGGAGGCGACGCCCTATCCCGCCGTGCTGCTCGGCGAAATGCTCGCGACCAGCGATCTGCCCGGCGGCGTCGTCAATTTGCTCACCGGATTCCGCCGCGAATTGGTCCCGACGTTTGCCACGCATGCGCACCTGCGCGCGCTCAACGCTGCCGTCGGGCCCGAGGACGCGAAGGCGCTGCGGCTCGGCGCCGCCGACAGCATCAAGCGCGTGCGGATCGCGGGCGCCGCCAAGCCGGCCGATTGGCTGTCCGCCCGCGAGGAGAGTGTTTACGCGATCCGCGATTTCCTCGAGTTCAAGACGACCTGGCACCCGATCGGCGCCTGAGCCGGACTGATGCAGTTGAGAGTGGAAAGTTGAAGGTTGAGAGATCGATCCGAGATAGGTCGGGTCGGAACCTGGGTAAGGAAATGTGACCGCAGCACGATACGTGCGAAACCGGGCGGTTCTGCTCTCAACTCCCAACCAAGCTTGCGCGACTACACGAGTGCGCCTGAGCCAGCGGAAAACGGCATTCCGCCCGCCGCGGCGTTGACGTCGTCCCGGCGTTGCGTCGACGTTTCGTCCATGCTGCTTCCCCGCCTGTCCCGCGCGTCCGCGTGGGTCTTCGCTGCCGCCCTGCTGTTCTCGGTTTCCGCGCCGATTTTTCGCGCGGCCGATCTTTCCCCGGAAGAGGTCCGGGCGCAAAGGATCGTCGCGTCCCCCTCGTACCAGGCCGCCGTCAAGGCCTTCGACCGCGACTTTGCCCGCTACGTGAAGGATCTGATTTTCCTGACCGAAATTCCCGCGCCGCCTTTCAAGGAACAGCTCCGCGGCGAGGCTTATGCGAAACTGCTCCGCGAGGTCGGCCTGGAAAACGTCACCACCGACGCCGAAGGCAATGTCATGGGCCTTTGGCGCGGGCGCACCGGCAACACGATGCCGCTCCTGGCGGTCGCGGCGCACCTCGACACCGTGTTCCCCGAGGGCACCGACGTCACCGTGAAGCGCAACGGCTCCCGCCTCATGGCGCCCGGCATCGGCGACGACACCCGCGGCCTCGCGTTCCTGCTTGCGGCGATCCGCGCCATGAAGGCCGCGAAGGTCGAGACCCCGGGCGACATCCTCTTCATCGGCAACGTCGGCGAGGAAGGGCCCGGCGACCTGCGCGGCATGCGTTACCTCTTCGGCAAGGGGCCGTGGAAGGACAAGATCAAGCGCTTCATCACGGTCGATGGCGGCAACAACGATCTCATCACCAACGGCGCCCTCGGCAGCAAACGCTACCGCGTCACCTTCAAGGGCCCCGGCGGCCACAGCTGGGGCGCGTTCGGCCAGGTCAGCCCGGCCTTCGCGTTGGGCAACGTGATCGCCCGCCTCGGCAAAATCGTCGTCCCGAAGCAGCCCAAGGTTTCCTACAACGTCGGCATCGTCAGCGGCGGCACCTCGGTGAACTCGATCCCCTTCGAAGTTTCGCTGGAGGTCGACATGCGCTCGGTATCGCGGGAGGAATTGCTCAAGATCGACGCGCAGTTCCTCAAGTTGGTCGACGAAGCCGTGGCCGAGGAAAACGCGGCGCGGTCCACGACCTTCGGCAAAATCACCGCCGACGTGAAATTGATCGGCGAGCGTCCGTCGGGCGTCACGGCCCCGGAGACGCCGCTGCTGCGGCAGGTCATCGCCACGATGAAATCGTTCGAAAAGGTGCCCGTCTGGAATGTCGGCAGCACCGACGCCAACATCCCCATCAGCCTCGGTATTCCGGCCTTCGCGATGTCGCCCCAGGCCGGCAACCGCGGCGGCCGCGCCCATTCGCTCGACGAATGGATCGACGTCGACCAGCCGGCTTCCGTGAAGGACTTCGGCCTCGCGCTCGCGCTCCTGCTCAGCGTCGCCGAGGCGCCCTGAGGCGCCGCGGCGCGGTTTCGCGATTTCCCTCCGGCGACTTCCGCCGGCGCGGCGGCGCCGTTCATCCCGGTTCCGCTTCCGCTCATCCCGCCCCGCGGGTCAGCGGCCGGAATTGCCGCTAGGGTGCGCCCATGCCGTCCGAAGTCATGTTGCCACGCCCGTAGTCCCGGTCTCTGTAGCCGTATGTCCGCCGTCGCAACGCCCACTTCCGTTTTGCTCGAGAGCGAGGCCCGCCGCCGGC
This sequence comes from Opitutia bacterium Tous-C1TDCM, assembly GCA_002288455.1. Taxonomy (GTDB): domain Bacteria; phylum Verrucomicrobiota; class Verrucomicrobiia; order Opitutales; family Opitutaceae; genus ER46. The sequence continues at coordinate 19,767 of NEUS01000001.1, forward strand.
GCGCGCAGGAGCGGATGTACGTGATTTTCCAGGTCGTGGGCTGGAGCTTCTTCCTGCTGCTGCAGACGTTCTTCGTGCTCGTGCTGCCGCAGAAGCCGCAGACCGCGGACCAGATTGCCGAGACGCTCTCGACCGTGGTCTTCGTGGTCGCGCTGGGTCTGCTGATCACGCATTTCACGCGGCCCTGGCTGGTGCGCTGGAACTGGAAGGACCTCGGCTGGCTGGCCCTGGCGCCGCGTATTCTGGGTCTGAGTACACTGCAGTCCCTTGTCTGGACGCTTGTCGGCTTCGCGTATCCCTACCTCGTGCTCCAGATCCCGTGGCCCGGCAAAACGCCGATCTGGGTCGCGATGGTCCTGAGTGTGGTCAACGGGATCATCCTCCTCGCGGGTTGGCTCTGCGTTTATTTTTTCTACCACCTCTTCGACCGTTTCAACCGGCTCCAGATCGAGCAGCTCAAGCTCGCCACCAACGTCAAGGAGGCCGAACTCCGCGCCCTGAAGTCGCAGGTCAACCCGCACTTTATCTTCAATTCGCTCAATTCCCTCCGCGCGCTCATCGACGAGGATCCCGCCCGCGCCCGCGAGGCCGTCACCCACCTCGCGAATCTCCTGCGCTATTCCCTCCAGAGCGGCCAACTCGAGACCGTGCCGTTCGAGGACGAGCTCCGCACCGTCAACGACTACCTCGCGCTCGAGCAGATCCGCCACGAGGAACGCCTGCGCGTGCGCCTCGACATCGACCCCGCGACCCTCGGTCTGCCGATCCCGCCGCTGCTGCTGCAGACTCTCGTGGAGAACGCGGTCAAGTACGGCATCTCCACCCGGCCCGAGGGCGGCGAAATCGCGATCGTCGCGCGCCGCGAGCACAACGCGCTGCGGCTGCAGGTCAGCAATCCGGGCGATCTCGCCCCCGCGGCGGCGCCGACTTCGACCGGGCTCGGGCTCCGCAATGCCGCGGAACGCCTGCGCCTGCTCTTCGGCGACCGCGCCTCGCTGCAGCTTCGGGCGGCCGCGCCCGAGCTGGTGGTCGCCGAGGCCGTGCTCCCCCTGCAACCCGCGCGCGCATGAAAGCCCTCATCATCGACGACGAGCGCCTCGCGCGCAACGAACTGCGCCGGCTGCTGGCCGCGTATCCGGATCTTGAAGTCGCCGGCGAGGCCGCCAACGCGAAGCAGGCGCGCGAGCAGCTCGCCGCCCTCCGGCCCGGGCTCATTTTCCTCGACGTGCAGATGCCCGGGGAGACCGGCCTCCAGCTGCTCGAGACCCTCGAGCCGCCCGTGCCGCACGTGATCTTCACCACCGCCTACGACGAGTTCGCGGTGAAGGCCTTCGAGCTCAACGCGCTCGACTACCTGCTCAAGCCCGTCGACCCCGCGCGCTTCGCCGCCGCGATCGACCGCCTCCGCGCCAAGGTCGCCGCCGGCCCCGCCGCCGGCCCGAAGGCGCCGCCGCGCGAATGGCTCGCCGCGGAGGACAAGGTCTTCGTCCGCGAGGGCGACCGTTGCTGGTTCGTCGAGGTGAAGGCGATCCGCCTGCTCGAAAGCGAAGGGAACTACACCCGCGTGCATTTCGACACCGCCCAACCCCAGCTTTTCCGTTCCCTCAACGCCATGGAGGAGCGGCTCGATCCGAAGTATTTCTTCCGCGCCAACCGGCGCCAGATCATCAACCTCGCCTGGATCGAGAAAATCGAGCCGTGGTTCAGCGGCGGCCTGCTTGTCCACCTCAAGGGCGGCGCCAAGGTCGAGCTGAGCCGCCGCCAAGCCCAGGATTTCCGCGAGCAGATGAGTCTCTGAAAATCGGAAAACCGGGAAATTGGAAAATCGGGAAACCTCGCGCGCCGGACGTGCTTGTTTCCTCGGACTTCCCCGGCCCGAGCACCGTTTTCCTCTTTCCCGCTTTCCGCCTTTTCCACTTTTCGGAATTCCCATGATCGAAGCCCGCCAACTCACCAAGACGTTCCGCGACAAAAAGCGGGGCGAGATCGTTGCCGCCGAGGATATCACGTTCCGCGTTTCCCCGGGCCAGATCTACGGTCTGCTCGGAGCCAACGGCGCCGGCAAAACCACGACTCTCCGCATGCTCGCGACGCTGCTGCAGCCGTCCCGCGGCGGCGCGACGGTCGCGGGCTTCGACATCGTGCGCGACGCCGCCAAGGTCCGCGCGCATGTCGGGTTTCTCGCCGCCAGCACCGCCCTTTACGGCCGGCTCACCGCCCGCGAGATGATCGCCTACTTCGGCCGCCTCAACGGGCTCACCGGCGCGCAGATCAAGGCGCGCACGCAGCAGCTCGCGGCCGACCTCGAGATGGACGAATTCCTCGACCGCCGCTGCGACAAGTTTTCCACCGGCATGAAGCAGAAGACGTCGATCGCGCGGACGCTGGTCCACGATCCCGCGGTGATGATTTTCGACGAGCCGACGCTCGGCCTCGACGTCATCGCCGCCCGCACGATCGTCCGCTTCGTCCGCGACTGCCGCAACCGCGGCAAGACCGTCATCTACTCCACGCACGTGATGAGCGAGGTCGAGAAACTGTGCGACGTCGTCGGCATCATCCACGGCGGCAAACTGCTCGCCGAGGGCACGCTCCCGGAACTGCGCGCCCGCACCGGCGAGACCGATGTCGAGGAGATCTTCGTCAAGACGGTCGGCGGCGACCAACCCTGAACCCGCGCCATCCATGAACTGGACCAACATCGCCACGATCTACACCAAGGAGCTGCGCGACATGCTGCGCGACCGCCGCACGCTGCTCTCGATGATCATCATCCCGACGCTCGTGATGCCCGCCATCATGGCGTTGGTCGCGTTCATCTCGTTCAAGGTGGTGCGCGAAGCGCGGGCCACGGCGCCCACGGTGATGGTGATCGGCGGCGACGATTCGCCGGCCGTCCGGGCCGCGCTCGGCGCCAACGACAAGGTCAAGATCGTGCCCGCGGCCCCCGATTGGAAGCGGCAGATTTCCGACAAAAAAGTCCGCGCCGCGGTGGAACTGCCGCCCGGCTTCGACGCCGTCCTCGCCCGGGGCGCGCCGGCCGCCGTGAAGATCTACAATTACGAAGGCGAGATGCGTTCGGCCTTCGCCGTTTCCGAGCTCCGCCGCTTCTTCAACGACTACCGCGACCGCGAGATCGCGGCCCGCCTGGATCGCCGCGGCCTGCCGCCGGAACTCGTGAAGCCCTTCGAGCTGAAGACCGAAAATGTCGCCCCGCCCGAGAAGGTCGGCGGCAACGTGATCGGCGGGCTGATCCCGTACCTGTTCATCCTGCTCGCGTTCACCGGGGCCATGTACCCGGCGATGGACCTGACCGCCGGCGAGAAGGAACGCGGCACGATGGAGACGATCCTTTGCAGCCCGGTGGCGCGCATCGATCTCGTGCTCGGCAAGTTCCTCATGGTGCTCACGGCGTCCCTGGGCACGGTGCTGTTCTCCCTGCTGTCGATGACGCTCACGTTCCTCGCCGGCGGTTCGCTGTTCGCCAAGTTCGGCGGCGCCGCCGCGGCCGGGGCGGCGAAGACCGCGGCGGCCGCGGGTCCGGCGCTGCCGGCGCTCGACCCGCTGGGCCTGATCGCTGTACTCGGAATGGTGATACCGGTGGCGGTGCTGTTCTCCGCCGTCCTGCTGGCGGTTTCCCTCTTCGCCAAAAGCTTCAAGGAAGCGCAGAGCTACGTCTCGCCGCTGATCATCGTCATCATTTTGCCCGCGGTCGTCGGCATGCTGCCCGGCGTCGAGCTCAACGCCAAACTCGCGCTCGTCCCGATCCTCAACGTGTCGCTGGTCAGCAAGGAACTCGTCTCGGGCGTGTGGCAGTGGTCCTACCTCGCGCTCATCTTCGGCTCGACCTGCCTGTACGCCGCCGCGGCGCTCGGGCTCGCGGTGAAGATGTTCCAGCGCGAGGACGTGATCTTCCGGTCGTAAAGATTCCGGCAATCGGCGGGTGCGCGGCCGGGTTGAGGTAAACTCCGGGTAAAAACCGGTTCGCGCCGTAGCCGGCCGGCGCGGAAAGGGCTAGGGTGGTCCCGCAGCAAGCAGGAACACCACATGAACCCGACCATCACCTTTCCGCCGTCCGGCCCCGCCCTGAAGTTGGAGCGCACGGCGCCCTCCGCCGAGAAGTGGGCCGCCACGCTCGCCGAGGAGCGGCGTCGGTTGCAGGAAGACCAGGATGCGCTCCGCGAGCGCGAGCAGAACCTCCGCGATTACGAGCTCCGGCTGCGTTCCCTGCAGGCCGAGATCGAGGCCGGCCGTGCCGGCGAGAACCGCGGCTTCACCGCCGCGCCGATGCCGCAGGCCGAGGTGCGGTCGCCGCGGCGCGATACTTTCGAGGAAGACACCGCTTTGCAGGCCGGCTGGGAAAAACTCCACCGCGCCCGCGAGCTGTTCGCGGCCGAGCAGAACAATCTCCGCGACGACCGCATCGCGGTCCGCGAACAGGAAGCCGCGTTGCGCCGCCGCGAGGCCGCGGTGTCGGAGCGCGAATCCCGGCTTGCCGCGCGCGAAGCGCTGGTCGCGGCGGCGGCCCCCGCGGAACCGATGGCCGGCGAACATACGATGTCGGCGGTGACGCGGCTCACGCGGGCGCCGTTCAACATGGCCCGCTCCGTTTTCGGCGCGAAGAAGGCCTGAAGCATTTTGGAGTAATCACGACTCGGCGCCAGGGCGGTGGCCGCAAGGCCGCCGCCCTGTTTTTTTTGGCGCCGGCCGCGGCGCACACCGGTACGTGCCGGCGCAGAATATCGGGCCGCGCGGAAAAATCCGCTTGCGCGAAGTTGGGCAAACCAACATCGCTTGCGCCGTTGAACTTTTCCGCCCGAGCCGCCGTTGCCGTACGCGTCATGAAAATGACGACGGTCAAACGCGCCCGTTGGCACGGGTCGGCTTGGCGACGATGGCACCGCGCGGAATCCGCGCCGATCGGCTGAAAAAGCCGTCACTGACCACCGCCAAGCCCGACTCACCCGAGTCGGGCTTTTTGTTTTCCCGAATTCCCGATCCCGCACCACGTGACCCAACTCCTCCCGCTCCCATGTCCGCCCTCGCTCTCGCTCCCGCCCCCCGGTCCCGGACCGGATTGATCCCCGCGCCCGCGCCCGAACTCCAACTGCCCGGCGTCGCCTTCTTCGGGCGTTCGCTCGCCGAATACGCGCAGTTCTTTGCGCTCGATCCGGCCGCCTTGCGCGGCCGCGATGTGCTCGATGTCGCCGCCGGCCCGTCCTCTTTCACTGCCGAGGCGTGTGCGCGGCGGATCGTCGCCGTCGCCGTCGATCCGTGGTACGACCGCACGGTCGCCGAGTTGACCGCGCAGGTGCAGGCCGACTACGCGCGCATGGCGGCGCAGATGCTCGCGCAGCCGCGGCTCTTCCGGCTGAAGGCGTTTCCCTCGCTCGCGGCGGCCGAGGCGGATCGCCGCGGTGCGGCGGAGCGGTTTCTCTCCGACTACGCGACGCACTTCATTCGCAACCGCTATGTCGGCGCGGCGCTGCCGCGGCTGCCGTTTTTCGACGGGACCTTCGACCTCGTGCTGTGCGCGCACCTGCTGTTCGTCTACGCGGCGCGCTTCGACTACGACTGGCATCTGGCGGCGTGCCGCGAACTTGTCCGCGTGACGGCCGACGAAGTGCGCATCCATCCGCTGTGCGGTTTGGACGGGCGGCCGTATCCGGCACTGGCGCGGTTGCGCCGCGAGCTGCGGGAAGCCGGCATCGCGAGCGAGGTGCGGGCGGTGGACTACGAATTCTTTGCCGGCGCCCACTCCATGCTCGTGCTGCGGAGGGCCGCCGCATGAGCGCCACCGGACTCGCCCGCACCCCGGAACCGCCGTACTACGCGGTCATCTTCACTTCGAAACGCGCCGCGACCGACGACGCGGGCTACGGCGCCGTCGCGCAGCGCATGGTCGATCTTGGTTCGCGTTACGACGGATTCCTCGGGATCGAGAGCGCGAGGGGCGCCGACGGCGTCGGCATCACCGTGAGCTATTGGCGCGACGAGGCGGCGTTGCTGGCGTGGAAGCGCGACACCGAGCACCAGAAGGCGCAGCAAGGGGGCCGGGCGGCATGGTACGAGGCTTACGAAGTGCGGATCGCGAAGGTCGAACGCGCCTACCGTTTCGCCGCGGACCCGGCGGCGCAGGCGTGACAAGGGCGGGTTGCGTCGGCGCGGGCCCGGTGGTGGGGTGAAGCCATGTTCCCCCAGCACATCATCGCCCGCAAACGCGACGGCCACGCGCTGACGCGGGCGGAAATCCAGGCCTTTGTGCGCGGCGCGACGGACGGCTCATGGGCCGACTACCAGCTCAGCGCGCTGCTGATGGCGATTTTCCTCCGCGGCATGACGCCGGAGGAAACGGCGGCGTACACGGATGCGATGATGCATTCGGGGACGGTGGCGGATCTCTCGGCGGTGCCGGGGATCAAGGTCGACAAGCACTCGACGGGCGGCGTGGGCGACAAGATTTCCATTCCGCTGGCGCCGCTCGTCGTCGCCTGCGGCGTCCCGGTCCCGATGATCAGCGGCCGCGGCCTCGGCCACTCGGGCGGCACGCTCGACAAACTGGAATCGATCCCCGGTTTCCGCACCGACCTGTCGCTGGCGGAGTACGGCGCGCAGATCGCGCGCATCGGCTGCGCGCTCATCGGCCAGACCAAGGACCTCGCGCCGTCGGACAAGAAACTCTACGCGCTGCGCGATGTGACGGCGACGGTGGAGTGCATCCCGCTGATCTGCGGTTCGATCCTTTCGAAGAAACTCGCCGAGGGCATCGATGCGCTCGTGCTCGACGTGAAGTTCGGCCGCGGAGCGTTCATGAAGCGGAAGGCCGACGCGCGGGCATTGGCGGAGGCGCTGGTCGCCGTCGGCCGTGCCGGCGGCAAACAGGTGCGTGCGGTGCTCACCGGCATGGACCAGCCGCTCGGCCGGACGGTGGGCAACGCGTTGGAAGTGGCGGAATCGATCGCGTGCCTGCGCGGGGCGGGGCCAGCCGATGTGATGGAAGTCACGTACACGCTCGGGGCGCACATGCTGGTGCTCGGCGGCGTCGCCCCGGACGAAACGGCCGCGCGGCGGAAACTCGAGGCGGCGATCGCGGATGGATCGGCGTTGGCAAAATTCCGGGAGATCGTGGTGGCGCAGGGCGGCGACGGCCTAGTGGTCGACGAGCCGGCGCGGCTGCCGCAGGCGCGGCTGCAGGTGGCGGTGCCGGCGCGGCGGGCGGGCACGGTGGCGGAGGTCGACGCGATGGAAATTGCGTTGGCGGCGCTGCGCCTCGGCGCGGGCCGGGCGCGGGCGGAGGACAAAGTCGATCCGGCCGTCGGCGTAAGCGGGCTCTGCAAGATCGGCGAAACGGTCGCGGCCGGTGCGCCGCTCGCCGTGATCCATGCGAACGACGAGGCGGCGTTGGCCGCGGCGCAGGCCCAGGTGGCGGCGGCGATCCGGATCGGCGCCGGCCCGGTCGCGGTGCCGGAACTGATCGGCGAGACGCTGCGCTGAGCCGGCGGGCGGGGAGAAGTTGAGAGTTGGGAGCTCGTGCCGGACCCCTGCGGACCGGTCCGCTTTCCGGGCCTTCAACTTTCACCCTTCAACTTTCAACTGCGGGCGCGGCGCAGCCGCGCCCGCTCACGCGGCGGCCGCGGTGTCGGTGGTGACGCCGGCGAGGATCTGGCGGACGAGGGCGAGTTGCGGCGCGGCGAGGTTCACGCGGCGGGGCGAGCCCCAGCCGAGGAGCGCGATGGCGGTCGTCTTGGCGTCGAGGCGGAGCGGCACCAGTGCGACGGCCCGCGGGGTGACGGCGGCGCTGCGCCACCAGGCCGGCAGGTAGGGTTGGATCGACGGCTCGCGCGTGTCGTGCAGCACGACGACCTCCTGGCGGGTGAGGCAGACGCCGAAGACACTGCGTTCGTCGGAGCGGACGGCGGCGTTGCCCTTCAGGGTCTTCCATTCGGGGCCGGTGCCGGCGGTGAGGGTGAGCGAGGCGCCGCCGGGGAGGCGTTCGATGAGCCAGCAGGTGTCGGCCTGGGCGGAGTCGCGGGCGAGGGCGAGCGTGGTGGAAAGGGAATTGGCGGCGGGCGGCGTAGGTTGCGCGGCGAAGGCGCCGGCGCGCTCGAGGGCGGCATCCCAGGGCTCGGTCGGCGGGGCTTCAGCCAGCATCGGCTCCAGCTCCGGTGCGGCGGCGGCGACATTGTCCGGCCAAGCGGGCGCGGCGGCAACGGTTTCGCCGGCGGCTGTTTCCGGGGCGGAGGCGGACCTCGCGGGGCGTGCCGGCGGCGGCGGTTCGGTGACGGGCGCGTGGTTGGGATTTAGATGGTAGGCGTGGACGCGGATCCGGCGCAGGCCGGCCGTCGGCAGGGAGGCGAGACCGCTGACGGAGACGAAGTTTTGCAGGCGGTCGCCGGTTTTCAGCATGACCGGAGCGACGAGGGCTTCGGCGCTGGGCAAGATGAGGTCGAAGGTCTTGGCGATCTCGCGCGCGCGGTGGGCGAAGGCGTCGCAGCCCATGCCGGTGTCGAGGGCGTTGCGGGCGAGGCGGCTGCCGAGTTCGGTGACGCAGAGCAGGCGGGTGTCGTAGGTGGTGGCGGTGCCGGCGAAGGATTCGGGCGAGCAATCGCGGAGGGCGCGGGAAACGTCTTCGGGGAGTTTGGCGGCGACGAGGAGCTTGCGCGTCAGCTCCATCGGCGTGAGGCCGAACAGACCGCGCCAAGCGATATCGGCGGGCTTGGTTTTCAACCGCTCGTGGGCGGCGCGCGTGTGCTCGATCGAGACGATGGGCAGAACGAGTTCGCCGAAGTGCCGGAGCGTGGCGCAGGCGAAGGCGACGTCGGGGTCGATGGTGCCGAGTTGTTCGGCGCAGCCCTGGGCGACGAGACCTGAGGTGAGGGCGAGGGCGGCGGCCTCGCGCTGCTCGGGGTGATTGCGGCCGCGGCCGTTTTTCTCGAGCAGAAGGAGCGAGACCGCGAGGCTGCGGATGCGGGTGAAGCCGACGTGATGGATGGCCTGCTGGACCGTCGCAATCGGGGCGATGCCCGGGTTGTGCGTGAGGGTGTTGGCGGCGGTGATGACCTTGGCGAGGACGGTGGCGTCCTTTTCGATCACAACCGCGAGTTCGGAGAGAGAGACTTTATAGATGTCGGTCGAGAGCGTTTCGATCAGCTCCAGCAATTCCGGCAGACCGGCGGCGGCGCCGGATTTCAGCGCCGTCTGGGCACGGTCGAAGGTCTGTTGGGCCGAGAGGGGCGTCACGCAGCCCCAATCATCGGCGCGGCGGGGGAAAGCTGTATGGGAAAGCTCTAAGCTCTAAGCTCTAAGCTCTAAGCTCTCTGTCTTCCGCTTACTGCTTTAGGCTTACAGCTTACAGCTTGATCACATCTTCTTCGCCGGCGGAGCCGGGGCCGGGATGGTCGGCAGCGGGTTGCCGGGGACGAGCAGGGGGCCGGCGAGGAAGACGCGGGGGGAGGCGGGGTCGACCGTGACGAGGACGGCGTGGAAGTCGCCGGCGCCGAAGGTTTCGAGGCGGGTCACGTTGGGTACGGGGTCGGCGTCGCGGCGCAGGCGGATGCCGGGTTCGAGGCGGTAGCGGTGTTCGTCGGCGTGGACGAGCAGGACGGGTTTGCCGAAGGCGCGGGCCTCGGTTTCGAGGGCGGCGAGGACGGCGGTGAAGCCGGGGTCATGGGTGGGACCGCCGTTTGCGGAAACGGCATTGGCCTGGAAGAAAAACGCGACGCCCGGGGCGGCGGTGCGCGTCGCTTCGGCGAACACGGCGCGGAGCCAGGCGACATTGGCGGCTTCGCGGGCGCGCCATTCCTCGACGGCGCCGGGGAACTTGGGCTGGTGGTTGTTGGCGCTGCCGACGAGGTGGAGGGTGGCGAAAATCACGCCGCCGCGGGACCAGCGCGCGTTTTCGACGTAGGCGGCGAAAGCGGGATCGCGGCGCTGGGTGACGAGGTCGAGCGGTTGCGCGCCGCGGCTGCGTTCGTCGGCGAAGAAGGTGCGGCGGAGGAAGGCGAGGCGTTCCTGCGGCTCGTGGCCGGAGCGGTGGGCGTCGGTCCATTCGTTGTCGCCGGGCGTATAGACGAGTGCGGTGGAGAACGTGTCGAACTCCGCGCGGCGCTTCAGGTAGAGGGCGTCGGTGGCATCCTCTTCGCCGCCGAAGATGTCGCCGAGATGGACGGAAAACGCGGGGCGGTGGCGGTTGATTTCGGCGATGACGCGGGCGAAGCCTTCCTGGCTGCCGGGGAGCCGGCCGTAGGGCATGCAACCGACGGCGGCGAACGTGAACCGCGCGGACGCGGCGGGGGCGGGGGCCGAGGGTGTCGCGGGCGGCGTGGCGGCGAAACCGGACCACGGCAACAAGGCGCACAGGGCCGCGAGCACGGCACCGCGGAACGACACAACGACGGGGCGGGGAAGCATGGCGGGGAAGGCGGGAGCGTCGCGGCGCGACGGCGACGGCGCAAGGTTGCGCTCGTCACAAACCCGCGGCGACGCGGTGACGCCGTGCCGCACTCGCGGTCGCCGGCTTGGTTTTTGGTGGGCTTGAGGCGGGGTTTGCGGCCTGCTGGGCACGATGCTGCCTACGTCATCCGGCTCGTTCCCGCTTTTCCGCATCTTCGGGATCCAAGTTTACCTGCACTGGTGGTGGTTCCTGTTCGCCGTGGTGGAGCTGTCGGTGCGGCGCAATCCGTACTCGTCGATCGGCTGGAAGGTCGCGGAGTATGTGGCCGTCTTCGTCATCGTGCTGCTGCACGAGTTCGGCCACGCGCTGGCGTGCCGGCAGACCGGCGGCAAGGCGGACAAGATCATTTTGTGGCCCCTCGGCGGCGTGGCCTTTGTGCAACCGCCGCCGCGGCCGGGGGCCGAACTGTGGAGCATCGCGGCCGGCCCGCTGGTCAACGTGCTGCTGATCCCGGTGATTCTCGGCGCGATGTGGGCGCGGACGCAGTTCCAGATCGGCGACGCCTCCGTCGATGTGCGGATATTTTTGGGTGCGCTCTTTTGGATCAATCTCAGCCTGCTCATCTTCAATATGCTCCCCGTCTACCCGCTCGATGGCGGCCAGATATTGCGGTCGCTGCTGTGGTACGGGGTGGGGCGGGCGCGCAGTCTTTATTTTGCCACGATCGCCGGCTTCGTCGGTATCGCGGTGATCGCCGCCTATTTCATCTGGTCGAATCCCAACCGCGCGCTCTTCGTGCTGCTGATGGGCGGCTTTCTCGCCTCGCAATGCCTCGCGAGTTTCCGCCACGCGCAGGCGCTCCTGCAACTGGAGAAACTGCCGCGCCATGCCGGCGTGAAATGCCCCGAATGCGGCGAGCGTCCGCCCGGCGGCCCGATCTGGGCCTGCGGCGCCTGCGGCAACCGCTTCGATCCGTTTTCGACCCAGGGCGTGTGCCCGCACTGCTCGTCCGTGCAGCCGACGATTCCCTGCCTGCACTGCGGCACCGCCTCGACGCGCGAGCGCTGGGGCATCGTGCGCAGTGGCGGCGCGGGTTCGCCGCCGGTGATTGATGTGTAGGGGGAGTTGAGCGTTGAGAGTTGAGAGCGGAAACGGGCCCATGTCCGGGACTCCTGTGGTCTACGAAGACTTTCCGTCGGTTGCGGATCGGTCTCTCAACTCTCATCTCTCACCTCTCAACTGCCGGCGCCCGCGCCGCGGGAGCCGGCCGACAGCTTTCCGGAACAAAGGGACTGGCCTCGCCGTCGCTCCGGGTTCAACACTCGTGATCTTTCCCGCCGTGAGTTCCCTCCGCCGTTTCGCCTCCGCCTTGCTCCTCGTTGCCGTCCTGCTGCCGGCCTTGCGCGCCCAGACTGTTCCGACCGTCACCGCGCCGCTCCCCGCGCGCTCGCTGCTCGTCGGCGGGGCCGCCGCCACCGTCGACCTGCGCAACCATTTCGGCCTGCCCGGCGTGACCGGCCAAGTCGTCCAGCTCGACACCGTGCTCGGGCGCTTCAACTTCGAGCTCTTCGACGACACGCCCCTCTCGAAAGCCAACTTTTTGGCCTACGTCGCCTCCGAGCGCTACAACGGCACGATCATCCACCGCTCGGTCGCTAATTTCGTGATCCAGGGCGGCGGGTACTTCGCCCGCACGACCTTCGAGCACATCCCGGTCTTCGCCGCCGTGCGCAACGAATACCGCCGTTCCAATCTCCGCGGCACCGTCGCCATGGCCAAGGTCGGCGGCAACCCCGACAGCGCGACCAGCGAGTGGTTCGTCAACCTCGGCGACAACTCCGCCAACCTCGACAACCAGAACGGCGGTTTCACCGTCTTCGCCCGCGTGCTCGGCGCCGGCATGAACGTCGTCGACGCCATCGCCGCCCTGCCGCGTTTCAATATCAACGGCACCGCTTTCAGCGAATTGCCGCTGCGCGATGTCGCCGCGAACCAGTCCAGCGTCGAGGTCCGCAACATGGTCGTCGTCAACAGCGTCGCCGCCATCCCCGTCTACCCGCCCGCGGCGCGTTCGGTGATCACGTTCCTCGCCCAGAGCTCCAATCCCGCCGTCGCCACCGTCATCCTCAACGGCAGCACGCTCACCGTTTCCCCCCTCGGCCTCGGCTCCGCCACGATCACGGTGCGCGCGACCGACACCAACAACGCCATCGCCGACGCCACCTTCGCCGTCGAGGTCACCGCCGGCATCGCCATCGTCACCCCGCCGCAGTCCCGCCACGTCGCCCCCGGCACGGCCGTGACTTTTAGCGTGCTCGCGCAGAGCCCCGCCGCCCTGACGTATCAGTGGCGCAAGGACGGCGTCGCCCTCCCCGGCGCCACCGCCGCGAGCTTCGCGATTCCCGCCGCGGCCGCCGGCGACATGGGCTTCTACTCCGTCGCGCTCACCTCCGGCGGCGCCACGACGGTCACCGATGCCGCCGCTCTCACCGTCAGCGTGCCCGGCACGAGCCGGCTCGTGAACGTGTCCACGCGCGGCAGCGTGCGCGCGGGCGAGCCGCTCACCCCGGGCTTCGTGATGCGCGGCACCGGCACCAAGAATCTCGTCGTCCGCGCCGTCGGCCCGACGCTCGGCGTCTTCGGCGTGGGCGGCGCCCTCGCCGACCCGAAGATGGACGTCATTCCCCTCGGCCAAAGCACCGTGATCCTCGCCAACGACGACTGGGGCACGGCCCCGGCGGCCGAGGTCGTCGCCCTCGAGGCCCGCAGCGCCTCCGTCGGCGCCTTCGCGCTCACCCGCGGCTCCAAAGATGCCGCCGCCCTCGCATCCCTGCCCGTCACCGGCAGCGGCGGCTACACCGTGAGCATCACGCCCGCCGGCGGCGCGACCGCCGGCACCGCCCTCGCCGAGATCTACGATGCCGACGGCCTCGCCGCCCCGGTCCGATTGATCAACGTCTCCACGCTCGGCGCCGTGACGGCCGACGGCCTCACCCCCGGTTTTGTGATCGGCGGCACGGCGCCGAAGCTCCTCCTCATCCGCGCCGTCGGCCCGGCCCTGAGCGGTGCTCCTTTCAACGTCGACGGCGCGCTCGCCGACCCGCAGCTGACGATTTTCCCGTTGGGCAAAGATTTCGCCGTCGCGACGAACAACGACTGGGGCGACGGCGGCCAGACCGCGACCTTGCAGGCGGCGTTTGCCTCGGCCGGCGCCTTCGCGCTGCCCGCCGGCGGCAAAGATGCGGCCGTGCTCGTCCGCCTCCCGCCCGGCGCCTACACGGCCGTGGCCTCGGGCGTCGGCGGCACGATCGGCCGCGCCCTCGTCGAGGTGTACGATCTCGATCCGTGATCCGGGATGGCGGAGTTGAGAGTTGAGCGCTGAGAGTTGAGAGACCGATCTCGTTCCGCCTGGGCCACGGCGATTCCGGCACCCGGGAAGCAGCGGACGCTTTGGTTTTGGGGACAGGATCGACCGGAGGCGCCGGGCCGAGGAAAAAACAGGAAAGGGAATGCCCGAATCGGCGGGCCTGAAGCGGCCTACTGCCAATGTCGTTTCGCTTTTGGCCTTTGTGAAACGGAATTCAGGGCCACCGACATTCACGGATGAGCCGGCTCGCATCCGTGCCATCTGTGGAATCCGTGGTTGAGATGGGTAAGCTTGGGGCGATGGGCCTAACGGGACCCGCCTCTTCCTCCGGTTCATTTTCCACCCCGTTCCTGTCCATCCTGCCCTCCCGAAAACCGTCCGTCCGCCGTCCGCCCGCGCACTTCGCGTGTAACGCATCTCGCGCCGGCTCGTCTCGCTGGCGCGGGGGGCTTGGTTCCGGTCGCCGGGGTCCTGCGCGTGCTCTTTTTTGGTCCTTTTCGCCGAAACCTTTGACGTATCCCGTCGGTTACTTGAGAACCCGTTCTCCGTGCCGCTGCCGGAGCGGTTTCCCCGTCCAACTCCTTTCGCTGTGCTGCCCTTTTCTTTCCGTCCGTCCGTCGCCGCCGTCCTCCTGATCGCGGTGGTCTCCGGCTGCAACCGTTCCGCTCCCGCCGACGCTCCGGCCAAGTCCGCGGCGACCCCGCCGGCGACTGGTGCGCCCGCCGCCAAAACGCCCCCTCCGGCTCAGGCCGGCGGCACGGCTGCGGCCGCCCCGGCGGCCGGGACCGCGGCGGCTGCTGCGCCCGGTACGCCGCCGGTGCGCAAATCCGGGGACGCCGAGCGCGAGCGCAACCGGCTCAGCTCCATCGAAAAGGCCCCCGTCGAGACCGCCGTCGTCGCCCGCGGCCCGATTTCCGCCTTCCTTTCCTTCAACACCACCCTCGAGACCGAGGCCATGGTCGACATCTACCCGCAGACCACCGGCCAGGTCGAAGCCCTGCTCGTCGAGGAGGGCCGCATCGTCAAAGCCGGCGAGGCGCTGCTGAAAATCGAAGATTCGGAAATGCGCATCGATGCCGACGAAAGCCGCGCCAACTACGAGCAATTGAAGCGCAATTTCTCCCGCACCGAGGACCTGTACCAGCGCAAGCTGATCAACAAGCAGGATTACGAGAACCAATCCTACCAGCTCGAGCAGGCCCGCCTCCGCTTCGAACGCGCCACGCTCCGCCATTCCTACACGACGGTGCGCGCGCCCTTCGACGGCGTCGTCGCCACCCGCGAAGCCCAGATCGGCGCCCGCGTGGCCACCGGCTCGAAACTCTTCTCGATGGTGAAACTCGACGAAGTCGTCGCCAAGGTCTTCGTCCCCGGCCGCTACCTCTCCATCGTGGCGATCAACCAAAACGCCATCGTCACCTCCGAATTCCTGCCCGACCGCGTCTTCAAGGGTTGGGTCAAACGCATCAGCCCCGTCATCGACCCGAAAAGCGGCACCTTCAAGGTCACCGTGGGCGTCCGCGGCGACCGCCCCGCCGAATTGCCCCCCGGCCTCTTCGTCAGCGTGCGCGTCATCACCGATACCCGCGAACAGGCCGTGCTGATTCCGAAACGCGCCGTCGTTTACGAAGGCGGCGAACGCTACATCTTCACGGTCAAGAACGACGTCGCCACCAAGCGCAAACTCCAGATCGGCTTCGAGGACCCGCAGCACGTCGAGGCCGTCGCCGGCATCGAACCCGGCACCGAGATCATCGTCGTCGGCCAGAACGGCCTAAAGGACGGCGCCCAAGTCCGCGCCGTCAATGCCCTCGCGCCCATTCCGCTCCAGCCCGAGTCGGGGGCGACGCCCGAGCCGGCCGTGACGCCCGCGCCCGCGGCCAAGAAGTCCTGACCGCGCACCGGCCGTCCGCTCCCGCCGCCGCATGAGTTCCCGTCCCCCCAAGTTCCGGGCCGCCGATTCCTTCTATTCGTTCACCGTCACGCGGCCCGTCTCGATCTTGATGGTCGTGATGGCGGTGGTGGTCTTCGGCTGGGTCTCCAACCAGCGGCTCGCCCTCACGCTCATGCCCAACATGAGCTACCCGGCGCTGACCGTCCGCACGGTCTATCCGGGCACGGCGCCGGAGGAAATCGAGAGCGTCATTTCCCGGCCGCTCGAACAGCAGCTCGGCGTCATCCCCAAACTCGTTTCCATCGGCTCCGTCTCCAAGGCCGGGCAGTCCGACGTCACCCTGGAATTCCAGTGGAAGACGGACATGGACCTCGTCGCGCAGGAGGTGCGCGAAAAGATCGACCGCCTCCGCCTGCCCGAGGGCGCGCAACGCCCCCTGCTGCTCCACTTCGATCCGTCGCTCGACCCGATCCTCCGCGTCGGCCTCTCCGGCCCGCAGTCGCTCTTCGAACTCCGCCACATCGCCGAGCAGGACGTGAAGCGCCGCCTCGAATCGCTCACCGGCGTCGCCGCCGTCCAGGTCAAGGGCGGCCTCGAGGAGGAGTTCCTCGTCGCCCTCGACGAAAGCAAACTCTCGAACCTCAAGCTCGACATCACGCAGATCGGCCAGCGCCTCCAATCCGGCAACGTCAACATGCCCGGCGGCAATCTGCGCGAAGGCCAGACCGAGTACGTCATCCGCACGCTGAACGAATTCCGCAGCATCGAGGAGATCGGCGCGCTCATCGTTTCCCGCAGCAACAACAGCGTCGACATCCGCCTGCGCGACATCGCCACCGTCTCGCGTTTCCACAAGGACCGCGAAGTCATCACCCGCGTCAACGGCCGCGAAAGCGTCGAGATCGAGATCTTCAAGGAAGCCGATGCCAATATCGTCGTGGTCGCCGAAACCGTCCGCAACGCGCTCTTTGGCACCCCGGAGCAGCAGGCGTGGCTGCAACGCGACCGCGAGGGGACCGGCCAAGCCGACGCCGCCGGCAAGGTCGGGAAACGCGGGGCCGGTTCCTCCGGCCTGAACGTGCAGGCCATCGCCGCCGGCAAGCCCGACAGCAAGCGCTCCACCGCCGAGAAAAAGACCCCGAAAACCGAGAAACAGCGCACCGAAGCGCAGCTCGAAGCCCGCAAAGCCGCGCAGGCCGCCGCCCAGGCCGAGATCGAGCGCACGCGCCGCGCCGCGCAGGATCAACTCACGCGCCGCGCGATGACGAACTTCATCGGCCAGCAGCTGCCGCCCGGGGCCACGGTGGAATTGCTCGCCGACCAATCCGTTTTCATCAGCAAGTCCATCGACGAGGTGAAGAGCAACGCCGTGACCGGCGCCGTGATCGCGGTGATCGTGCTGTACCTGTTTCTCCGGAATGTCGTCCAGACGATCATCATCGGCCTCAGCATCCCGATCTCGATCGTCGCGACCTTCGCGCCGATGTACATGGCCGGAGTCTCGCTGAACATCATCTCGCTCGGCGGGCTCGCGCTCGGGGTCGGCATGCTCGTCGACAACGGCATCGTCGTGCTCGAAAGTATTTTCCGGTGCCGCGAAGAAGGGGACGACCTCATGTCCGCCGTCGTCCGCGGCACCCAGGAGGTCGGCATGGCTGTCGGCGCCTCGACCCTCACGACCGTCGCGGTGTTTCTGCCCATCGTTTTCGTCGAGGGCGTCGCCGGCCAGGTGTTCGGCGACATGGCCCTGACGGTGGTGTTCTCCCTGCTCGCGTCGCTGGGCGCGGCGTTGTTCCTGATCCCGATGCTGGCGGCGCGGAAGTTCGACGCCCCCGTCGCCGCCGGCCAGCGCCTGCTCGGCGGCGGTTTCCTCGCCTTCGCGCCGCCGGCTGCCGGGAGCACGCCGTGGGTCCAGCCGTTCCGGTACGCCGGCCTCACGGTGGCAAAGCTGGGCTGGGCTCCGGCGGTGCTGGTCGCGGCCGTCGTCAAGGCTGTGGCCGTGACGCTCGGGCTGGTGCTGGCAATCGTGGTGCTGCCGCTCTTGCGCTGGCTCAAGCCGGCCGGGCTGACCGGCTGGTCGCGTTTCGTCGCCTGGGCCGAGGCCGACGGACTCGGGCCCGTCGCCGGGGCGCGGCTGTGGCCGGGGTTGTTGGTGTTTTCCGCCCCGGGCACCGTTGCGACCGGACTTGCCCGGACTTGGCACTGGCTGGCGGCCAAGCGCGGCCGCTGGCTCGGCCTGCTGGTGCTGCCCGCGCTCGCGCTCGGCGCCGTCCTCTGGGCCCGGCAGGGCGTCGCGGTTCCGCCGACGGCCGCCGTCCCCTTCGGCTCGGTGGCGCTCGCGCCGCTCAAACCTTTCCCTTTGGCCGTCTGGCATTGGTTCGTCGTGCAGCCCTGGTGGTGGCTGGCGATTCTCTTTGTTCCGGGGGCGGTCCCGTTGGCCTTCAGCGTGGCGCGGGCGGCGATCGAGATCGTGCTGCGCCTCGCCGGCACGGCGGCGATGGCCGTGCTGCTCGCAGTGGCGGTCGCCGTCGTCGGTTTGTCCCGCGCCTGCTCCGCCGTCGGCGGCACCGCGGCCGGCCGCGGTCTCGATTGGTTCGAGGCCGGTTACCAGCGGATCCAGGGCGTTTACCCCGGGCTTATCGGCGCGGCGCTGCGGCACCGTTACGCCGTGCTCGGCGGATCCATGCTGGCGTTTCTCCTCTGCTGGTTGGTGCTCGTCCCGCGCCTGGGCCAGGAGCTGATCCCGCAGGTCAGCCAGGGCGAATTCAACCTCGACGTCACGTTGCCCATCGGCACGCCCCTCGAACGCACCGCGGAAATCGTCGGCCGCATCGACGACGTCGTCCGCGACCAGCCCGAGGTCGAGCGCACCTCGCTCACCGTCGGCGCCGAGGAAGGCGCCAGCACCTCGATCGAGGCCGGCGAACACACCGCCCGCCTCGCCGTCCGGCTCCGCACCGGCCTTCCGGCCCAGGCCGAACCGCAACTCATCGACCGGGTGCGCGCCCGTTTTGTCGATTTGCCCGAAGCCAAGATCGAGGTCTCGTACCCGACGCTCTTCAGCTTCCGCAATCCGATCGAAATCGAGATCCGCGGCCATGATCTCAACCAGCTCAAGCGCCTGAGCCGCGAGGCGGAAACGCTCCTCGCCGAATCCGTCCCCGGCCTCGTCGACGTGCGCTCCACCCTCCAGTCCGGCCACCCGGAAATCCAGGTCGTCTACAAACGCGACCGCCTCGCCGAGTACGGCCTCAACCTCCGCACCGTCGCCGACCTCGTCCGCAACAAGGTCCAGGGCCGCACCGCCACCGAATTCCGCAAAGAGGACCAACTCATCGACATCGTCGTCCGCCTCCGCGAAGAGGACCGCTTCGGCATCGAGGAATTGCGCAACCTCATCGTCAACCCCAACGGCGCCGTCCCCATGACGCTCGCTTCCGTCGCCGATCTCACGATCAACGAAGGCCCGAGCGAAATCCGCCGCGTCGACCAGCAGCGCACCGCCCTCATCACCGCCAATTTGCGCGACGCCGACCTCGCCACCGTTTCCCGCGACATCGTCACCGCCCTCGACACGATGGAATTCCCGGCGGGCTTCGCCTACGTCATCGCCGGCCAGAACAAGGAAATGCAGACCTCGCTCAACAGCCTGCTGCTCGCCTTCGGTCTCGCGCTCTTCCTCGTCTACATCGTCATGGCGAGCCAGTTCGAGTCCTTGCTGCAGCCGCTGCTCATCATGGTCACCGTCCCGCTCGCCCTTGTCGGCGTGATCGTCGTCCTCTGGCTCGGCAACATCCCCGTCAGCATCATGGTCTTCCTCGGCCTGATCATTCTCGCGGGCATCGTGGTGAACAACGCCATCGTCCTCATCGACTACATCAACACGCTGCGCGGCCGCGGGCTCGAGCTTTCCGTCGCCATTGCCGAAGCCGGCCGCGCCCGCCTGCGGCCGATTTTGATGACGACGCTCACCACCGTGCTCGGCCTGGTGCCGATGGCCCTCGGCTTCGGCGAAGGCGCCGAAATCCGCGCCCCGATGGCCATCACCGTCATCGTCGGCCTCGGCGTCTCCACGCTGCTCACCCTCGTGGTCATTCCCACGCTGTACTCCCTCTTCCCCGGCAAACGCGGCCCGCAATTGCCCGCGGTCGCGGCCGCCGGCCCCGCGGGCGCCGAGCCCGCGCCGTTCGCGAAATGAATCCCGCCGACGCCCCTGCCGACCGGAAACGCGAGCCCGCCGCGTACGCCATCCCGCGCTTCGCCGTTTCCCGGCCCGTCACGGTCGTGATGGTCCTCGCGACCATCCTCGTCGTCGGCATCATCGCCTTGCAGCGCATCCCGCTCGCCCTCTTCCCCGAAGGCTACGAGGGCAACCAGCTCCACATCTCCGCGCGCTACCCCAACGCCTCCCCCCGCGACGTCGAGGAAAAGGTCACCCGCAAGATCGAGGACATGATCGGCACCGTGCCGAACGTGAAACGCCTCACCAGCTACTCCAGCAACGGCTACGGGTATGTGCGCGTCGAATTCCAGACCGGCACCAGCCTGCGCGAAGCCTACGCCCAGATCACCGACCGCATGGACCGCGTGAAACCCACGCTGCCCGACGACATCGACCGCATCGACGTCCGCCGCTACGACCAGAACGACCAGCCGATGATGAACCTCGTCGCCGCCGTGCCCGTCGGCATGGACGACGCCGCGTACCGCCTCGACAACTTCGTCAAACCCGCCCTCCAGCGCATCGAGGGCGTCGGCAACGTCGAGATCTACGGCACCCAGGCGCGCGAGGTGCAGATCGAGTTGCTCGACGACCGCCTGCGCAGCCACCGCATCGACGTCGGCGCCATGCTCGGCCTCCTGCGCAACCAGAACTTCGCCATCTCCGGCGGCTACGTCTTCGACGGCGGCCGCAAGATCTACGTCCGCTCGATGGGCAAATTCAACACCCTCGAAGATCTCTCCTCGCTGATCGTCGATCCCGAGCGCCGCCTGCGCCTCTCCGATGTCGCCCTCGTCCGGTTCCGGCCGCCGCGCCGCGAATGGGTCTACCGCGTCGACCGCCAGCCCGCCGTCGGCATCCAGGTCACCCGCGACTCCACCGGCAACATCGAGCGCATCAGCCGCGAGGTCCGCACCACCTTGGTCGAGCTGCAAAAGGTGCCCCAACTCGCGGGCATGACGTTCAACGTGTTCTTCGACCAGGGCGTGCAGGTGAAACAGTCGATCGACAACCTCACCCAGTCCGGGCTCTGGGGCGGCATGTTCGCCGCGCTCATCATCTACCTCTTCCTGCGCGCGCCGCGCATGACCGCGATCCTCACCCTCTCGATCCCGCTGTCGCTGCTCTGCACGATCATCGTCCTCTTCTTCACCGGCTGGTCCCTCAACATGGCCACGATGATGGGCCTGCTGCTCGCCGTCGGCATGGTCGTCGACAACGCCATCGTCATTGTCGAAAACATCTACCGCCACCGGCAGGAGGGCGTCGAAGCCACCCGCGCCTCGATCCTCGGCGCCGGCGAAGTCGGGCTCGCCGTCGTCATGTCCACGTTCACGTCGATCGTGGTGTTTCTGCCGCTCATTCTGATGAAGGGCGGCGGCGACTTCTCGTTCTGGATGCTGCGCCTCGGCCTGCCCGTCATCGCCTCCCTGCTCGCCTCGCTCTTCATCGCCCTCGTCTTCGTGCCGCTCGCCGCGCAGCGGCTCTCCCGCGGCCACCAGCACGCCGAGTTCCGCGCCTTCGTCTGGGTCCGCGACCGCTACGAGACCGCGCTGCGCTGGACGCTCACCCACCGCATCGAGGCGCTGATCGTCGTGGTCGGCGCGATGTGGACGCTCCCCTACGTGCAAAGCCAGATCCGCATGCCGACCGGCGGCCTCGGCGGCAGCGGCGAAACCACGATGTGGTTCTTCTTCGAACTGCCCTCGGGCGGCTCGCTGGAACGCGCCGACGCCTTCTTCACCGAGGTCGAGACCTTCCTCGCCGCCAACGCCGCGCGCTACAATTTCGACCGCATCGAGACCCGCTTCACCTACAACAACGGCCGCATCCAGATCCGCCTCCGCGACAACGCCGGCACCCAATGGTACGTCAGCGGCTGGAATTCCTTCATCCGCACCGATCTCGTCCGCCGCGTCGGCGGCCTCTTCGGCTGGGCGCCGCCGCCGCCGCCCATGGACCGCAACGACATCGAGGCCGACTTCCGCGAAAAGTTCAAATTGCCCGCCGGCATCGTCCACCGCGGCCGCGCGGCCGGCGGCGGCGGCACCCCCGACGCCGGCATGTCGGTCAACCTCTACGGCGAAGACACCGGCACACTGCTCGGCCTCGCCGAGGAAGTCGTCCGCCGCCTCCGCGCCATCCCCGGCCTCGTCGCCGTCGACATCGACTCCGAGCGCGGTGGCCAGGAACTCCAGGTCCAGCTCGACCGCGACCGCGCCCGGCGCCTCGGCGTCGACCCCCGCGCCGTCTCCAGCGGCATCGGCTACACCATGCGCGGCCAGGAAGTCGGCCGCTTCCCCGGCCCCGACGGCCGCGAACTCCGCATCTTCGCCCAGCTCGGCGAAGCCGACCGCGCGGGACTCGACGACGTGCGCAGCATGACGTTCCGCACCGACACCGGCATCGAGGTGCCCCTCGAGACCCTCGCCGATCTCAACGTTTCCCGCACCCTCGGCCAGATCCGCCGCGAGGCCCGGCAGACCATGCTGCAAATCACCGCCCGCGCCCCGCGCGCCGACTCGCGCCGGCTCTTCGAGGCCGTCGACAAGGCCCTCGCCGATTTCGAAATGCCCCGCGGCTACCGCTGGGACAAGGGCCGCGAATTCCGCGCCGCCTCGGAACAGGAGAAAGCGATGATGTTCGCCGGGGCGCTCGCCGTCACCTTCGTGTTTCTCCTGATGGGCCTGCTTTTCGAATCCTTCGTCCTGCCCCTCGCCGTCATCATCGCCGTGCCCTTCGCCTACCTCGGCGTCGTGTGGACGCTCTACCTCACCGAGACGCCCCTCGATATGATGGCCCGCATCGGGATCGTGATTCTCGTCGGCGTCGTCGTGAACAACGCGATCGTCCTCGTCGACATGGCCAACCGCCTCCGCGCCGAGGGCAAGCCGCGCTTCGAAGCCCTCGTCGAGGCCGGCAAACACCGTTTCCGCCCCATCATGATGACGACCATGACCACCGTCTGCGGCCTCATTCCGATGGCCGTCGGCACCTCCAAGGTCGTCGGCATGGCCTACTCCCCGCTCGGCCGCACCATGATCGGCGGCCTCGTCGCCTCCACGCTGCTCACGCTCCTCATCGTCCCGCTCTTCTACGTCGTGCTCGACGATCTGCGCGACTACGTCTCCCGCGTCTGGGCCTCGATCTTTGCGAAACCCGCCGCGCCCGCCGCCGACGTCGCGGCCGGCGGCCCCGGCGGCGCCGTCCGCGCCGACCGGATGGAGTAAGTCGTCCCGCCGACGTCCGCCTCCGGCTCCGTGCGGCCCCGTCCCTTTACCCCGATGAAATCCCCGTTCTTCATGCTGCTCCTCGGTGCCGTGCTCGGCACCGCCGCGCTCGCCCAGCAAACCGCGCCGAAGAAAAAAGCCGCCGCCCCGAAAGCCCCCGATCCCGCATATGCCCAGATTGTGGATACGCCGGGCCTGCCCCGCGTGCTCCTGCTCGGCGACTCCATCTCGCTCGGCTACACCCTCGGCGTCCGCGCCGCGCTCCAGGGCGCCGCCAACGTCCACCGCCCCGCGGAAAACTGCGGCGAGACCGCCCGCGGCCTGCGTTCCCTGGACAAATGGCTCGGGACCGGAAAGTGGGACGTCATCCACTTCAACTTCGGCCTCCACGATCTCAAGTACCTCGACGCCGCCGGCAAATACGTCCCGCCCGACCAGGGCAAACAGGTCGCGCCCGTCGCCGCCTACGAAGCCAATCTCCGCGAACTCGTCGCCCGCCTCCGCCGCACCGGCGCGAAACTCGTCTTCGCCACCACCACGCCGGTCCCGGAAAAATCCCAGGGCCGCGTCGCCCGCGACGAACTCGCCTACAACACCGCCGCCGTCCGCGTCATGCGCGAACTCGGCGTCGCCGTGAACGACCTCCACGCCGCCGTGCTGCCGCAGCTCGCCGCCTGGCAACGGCCCAACAACGTCCACTTCACCCCCGCCGGTTCCGCCGGCCTCGCCGAGGCGGTCGTCGCCGCCGTCCGCGCGCAATTGCCGCAAGCGCAACCCTGAACCCCGCCCCCGCCATGGCCCGTTTCTCCCGCCGCGATTTCCTCAAGACCGTTTCCACCGCCGGCGCCGCGTCGCTCGCGCTCGCCGGCACCCCCGCCCGCGGCGCCGCGGCTCCGGCCGCCCCCGCCGTGCCGCCCCGCGCCGGCCGCAGCGTCATGGGTCTGCGCGCTCCCCAACTCGACCTGGTCCGCTGCGCCGTCATCGGCCTCGGCGCCCGCGGCGGCGGCACGTTGCGCGAATTGCTCGCCCTCGAGGGCTGCGAGGTCCGCGCCGTCTGCGACCCGCACGCCCCGAGCCTCAAGCGCGCCCTGGACAACGTCGCGAAAGCGAAGAAGCCCGCCCCCGCCGCGTTCGGCAACGGTCCCGAGGACTACAAGCGCCTGCTCGCGCGCGACGATCTCGACGCCGTCTTCATCTGCACGCCGTGGCGCGACCACACGCCCATGGCCCTCGCCACGATGCGCGCGGGCAAACACGCCTTCATCGAGGTGCCGGCCGCCATCACGGTCGCGGAATGCTGGCAACTCGTCGACACCGCCGAGGCCACGCAGCGCCACTGCATGATGCTGGAAAACGTGAACTACGGCCGCGAGGAACTGATGGTCCTGCGCATGTGCCGCGCGGGCGTTTTCGGCGAACTGCTCCACGGCGAGGCCTCGTACCTCCACGACCTGCGTTTCCAGTCGAAGCAACTCGTCCACGGCACCGGCAGCTGGCGCATCCCGGAACACGAAAAACGCGACGGCAACCTCTACACCACCCACGGTCTCGGCCCCGTCGCACAGTACATGAACATCAACCGCGGCGACCGTTTCGCCCGGATCGTTTCCCTCAGCAGCCCGTCGCTCGGTCTGCCCGATTACGCGGAAAAGAATTTCCCCGCCGGCCATCCCCGCCGCACCGCGAACTATGTCTGCGGCGACATCAACACCTCCATCATCAAGACCGCCCGCGGCCGCACGATTCTGCTCCAGCACAACACCACCAGCCCGCGGCCCTACTCGCGGCACAATCTGATCCAGGGCACCCGCGGCCTGTATTCGGGTTTCCCCGACCGCGTGTACATCGAGGGCCGCAGCCCCAAGGACCACACCTGGGAAGACTCCGCGGAAGCGTTGGCCAAGTACCGCGCCGAGTTCGAACATCCGCTTTGGACCAAGGTCGCGGACGTCGCCAAAAATCTCGGCGAAACCGCCCGCGGCCACGGCGGCATGGATTTCGTGATGCGTTACCGGATCATCCAGTGCCTGCGCGAGGGTCTGCCGCTCGATCAGAATGTTTACGACGCCGCGGCCTGGAGCGTCGTCGGCCCGCTCAGCGAGCAATCCGTCGCGCAGGGCGGCATGCCGGCCGAAATCCCGGATTTCACCCGCGGCGCCTGGGAAACGGCGCAGCCGCTCGGCATCGTCAGCTGAGCGGCCGGAGTGTCCGGGGCGGGCCGCGCCGCGGAAAGGTCCCGCCACTTTCACCTTTCAACCGCGGGCCGCCGCTGAGTCACTCGCGCGGCCTTCATGTCCGTCCCCAACGCCAACATCGCCCGCCATCTCGGCCTCATGGCCGCGGCCCAGCCGCAGCGGGCGGCGCTGAAGGTCCCGCGCGGACGCTCCCGCGGCGGCGACATCGATTACCTCGCGTTGAACTTTGCGGAACTCGACGCCGAGGTCGCCGCCTGGTCCGCGCGCCTCGCCGCCGCCGGCATCGGTCGCGGCGACCGCACCCTCGTCATGGTCCGCCAAGGCCTGCCGTTGATCGCCTCGGTCTTCGCGCTCTTCCGGATCGGCGCCGTCCCCGTCGTCATCGACCCCGGCATGGGCCGGAAAAGTTTCCTCACCTGCGTCGCGCACTCCCAGCCGTCCGCCCTCGTCGGCATTCCGCTCGCGCGCCTGATCAGCCGGCTTTTCCGCGGGCCTTTCCGTTCCGTCAAGGTCCGCGTCGCCGCCAGCGGTTCGCTCACCGCCCGGCTCTCGGCCCCCGGAGCCGCCGCCGCCGCCGTTCCGCTCGCGGCCAGTGCGGCCGACGAACTCGCTGCGATTCTCTTCACCTCGGGATCCACCGGCGCCCCGAAGGGCGTGCGTTACGAACACGGCATGTTCGACGCGCAGGTCCGCCTGATCCGCGAAACCTACCGCATCGAGCCCGGCGAGATCGACCTGCCGCTCCTGCCGATTTTCGCGCTCTTCAATCCCGCGCTCGGCATGACCACCGTCGTGCCGGAAATCGATCCGAGCCGCCCCGCCGCCTTCAACCCGGCGCACATCGTCCAGGCCATCCGCCAGGAAAACGTCACCAACTCCTTCGGCTCACCCACGCTGTGGCGCAAAATCGGCGACCACTGCCGGCGGGAAAACATCGTGCTGCCCTCGCTCCGCCGCGTGCTCTGCGCCGGCGCCGCCGTGCCCGCCGCACTCTGGGAAAGCTCCCGCGCGTTTCTGCCCGCCGGCCAATTGCACAGCCCGTACGGCGCGACCGAGGCGTTGCCCGTCGCCTCCGTTTCCGCGGCCGAGATCGACGCCGATTCCGTCCGCGGCGCCTGCGTCGGCCGCCCCGTGCCGGGCGTCGACGTCAAGGTCATCGCCGTCACCGATGCACCGATCGCCACGGAAAACGATTTCACCGAAGTCCCCGCCGGCGAGATCGGCGAATTCATCGTGCGCGGCCCCGTGGTCACCAAAGCCTACGATGCCCAACCCGAGGCGACGGCCCGCGCGAAGATCGCCGCCGCGCCCGGCGCGACGACGGGCCTGTGGCATCGCCTGGGCGATTGCGGCTTCCGCGACGAATCCGGCCGCCTCTGGTTCTGCGGCCGCCAGGCCGAGCGCGTGGTGACGGCGGCGGGCACCTTGTACACCGAGCCCTGCGAACAGGTCTTCCGCCGGCATCCGCGTGTGACGCGCTGCGCCCTGATCGGCGTCGGCGAACCGGGCCGCCTGCGCGCCGCGCTCGTCGTCGAGGCCCCGGAACCGACCTCGGCCGAGGCCCGCGCCTTCGCCCGCGAACTCCGCGCCCTCGGCGCCGCGCATGCGCACACCGCCGGCATCAAGATCTTCTATTTCCGCCCCGTCTTCCCCGTCGACGTCCGCCACAACGCCAAGATCCACCGCCTCACCCTCGCCCAATGGGCCCGGACCGAACGCGGCTACGAGTCGGACCCGAAGAGGTGAATGTAATTGGGGATTGCGGATCGCGGATTGCGGAATGTTCCGAAACCGGAATGCGGAGACCGGAAACCGGAATCCGGAATCCCGAATTCCCCTTTCCTCAACTCCGAACTCCGAACTCCGAACTCCGAACTCCGAACTCCGAACTCCGAACTCCGCGCCGTCCCCCATAACCCAAAACTCAAAACCCAAAACCCAGAACTCCCCGGAAACGGAAACGAAAGCTAGGCTTTCGTTTCCGTTTCCGGCGCGGCCACCGCCGCCGTGCGCCAGTTGAAGATGATCGTCAGCACCCGGAAGGCGAAGGTGAACGCGATCGCCGCGAAGGCCGCCGGCGTGGGTTCGAGGTTCAGGTGCACGCTCAGGAAAACGAAAACCACCGCCCCGGCCACCGCGGTGAGCACGTAGAATTGCCCCGGTTTGAAGACGAGCGGCTCCTCGCGCACGATGATGTCGCGGAGCAAACCGCCGCCCGCCGCGTTGATCACGCCGACCAGCACCGCCGCCGGCACCGACAAGCCCGCGAGCAGCGCCTTCTGCGTGCCGAAGGCCGCGTACGCGCCGAGCCCAAGCGCATCGATCAGCGCGACGACGCGGTGAAACCGTTTCACATGCTGCCCGAAGAGCGCGCCCGTGATCGTCGCCGCGACAATCACCTGGATGTAACGCGCATCCGTGAGCAACGGCGTCGCCGCCCCGTTCGGAATGAACACGCCGTCGCGGATCAACCCGCCGCCGATGCTCGACACCAGCGCGAGGAAGAACACGCCCACAATATCGTACCCGCGCCGGATGCCCGCCAGCGCCCCGGTCAGCGCGAAGGCAAACACCGCCCCGAGATCGAACCAAACGGGCAACGTGAAAACCGTGGCACTCATCGGATCGGCAGCTCAGCAAAATTCATAAATTGGAAAAACGGGATCGGCCGCGCGCCTTGGACTTCGGCAATTCGTCGCCTTGGTTCCGATCTTTCAACTTTCAACCTTCACCTTTCAACCGGCCCGGCCCGCCGGGCCTAATACGTGAAAAACAATTCCTGCAACGCCCGCGGCTCGCGCGTCCGCGTCAGCCCGAGCTGCAGCAGCACGCGCGCCTTCGCCGGGTTGAGTTCGTCCGCCGCGACAAACCCGAGCGCGTCGTCGTCGATCTCGATGTTGCGCTCGACCACGCCGCCGCCCGTGCGCGACGCGCGCACGACCGCGACCCCCGCCTTCGCCGCCTCGGCGCAGGCCGCGAGCGCCGCGGCGCCGACGTTGCCGTCGCCCACGCCCGCGATCACCAGCCCGCGCGCTCCCGCCCGCACCGCGGCGTCCACGAGGTCGCGCCCCATGCCCGCGTACGCATACACGATCTCGACCCGCGGCAGCGCCGTCACGCCGGCCAAACCGAACTCCGAGTGCCACGTGTGCCGGCGCACGGGCGGCCCGTAAAGATGGAGGCGGCCGGCGTTGACGAGTCCGGCCAGCCCGCGGTGCGTGGCGCGAAACGTGCCGACCTGCGTCGTGTTGGTCTTGGCGACTTCGCGCGCGAAATGGATCTCGTCGTTGGCCACCACCAGCACGCCGCGCCCGCGCCCCGCCGGCTGGGCCGCGACCGCGATCGCGTTGTACAGATTCATCGGCCCGTCCGCGCTGATCGCCGTCGCCGGCCGCATCGCGCCGACGAGCACCACGGGCTTCTCCGACCGCACCGTAAGATTCAGGAAAAACGCCGTCTCTTCCATCGTGTCCGTGCCGTGCGTGATCACGGCCCCCGCGATGCCGTCGTCGTCCAGCGCCGCCTGCGTGCGCGCCGCGAGCTTCAGCCACGTCGCCTCGTCCATGTCCTGCGACCCGAGCGCGGCCACCTGCTCAACCTCGAGCTGCGCCAGCGCCGCGACCTGCGGCACCGCCGCCAGCAACGCCTCCATCGAAAATGCCGCGGCCCGGTAGCCGCGCTGCGCCGGACTGGTCTGCGCCCCCGCAATGGTGCCGCCCGTGGCGAGCAGTCGGAGACGGGGCAGGGTGGGATCGGCCATGGCGGTGCGTCGGAACTGAACGCATCGGCCGCGGACCGCAAGAAACGCCCGCGTCGGCCTGCCACCTAGATCACCTTTGACGCGCGGAATCGTCCCACCCACGTTGCGTCCGGCTTTGCTCAGCGCATTTTCCCCGCCTTCCGCCCCGGCCGCGTCCCCTTTTTCGCCCGTATGAAGACACCCCGCTTCTCCCGCCGCGCCTTTCTGCAACAAGGCGCCGCCGCTGCCGTCGTCGCCGGTCTGGCCGGCTGCCAAACCGCCGGTCCGGCCTTGAAACCGATGCCGCGCGCCGCCCGCCGCCTCGGGCCCAACGACCGCCCCGGCATCGCCCTCGTCGGCTGTGGCGGCCAAGGTACCAACGTCGCCCTCATGGCCGCCGCCCACGGCAACGTGCTCGCCGTCTGCGATGTCGACTCCGCCCAGGCCGCCAAGGCCGCCGACCGCCTCGCCGTCGACGGCCGCAAGCCGGAGATCGTGTCCGACTTCCGCCGCCTGCTCGAACGCGACGATATCCACGTCCTCGTCAACGGCACGCCCGACCACTGGCACACCCTCGTCAACCTCGGCGCCGCCCGCGCCGGCAAAGATGTCTACGCCGAGAAACCGCTCACGTTGACGATCGACGAAGGCCGCGTGCTCGTGCGCGCCGTGCGCGAAAGCGGCATCGTTCTCCAAACCGGCACGCAGCAGCGCAGCTCGCAGCGTTTCCGCCAGGCCTGCGAATTCGTGCGCAACGGGCGCATCGGCAAATTGCGGGGCGCCAATGTCTGGCTGCCCGCGGGGCTGCGCGAGGGCCCCTTCAAGACCGCGGCCATTCCCGAAACGTTGAACTGGGACTACTGGCTCGGGCCCGCGCCCAAGGTCGCGTACATGAAGGAACGCTGCCTCCGCACCTTCCGCTTTTGGTACGATTACTCCGGCGGCACCATGACCGACTGGGGCGCCCACCACAACGACATCGCCTACTGGGCGATCGGCCAGGTCGCCCCCCGCGAAGTCGCGTCCCGCATTCTCGCCGCGCCGATTCCCGGCGGCTACGACGCCATCAGCGAATACGAGGTCAACTACACCTACGCCGACGGCACGCGGCTCAACATCTTCACCACCCGCGACGACAGCATCTACGGCGCCAAGGTGAACGCCGACGGCCAGCGCAACGGCATCCGTTTCGAAGGCTCCGCCGGTTGGATCTGGGTCAATCGCGACGGCATCAAGGCCAGCGATCCGGAAATCCTGAAATTGCCGCTGCCGGAAAACGCGGTCCGGCTCTACGAGAGCAAAAATCACATGGAAAACTTCTTCGCCTGCGTGCGCTCGCGGAAAGATCCGATCTGCGACGTCGAGACCGGCCACCGCTCCGCCACCATGTGCCACCTCGGCGCGATCTCGCTGCGCACGGGCCGCAGTCTCACCTGGGACGGTACCGCCGAAAAATTCGTCGGCGCCCACGCCGGCGAGGCCAACCGCTACGTGCGCCGCGAAATGCGCGCGCCCTACGACTACACCTTCATCGCGTAGCCCACGTAGCCCGCGTAGCCCGGAGCTTCAGCCCGGGTCTCCTTCCGCCACCCTTTCACCCACCGCATGACCACCTCGCTGCGCTGCCTGTTTGCCGCCTCCGCCCTGTTGCCCGTCGCGTTTGCCGGGGCCGCCGAACCGAAGGTTTCCTTCAACCGCGATATCCGTCCCATCATGTCGGATACGTGCTTCCATTGCCACGGCTTCGACGCCAAGACCCGCGAGGCCGGCCTGCGGCTCGATCTCCGCGACGACGCCCTCAAGCCCACGAAAAACGGCGTCGTGCCCATCGTGCCCGGCAAACCCGACGAGAGCGAAATCATCCTCCGTATCACCGATGCCCTCGACCCGATGCCGCCGGACGAAGCCCACAAGACGCTCACGCCGAAACAAAAAGAGCTCCTCCGCCGCTGGGTCGCCGAAGGCGCCGTCTACGAACCGCATTGGGCCTACGCCCCCCTCGTCCGCCCCGCCGTTCCTTCAATCCGCCATCCCCAATCCGCCATCCGCAATCCCCTCGACGCCTTCGTCCAGGCCCGCCTCGCGGAAAAACAACTCGCCCCGTCGCCCGCCGCCGAACCCGCCGCCCTGCTGCGCCGCCTCTCCCTCGATCTCACCGGCCTGCCGCCGACGCCGGCCGAGGTCGATGCCTTCGTCGCCGCCTCCGCCCGCGATCCCGACGCCGCCTACCGCGCCGCCGTCGACCGCCTGCTCGCCTCGCCGCAACACGGCGAACGTCTCGCCGTCTGGTGGCTCGATATCGCGCGGTTCAGCGACACCGTCGGTTTCCACGGCGACCAGAACCAGCGCATCTTCCCGTACCGCGACTACGTCATCGGCGCCTTCAACCGCAATCTGCCCTTCGACCGCTTCACGGTCGAACAGCTCGCCGGCGACCTCCTCCCGGCGCCGACCGTCGAACAGCGCGTCGCCACCGGCTACAACCGCCTCAACATGATGACCCGCGAGGGCGGCGCCC
Organism: Opitutia bacterium Tous-C1TDCM; assembly: GCA_002288455.1. GTDB lineage: Bacteria > Verrucomicrobiota > Verrucomicrobiia > Opitutales > Opitutaceae > ER46. The sequence goes on from NEUS01000001.1 coordinate 51,325, forward strand.
AGCCGCAGGAGTACCTCGCGAAGTACGGCGCCGAACGCGTGCGCTCCGTCGCCGCCGCCTGGTTCGGCAGCACCTTCGGCTGCGCCGAATGCCACGACCACAAATTCGACCCCATCAAGGCGAAGGACTTCTACGAACTGCAGTCCTTCTTCGCCGATGTGAAACAGTGGGGCGTGTATTCGGATTACGGCTACACCAAGAATCCCGAGCTCGCCGGCTTCAACAACGACTTCCCTTTCCCGCCCGAAATCGAGGTCGACAGCCCCTACCTCGCCGCCCGCCGCGACCGCGCCGAAGCCGCCCTCCGCGCGCAGGTCGCCGCCCTGCGCGCCCCGCCCGCCGACGCCGCGGCCGGCGCGCGTTTCGCCGCCTGGTCCGAGGCCGCCCGCGCCCGCCTCGCCGCCGTGCCGGCCGGCTGGGAATTCCCCGTCCCCGCGGCCGCCGTCGTGCGCGCCGGCAAACCCGTCGCCAACCGCCCCGCGACCGTCGCCGCCGACGGCACCGTTGCCCTCGGCCAGAAATTCGCCCGCCAGGAAAACCTGCGTCTCGGGTTCGCGGAATTGCCGGGCCCGGTCGCCGCCCTGCGGCTCGAGTTGCCCGGCGATCCCGTCGGCGACCTGCCTTTCGAGAAAGCCATGGCCCGCGGCGCTGTCACCCTCGCCGCCGCCGTGCGCGGCCCCGACGGCAAGGAGCGCAAACTCGCCTTCGCCTTCGCCGAGGCCACCGCCAAGTCGCCCCGCTACATCAACGGCACGGAATTGCACGGCGTGACCGGCGGCTGGAAACTCCCGCCGCTGCGCCCGACCGAGCCGCTCGCCGCGGTCTGGCTCCTGCGCGAGCCGCTGACCCTCGCGGCTGGCGAGACCCTGCAGGTCACCCTCGGCGGCGATGCCGCCCTGGCCTTCCGCGTCGGCTTCACCGCGCTCGCCGCCGCCCGTCCCCTCGAGACCGCCTCCGCCGCCTTGGTGGCCGCGCTCAAGGCCGCCGCGCCCGCTCCCGCGCAACGCGAGCTGCTTCTTGAATCCTGGCGCCTGGGCACCGCGGAAGATTCCGCCGCGATCGTGTCCTACCACCGCGTCGCCGCCGAACTCCGCGACACGCGCAACGGCCGCGCCTGGAGCATGGTCACCGAAGCGACCGAGCCGTTGCCGGTGCGCGTCTTGGCCCGCGGCAACTGGCAGGACGAATCCGGCCCGCTTGTGCTGCCCGCCACGCCGAGTTTCCTCCCAGGCCGCGTCGAGAGCACGCCGGAGAAACGCCTCACGCGCCTCGACCTCGCGCGCTGGCTCATGTCCGACGCCAATCCGATCACCGCCCGCGCCGTCACCAACCGGCTCTGGGCGCTCTTCTTCGGCACCGGCCTCAGCGCCGTCGTCGACGACCTCGGCTCGCAGGGCGAACTGCCGTCGCACCCCGAATTGCTCGACTGGCTCGCCGTCGAGTTCCGGGAAAAAGGCTGGGACCTGCGCCACCTGATCCGGCTCATCGTCACGAGCCACACCTACCGCCAGAGCAGCCACCTCCGGCCCGAGCTGCGCGAGACCGATCCGGCCAACCGCCTGCTCGCCTCGCAAAACCCGCGCCGCCTCGAGGCGGAATTCGTCCGCGACAACGCCCTCTTCATCGCCGGCCGCCTCGATCTCCGCGATGTGGGCGGCCCCAGCGCCGCGCCGTATCAGCCCGACGGTTACTACGCCGCCCTCCAGTTTCCGGATCGCAGCTACGTCGCCAGCGGCGCCGAGGCCCAGTGGCGCCGCGGCGTCTACATGCACTGGCAGCGGACCTTTCTCCACCCGATGCTGGCCAACTTCGACGCCCCCGCGCGCGACGAGTGCGCCGCCCAGCGCGTCGTCAGCAACACGCCCCAGCAGGCCCTTACGTTGCTCAACGATCCGACCTTCGTCGAAGCCGCCAAGCTCTTCGCCGCGCGCGTCCACGCCGCCGCCACCACCGATCCCGCGCGCCTCACCGAAGCGTTCCGGCTCGCGCTCGCGCGCGCGCCGAAACCCGTCGAACGCACCGCCCTGACCGCGATGCTGGCCGCCCAGCGCGACCACTACCGCGCCAATGTCGCCGACGCGCAGAAGGTCCTCGCCGTCGGCCTCGCCCCCGCGCCCGCCGGCGATCCCGCCGAACTCGCCGCGTGGACCAGCGTCGCCCGCGTCCTCCTCAACACCCACGAGGTCATCACGCGCTACTGAAGCGGCGAAGCCGCGCCGGCTCCGAACTCCAAACTCCGAACCCCGAACTCCGGGTTGATTATTGCAATGTCTTCCTTCGATCCCGCCACCCACGCCCGCAGCGTCAACCGCCGCACCTTCCTCACCCAGAGCGCCTACGGCCTCGGCGGCATCGCGTTCGCGTTGCTGCAGCAGAAACTAGCCGCCGCCGGCGCCGCGCCCGCGAACTTGCCGCCGGGCTGGAACGGCGCCCTGCGCGAGTCCCATTTCCCCGTGCGCGCCAAGCGCGTGATTTTCCTCTGCATGGCCGGCGGTCCCTCGCAGCTCGAGACCTTCGATTGGAAACCGCAGCTCAAGGCCCTCGACGGCCAGCCGTTTCCCGAATCCTTCACCAAGGGCCAGCAACTCGCGCAGTTGCAGAACACCGTGCTCAAGGCCCGGGGCAGCTTCACGAACTTCGCCCGCCACGGCCGGGCCGGCATCGAGATCAGCGAACTGTTCCCGCACCTCGCCACCGTGGCCGACGACCTCTGCGTCGTCCGCTCGATGCAAACCGAGCAGATCAACCACGACACCGCGCACGCGTTCATGAACACCGGCTCCATCATCAAGGGCCGGCCCAGCATGGGCTCGTGGCTGCTCTACGGCCTCGGCGCCGAGACGCAGGATCTGCCCGGGTTCATCGTGCTCAATTCCCAGGGCAAATTCGGCCTCCAGCCGATTTCCGCGCGGCAATGGTCGAGCGGCGTGCTGCCGAGCCGGTTCCAAGGCATCCAGTTCCAGTCCCGCGGCGACGCCGTCCACTACGTCGGCAATCCCGACGGCGTGTGCCAAAGTACGCAGCGGCTCGTCGTCGAGGAGATCAAGCGCATGAACGGTCTCCTTGCCGAAGAAAGGGCCGATCCCGAAATCGCGACCCGCATCGCCCAGTACGAGATGGCGTTCAAGATGCAGAGCAGCGTGCCCGAGCTCACCGATTTCAAAAACGAGTCCCAGGCCATGCTCGATCTTTACGGCATCAAGGAGCCGGGCGACGGCAGCTACGCGTCGAATTGCTTGCTCGCCCGCCGCCTCGCCGAACGCGGCGTGCGCATGATCCAGTTGTATCACCGCGCCTGGGACCACCACGGCGACCTCGAGCCTGGCATGAAGGCCGGCGCCAAGGAAGTCGACCAGGCCACCGCCGCCCTGATCAAGGACCTGAAGCAACGCGGCATGCTCGACGACACGTTGATTCTCTGGGGCGGCGAATTCGGCCGCACACCGATGGGGCAGGGCACCGGCCGCGACCACCATATCCTCGGGTTCAGTGTCTTCATGGCCGGCGGCGGCGTGAAGGCCGGCCAAGTCTACGGCGCCACCGACGAACTCGGCTACAAGGCCGTCGACCGCGTCGTCTCCGTGCACGACCTGCACGCCACGATGCTCGCCCTCATGGGCGTCGACCACCGCCGGCTCAACACGAAGTTCCAGGGCCTCGACGTCCGCCTCACCGGCATCGCCGGCGAAGTCGTCAAAGATCTCATCGCGTAGCGGCCCGCGGCCGCCGCGGTCTGCCGGCGCCGAAGGGCGGGCTCAATTCCGCGGCCCCGGCGGACGGGCCGGCGCCGCGCGGCGCAACCAGATCTCGTTGCCGCGCCGTTCCGCCGCGAGGTCGAAGTTGGTCTCGAGCAGTTGCACGAGGGTCTCCGCATCGCCGATCCGGAAAGCGCCGCCTACGCTGAGCTGCGCGATTGCCGGATCGGCAACCACGAGCCGGCGCGGGCTGGTGCGGTTGAATTCGGCCACGAGTTGCGCCAGCGGCGTGGGCCCGAGCTCGAGCCGTTGCTCCCGCCAGGCGAGGCGGCGTTCCATTTCGGGCGCGGCCACCGTTTCGGGGGGCGTCGGCACGGGACGAGACGCGGCGGTCGCGGCGATCCCGCTCACGACCATCAGCTGGCCCGCGACCAGCACCGGAGGATCGGCCGTTGCCGCCGCGGCTCCGCCGAGCAGCGACCGGCCGTCGCGCGTCTCCTGCACATCGACGCGGCCGTGCGTCACGAGCACCTCCACGGTGTCGGCGTGCCGCCGGAGGTTGAATGCCGTGCCGACCGCTCGCACCGCCACCCCGCCGATCCGCACGGTGAACGGGCGCCGTGCCTCCGGCGCCACCTTGAAATGGGCTTCGCCGCGCACGAGGTCGACCGCCCGTGCGGCCGATCCGTAGGCGACCGCCACCTCGCTGTCCGCGTTCAGCACGATCTCCGAGCCGTCGGGCAACGGCACCGTGCGCGCCGTGCCGGCCGCGGTGGCCGCGACGTGGGCGAAATCCCGCGGCGCCGGACTGCGCCAGCCGAAGAATGTCCCGACGGCCAGCGCCGCGGCCGCCGCGAGCGCGAGCGCCGGCCACCGCCAACCCGGCCGGTGGCGGCGTTCCACGCTCCGTTCCGGCTGCAGGTCCGCCAGCCGGTCCAGCGCTTGCGAGCAGCGCTCGAGCCGCGCAAATGCGTCCGCATGCCGGCGATCCGCGAGCAGCCAGCGCTCGAAGTCGGCCTGCTGCGTGTCGCTTAGGCCGCCGTCGCGCGCGCCCAGCCACGCGGCCGCCTGGTCGTCGACGCTGCCGGGTCGGCGGGCGCTCATCGAGCGGCCCCCCGGGCCGGCCGCTCGACCCCGCGCGCCTGCAGATAGTCCGCACAGCGACGGATCCCGTTGCCGACTTGGTAATTCACCCGGCGCTCCGGGAGCCCGAGGCGGCGGGAAATCTCCCGGTGCGAAAGCCCGTGGAATTTCCGCAACGTCAGCACCTCGCGGCACTGCGGCGGCAACGTCGCCATGGCCTCGGCCAACAACGCGAGTTCCTGGTCGAGACACGCGGTCTCGGCGATTCCGGGCGATTCGGACGCCACCTGCGGCATCTCGCCGCCGGCCGCGGCGACAAACGGCGCGCTCCGGCGACGCCGGAAGATATCCAGCGCGAGATTGCGCGCCACGGTGAACAGCGTCCCGCGCGCAAAACGGAAATTTCCCGCGGTGCGCCGGCGGAGCAGTTTCAGATACGACTCCTGCAGCACGTCGTCGACCTCGCCCAGCGTGGGAAAGCGCCGCTGGAGGTAGGCGCGGAGTGTGGGCTCGCAGGGTTGCACTTCCTCGGCGAACCACTGCGCGTGATCGGAGTTGGACGGGGGCATTGGGGGCGACGGACCCGGCGGGGGCTCCGTTTCGACTAGGTGCGGCGACGCGAAAGGCAAGGGCGCGCGGGACCGCCGGAATTTTTTTGGCGTTTTTCCGGGCCGTAATTGTCAGATCGAACGTCTCGCGCGTTGTAAGTTTGGCCGTCCGTCCGATCCCTTGCGGCCCGGTATCCCCCAACTCCTCGTCTTGCTGTTCCCCCTCCTCATTGCTCCCGGGCTCTCCGGGCAGACGGCTGCTGCCTCGGCGGTTTCCGCGCCCGCCGCGGCTGCCGCTGTGCAGCCCTTTGAAATTCCGGCCGGCGAGGCCGTGGCGGCGCTGGCGCATTTCAACCGTCAGGCGGGCGGGTTGCTGATTTACCCCGGCGAGATCCTGGCCGGCGTGCGGACGCGCGCCGTGCGAGGCCGGTTCGCCCCGCTCGACGCGCTCGCGCGGATGTTTCGCGGCACCGACATCGTCGCCGCCCGCGACGACCGCACCGGGGCGTTGCTGCTCCGGCGGCGCGCCTCGCCCCCGGCCGCCGATCCCGATTTCACCCCCGTCATTCCGATGAAACCCAAGCACCCCCTCGGCCAACTCGCGAGCCTCCTCGCCTTCGCCCTTGCCCCGCAACTCCACGGCCAAGCCGCCGCCCCCGGCTCCGCTCCCGCGCCCGAAGACCAGACCGTCAAACTCTCGCCGTTTGTCGTGCAGACCGACACCGACACCGGCTACGCCGCCACCAGCACGCTCGCCGGCAGCCGCCTCAACACCGACCTCCGCGACACTCCCGCCGCCATCTCCGTGATGACGCGCGAATTCCTCATCGATATCGGCGCGGTCAACGTCACCGAAGCCCTGGGCTACGGCCTCAACACCGAGAAGGATTTCTCCGACTTCACCGGCAACGGTCTCTACAGCAACGATCTCGTCATCCAGATGCGCGGCTTCGTCGGCGCTTCGCTCGGCCGGAATTACTTCGGCTGGTTCGGCGCGCACGACAGCTACAACGTCGAGCGCCTCGATTTTTCCCGCGGCCCCAACTCCATCCTCTTCGGCGTCGGCGGCCCCGGCGGCATCGTCAACACCACCACCAAGCAGGCGCGCCTTGGCCGGGACCGCACCGAGGTGCAGGCCCGCGTCGCGAGCTGGGACGACACGCGCGCCACGCTCGACGTCAACCGCACGCTCGGCAAAAAGCTCGCGCTCCGCGTCAACGGCGTCTGGCAGGACAAGAAATCCTGGCGCGACTTCGAATACCAGGACCGCCTCGGCGGCGCCCTCGCGGTGACCTTCCGCCCGTTCCGCAACACCACCGTGCGCCTCGATTCGGAGTACTCCGACATCAAGGAAAACAAAGCGCAGCCCTGGCCCGCCGCCGACCGCATCAGCCCCTGGCTCAACGCCGGCTCGCCGCTTTCGCAGACCTACGGCGCGGCGGTCGCCGGCACCGCCAACAACTCCTCGCGCGCCATGGTCTACGACCCGGCGTCGGGCCTCGGCCCCCTCTCGTACTTCGGCGGCCGGATCTCGAACAGCGGCCCCGTCGCGATCGGCTTGGCCAACAACCCCATCGCCATCACCGACGAAACTCTCCTGCCCCGCCGCTCGAACCTCGCCGGCCCTGCCTTCGGGACCGACCAATCGTTCTACAACTACGCGATCTTCATCGAACAGCGCCTGCTCGAGAACCTCGACCTCGAAGCCGCGTACAACCGGCAGCACGAACGCCGCTACACCGTGCGCCCGATCGTGTTCGACGGCATCGCCCTCCGCGGCGATCCCAATGTGTTTCTCTCCGACGGCCGCCGCAATCCCAACGCCGGCCGCTCCTACGTCGAAGGCGTCACGCAGATCGAGAACCGCAACCAGATCCGCGACGACTACCGCGTCACCGCCTCCTACCAGCTCGACCTCACCCAGCGCAGCCAATGGTTCGGCCGCCACCGCTTTGCCGCCCTCCTCGCGCGCCGCGACAACGAGAACCTCACCCCGGGCAACTTCACGGAACGCAATCTCACGCCGCACCTGCTCAACAATCCGGCGGTTTACTCCAACGATCTCACCTCGGGCAACAACACCATCGTCCGCCGCACCTACCTCGATTTCTCGGGGAGCGATCTCGACCGCCGCGGCCTCCACGACATCCGCCTCCACCCGATCACCGGCCAAAGAGGCGTCACCAGCGGCTTCGTCCGCAATGCCGACAGCTCGCGCGACGAACTGACGCGGCTCGATTCCATGATGGCCGCCGTGCAGAGTTCGTTCTGGAAAGAACGCCTCTGGCTCACGGGCGGCGTCCGCACCGACAAACAGCGCGCCTGGGGCTCCGGCGGCGCCCGGCAGGATCCGGTCACGCGTGTCTGGAGCCAGCGCGTGCGCAATGCCAACTACACCTACAACGAAGGCAGCACCCGCACGTACGGCGGCGTGTTCCACGCGACGAAGTGGCTCTCGTTTTACTACAACAACTCGGGCAATTTCCTCCCCAACAGCCAGCGCAGCGACCTGATCGGCGGCGACCTGATCGGCAACCGCAACGGCGAAGGCCAGGATGCCGGCATCAAGCTCAGCCTCTTCGGCAACCGCATCAACGCCAACCTCGGCTGGTACGAGACCACCGACCAAAACCGCCAGGTCGGCATCGACGCCTCCTGGACCAACCACGTGAACGCCATCTGGCGCACCCTTGGCGAGCCGGGCCGGCAGATCAGCGTGTATGCCGACAGTCAGGATCTCTCCGGCGACGGCTACGAATTCGAACTCACCGCCAATATCACGCCCGAATGGCGCACCTCGTTCAACTGGAGTATGACGAAACAGATCACCGACAACGTCTCCCCGCGCACCGTCGCCTACATGGCCGCCCACCGCGCGACCTGGGAGGCCCGCGGCGCCCTCGATCTCGACCGCACCGGCACCGCGCTCACCGCGCCGACCGTCGCCGCCGCCCTGCAGAACGCCACCGTGATCGTCGACAGTCTCCTCGCCGGCAACGGCAACATCCGCCGCGGCCTGCGCGAACATTCCGGCAATCTTTTCACCAACTACAACTTCTCCCGCACCAGCCGGTTCGCCGGCTTCGGCCTCGGCGCCGGCGCCAATTACCGCGGCGATACCGTGCTCGGCTACGATTCGTCGCAGCGCAACAAACCCATCTACGGCAGCAGCCACATCCTCGTGAACGCGATGGTCCGCTACGCCCGCAAGATCACCGCCAAGAAGCTCGATTGGCGCATCCAGCTCAACGTCGACAATGCGCTGGGCGAAGACGAATTGCTCGTGACCGACGCGGACCAGAACCGCCCCTACCGCTTCGTTTATCTCACGCCGCGCCGCTGGAGCATTTCGAATACCATCAGCTTCTGAGCCGGCGTCATGGTCGGGGACATGGCTTCGGCCGAGGGTCCGTGCGGCGGCGCGCCCTCGGCCTGGTGTTTTCGCCCGCGTTCGCGGCTCCCTCCCCGATTGCCTATGGCCGCCGCCGCCGCTTGGTTCGACGGTCGCATCAACCTGATGCCCCACCCCTGTCGCCATGATTTTTCCTCTCGGCCGTTTCTGTCTCGCCGCCGCCGTCTGGGCGCTGGCCGCCGCGGCACCCGCCGCCGAACCGCCGGCGAAAACCGCGGCACCGGCGTGGCCCGATCTCGCGTCCGTACCCGCGGATCTCGTCGTGCCGCCGGCCGCGTCCGCCGCTCCCGCCCCGGGCCGCCGCGTCTTCGCGACGACGTCCGGCTGGGAAGGCACCGCTGTCCGCCACACCGTTTACCTCCCCGCCGATTGGACCCCGGGGAAAACCTGGCCCGTGCTCGTCGAGTATCCGGGCAACGGCAACTACCGTAACAAATTCGGCGATACGTCCGACGGCACGCCCGAGGGCTGCCGCCTCGGCTATGGCGCGAGCGGCGGCCGGGGCTTCATTTGGATTTCACTGCCCTTCGTGGCCGGGACCGGCTCGGCCCGGACCAACGCCGTCACGTGGTGGGGCGACGTCGCGGAAACGAAACGCTACCTGCTCGCCACGGTGCGCGAGGTCGCGGCGCGTTTCGGCGGCGACCCGGCCCGGTTGGTTTTCTGCGGCTTCTCGCGCGGGGCCATCGCGGCCAACTTCCTCGGCCTGCACGACGACGAGGTCGCCGCCCTCTGGCGCGGCTTCATCTGCCACAGCCACTACGACGGCGTGAGCGAGCGCTGGCCCTATCCCGGCGCCGACCGTGTCGCGGCGTTGGTGCGCCTGCGCCGTCTCGGCGACCGGCCGCAGTGGATCAGCCACGAGGGCTCCGTGGCCGCGACGGAAACCTGGTTGCGCGGCACCGGCGTGCCGGGCCGGTGGACCTTCCGGTCGATCCCGTTCCGCAACCACTCGCCCGATTGGGTGCTGCGCGACCTTCCCGAGCGCCGCGACCTCCGCGCGTGGCTGGCGGAGGTTGTGGCCACGCGATAGGACACGACGGTTTGAGGTCCGGCTCTTTCAGCCTTCACCTTTCACCCTTCAACTGCCCCGGGCCCCGTGACCGACTGCGCGCTCGACAACGCGCGGTGCGGTTGTTCTCTTCCCGCCATTCCGATGTCCGTCCGCGCCGTCATTATTGCCGTCATGATTATGATTCGCCTCGAATCAGGGCGGCGGCGCGTGACTGCATAACGAGAACCTACAGTCACTTTCAACCGCAGCCCTGAGCCGAAAGCTCAGGGCTTTTTGTTTTCCCAAATCGCCTTCCGCCATGAATCCGCTCCCTGTCCCGACCTTCGGTCTTGCCGCTGTCGCCGCCGCCCGCCGCCGTTTGGCGCACGGGCTCCGGCTCACGCCGTGCGCCCTCGCGCCCGCGCTGTCGGAGATTGCCGGGATGGAAATCCGGCTGAAGCGCGACGACCTCCAGCGCACCGGCTCCTTCAAAGAACGCGGCGCCCGCCACGCCCTGCTTTGCCTCTCGCCCGAGGAACGCGCCCGCGGAGTCGTCGCCGCTTCCGCCGGCAACCACGCCCTCGGCCTTGCCTACCACGGCGCCCAGCTCGGCGTGAAGGTCACCGTCGTCGTCCCCGCCAACGCGCCCGCCGTGAAGCTCGCCCGTTGCCGCAGTCTCGGCGCGGAGGTCGTCGTGTCCGGCGCCACGTTCGCCGCCGCCGAAGCCGAGGCCGGCGCCCTCGTGGCCGCGCGCGGCGCCACGCTCGTCCATCCCTTCGACGACCTGCGGGTCATCGCCGGCCAGGGCACGCTCGGACTCGAGGTGTTGGAGCAAGCGCCTGACCTCGACACGATCGTCGTGCCGGTCGGCGGCGGCGGCCTGATCGCCGGCGTGGCCACGGCGGTGAAGGCGTTGCGTCCGGACGTACGGGTCGTCGCCGTCGAGCCGGCCCATGCCGCGGGCTTTGTCTCCGCGTACTTGGCGGGCGGGCCCGCGCCTGCGGCCTTGGCGCCGACCTTGGCCGACGGCCTCGCCGTCGCGCGCATGGGCGCGAACACCTTTGCGCTGGCCGCGCCGCTGATCGACGACCTCGTGACCGTGACGGAGGAGGAACTCGCCCGCGCGGTCGCGCTGCTCGCCCGCCGTTGCGGTGCCGTGGTCGAAGGCGCCGGCGCCGCGGCCTTGGCGGCCGCCATCTCCGGCAAGGTGCGCGCCCGCTCCGCCGTGCTCGTGGTCAGCGGCCGCAACATCGACCCCGCCGCGCACCGCGCTGTGCTCGATGCCTGGTCCGATGCCGCCGCCGCGGCGCCATGTCTGGCCCGCGCCGCCTAAAGCCACGGGACCGCGCCCTCCGCCCGCTCTATCCGTCCCATAAGTCCCATAGGACCCATAGGACCCATAGGACCCATAGGACCCATAGGACCCATAACCACAGCCCGCTTACCCCCTGCTGCAAAGTAACCCAATAGGTTACTTTGCGGCAGGCGAGGTCGGCGCCGGTTTTTGGCTTTGTGTCCGGCGCCGGGAGAGCGCATGACGCCCCTCCCATGGAACCACCCGCCCAGCCGCGCGACCCCCGCGACCCGCGTGAGCCGCGACGCGATTCGCGCGGGCAACCCGGTCCCCAAGGCGGACGCGAGGGCCGCGACGGCCGAGGTGGGCGCGATTTTCGACGGGGCGGGGGAGGCGGCGACTTTCGCGGCGGCCGCGGCCCGCAGGCCTCCCGCCAACCCATGCCGCTCGCCCAACCTGGGCCGCGCGCCCCGCAAAGTCCGGCCGCTGTGCGGCCCGCGCCGGTCTCCGCCGCGGTGGCGCAGGCGGGCGTACCGCACGGGGCGACGGAGCTCGGCTGGCTGCCCGACGTCGTCTGGGCCGGCGAGAAGTGGGAAAACGGGCTCGCGTTCTTCGCCGATGCGCAGGGTCGCATCACGCGGTTCTCTCGCGAACCGGCCGATCTCGCGCAGGCGCGACGGTTGGCCGGCCAGGCCGCGTTGCCCGGCCTGGTGAACGTCCACGCGCACGCGCTCCAGCGCGTCCTGCGCGGCCGGCTCGATGCGGCGGCGTCCGCCCGCGCGAGCGAGGCCTTGGCCGGCGGGGATATCTTCGACACGGCGCGGATGGTGTTTCTCGAACTGCTGCTGGGCGGCGTGACGGTCACGGGCGAGTTCCACACGTTGCTTCGGCAGCCCGACGGCACGCCGTGGCCGGAACCGAACTTCGCGGCGCGGGAAATCCTGCGCGCGGCCCACGACGTCGGCCTCCGCCTCGCGCTGTTTCCCGTGGCCCGCACGCGCGGCGACGCCGGCCGGCTCCGCGAGACCGCGGCCACGGCCGAGCAATTCGTGCGCGAGACGGAATTGCTGCGCGCGGCGGTCGAGCGCGACTATCCCGCCGACGAGGCGTGGCTCGGGCTCGGCGTGGCGGCGGTCGATGCGGTGACGCCCGACGAACTGAAGGCGCTCGTCACCTATGCGCGCACGCAACGCTTCCGCCTGCAGGTCCCGCTGCCGGCGGACACCGCTGCGACTTTCGGCGCCGGCCGTACCGCGCTCGCTTGGCTCGCGGAGCAAGGCGCCGTCGACAAACGCTTCACCGCTGTCGTGAGCGGCGGGCTGGGCGAGGAGGATCTCAAGGTGTTGGCCGCGGCGCGCGCCGCGACCGCAGTGTGCCCCGGATCGTTGCCGGCGGGCACGGACCTGGCGGCGATCGCAAGATTGGCCGCCCACGGCGCAGGCCTCGCGCTCGGCACCGGCGGCAACCGCCGCTGCGACCTGCTCGGCGAGGCGCGGCACCTCCACGAAGCGCGGCCCGAGACGGCGCCGGCGGCGTGGTGGCAGGCGGCGACGGTGACCGGCGCGCGCAGCCTCGGCGCCACGGGCGGGGCCCTCGAAGTGGGCCGGCCGGCGGATTTCTTCACCGTCAACCTTTTCGATCCCGCGCTCGCGGGCGGAGCCCTGGCGACGTTGCCCGCGTTGCTCCTGGCGAATCTCGAACGCCGCGCGATCCGCGACGTGTGGATCGGCGGCCGGCAGCGGATCAACGGCGGCCGCCACGTGAACCAGGGCCCGATCGTCGGCCGTTTTGTCGATTTGCAGAAGCGGCTCTGGGGGGGCTGAGCCGAACTCAGGCAGTTGTGAGAGCTTGGCTGAGAGTTGAGAGCAAAACCGTTCGGTTCGTCAGGCTGCTGGCTTCGGCTGCGTTTTCCGTGGCTCGACGGATCGATCTCCCAACCCTCAGCTTTCAATTCTCAACAGCATGATCCCGGCTGAGGCCGTCGTGCCCTGTCGCGGATTGACCCGGCCGGAGGCGTCCGCTTTCTCTGCGCGCTTATGTCGCTAACGCTCGTCGTTCTGGCCGCCGGCATGGGTTCCCGCTACGGCGGGCTGAAGCAGATCGATCCCGTCGGGCCGCACGGCGAGACCGTGCTCGACTACGCGGTCTTCGACGCGCTTCGCGCGGGCTTTACGCGCGTGGTCTTTGTGATCCGGCGCGATTTCGAGGCGCTCTTCCGCGAGCAGATCGGCGCGCGCTACGCGGGGCGCCTCGCGGTCGACTACGTTTTCCAATCCCTCGACGCGCTGCCGCCGGGTTTCACGCCGCCGGCCGGCCGCGAGAAACCGTGGGGTACGGGCCACGCCGTGTGGTGCGCGCGCGACGCGCTCGCGGGCAACTTCGCGGTGATCAACGCGGACGACTTCTACGGCGCGGATTCGTTCGCGCAACTCGCCGGTTTCCTGCGCGGCGCGCAGGGCGGGGCGTTCGCGATGGTGGGGTTCCGGTTGGCCAACACGCTGTCGGAACACGGCGTCGTTTCCCGCGGCGTGAGCCGGGCCGATGCCGACGGCACGCTGCGCGAGATCACGGAACACACGGGCATCGCGCCGGCGGAAGTCGGAGCCGGACTGAAGTTCTCGGGTGAGGAGATTGTTTCGATGAATTGCTGGGGCTTCACGCCGGCGCTGTTCACGGGCCTGGACGCGCAGTTCCGCGAGTTCCTCGCCGCGCGCGGGCAGGAGCCGAAGTCCGAATTCTACCTGCCGGCCGCGGTCTCGACGATGATCGCGCGGGGCGAGGCCGCGGTGCGCGTGCTGCCGACGGCAAGCACGTGGTTCGGCGTCACGTACCGCGAGGACAAGCCGCGCGTGACCGCGGCGATCGCGGACTTGGTCGCGCGCGGCCTGTATCCGGCGCGGTTGGCCGGGAGCTGAGGCGGTTCGCCGCCGGGCGCGCGGCGGAGCTTCAGCGGCCCTGCGCGGGCTTGCCGAGCTGGGTTTTGACGACGTCGCGGTGGACGCGGTTGCTGAGCCCGGCGAGGTGGAGGCGCATGGCGTCGACGACGCCGTTGGTGTCGCGGGCGGCGATGAGTTTGCCGATCGTGCGGTGCGCCTCGACGACCCCGTGCACGAGCGTGGCGAGCAGGGGATGGTCGCGGCTGGCCGCGGGGATCCGCGTTTCCGGGAGGCGGTAGAAGACGTAGTTGCACTCGATCATGAGGAGATCGAAGTCGTTCACGAACCTCTCGTTGCCGCTCGCCTCGACGATCGTCTGGTGGAATTGCCAATCGAGCTCGAGCCAGCGTGGTGAAGGTGCGTTCGGCGCCTCGCGGACCATGGCGTCGCAGATCAGGTCGAGCTGCACGAGGTCGGTGGCGGTGCGGTTGTGGCAGGCGGCGCGGGCGGCCGCGAGTTCGATGGCCTCGCGGTATTCGTGGAGATGAGTCACCTCGGCCGGTCCATAGTCGCGCAGGCGGAGGCCGCGGTTGACCTCGTCCTTCAGCAAAATGCCTTTCGAAACCAGCTTCTGCAGGCCCTCGCGCACGGGAATGCGGCTCAGCTCGAGTTTGGTCGCGAGGTCGCGTTCGACGAGGCGGTCGCCGGGCAGGTAGGCCTCCGAAAAGATCAGGCGCACCAATTTCTGCAGGTTGGGCGGCGTGCGGTCGATCCGGGGTTCAAAGACGCGGCGGCGTTTCGGCATTTCGCCCGGGAGCCAACACGCCGGCCCCGGCTCTGAAAAGGCCTAATCGCGGCCGGGACCGCGCCTGTGGTATGCCAGACCGCCGCCGCCGGCGCCGCCCGGCGCGGCCGATTTCTCCTGTGTGAATTCGGGGAGACGACCGGGAAACCCCTTGACCGACTTCGGTCGTCACCGTTTGGTATACCTAAATGGCGTCGCCCGGACGGCGCCGGTATTCCCGCCCCGCGCTCCGGATTTCCCGGCCGTTTCCCTTCCCGCCATGTCCCTGCTTCCGCCCAAGCTCCTGTTGCCGTCCGTCTGCGCCCTGTTGCTCGTCCTGCTGCTGCCGGCCCGGCTGGCCGCGCAGGCGGCCGCCGGCACGATCGAGGGCCGGGTGATCCACGCCGCCGCCGGCGCCAACCTCAAGCAGGTGCGGCTCGCGGTCGACGGCACGGTGCTCGAGGCGTTCACCGACGAGGCCGGCGAGTTCCGTCTTGCCGGGGTGCCGGCCGGGGAAGTCACCGTGCGCGCCTCCGTGGCCGGTTTCGCGCCGCAGACCGTGCGGGTGCGGGTCGCCGCCGGCGGCACCGTACGGCAGGATTTCGATCTCGGGACCCGCCCCGTCGCGCCGGCCGGCCCCGGCGCCCCGGCCAAGGACCAGACCGTCGTACTCGACGCCTTCACGGTGGCGGAGCGCGAGCTCAGCGCCCAAGCCGCGGCGCTCCAGGAGCAACGCACGGCGCCGAATCTGAAGAACGTCGTCGCCTTCGAGGAATTCGGCGATCTCGGCGACGGCAATCCGGGCGAGTTCCTCAAGTTCGTCCCCGGCATCCAGGTCGCCATGTCGCCCGCGATTCCCACCGAAGCCTCGATCCGCGGCATGCCCGGCAGCGGCACGCTGCTCACGATTGACGGCGTGGAACTCTCTTCCGACGGCCCCGCGGGCCGCGGCGCCGGTTTCACGGCTTCGAACGTCGCCAACATCGACCGCATCGAGATCACGAAGGTGCCCACGCCCGACATGCCCGCCAACGCCGTCGGCGGCATGATCAACGTCGTCGGCAAGAACGGTTTCAGCCGCCGCGACCCCCAATTCACCTACAATGTCTTCGGCCTGCTCACGACGAAGGAGCCGTTTTCCCGGCTCGGCCGCGAGTTGTTCGCCTCCGGCAGCGCGGACGCCTCGACGGGCGGCGCGCACTTCCGGCCCGGTTTCGATTTCACCTACGTGCGGCCGATCAACCGCAGCCTCGCGGTGTCGCTGAGCGGCGGCCGCAACGTGCGCTGGGAGGACAAAGACAATCTCGCGCCCACCTGGAACCGCGTGGCCGGCATCCAGACCCAGAGCTCCGTCGCCGCGCAGATCGCGGCCCGAGAACGCAACGTCGCCTCCGTGCGCGTCGACTGGCGGCCCGGCGCCTCCCACACGCTCTTCGCCAATCTCCAGTTCACGAACGACAACGTCTCGTCGCGCATCTACACCTTTACCCAGGCCTACGGCGCCGGCGCCACCGGCGGGGAAAACTTCACGCAGGGCGCGGCCACGGGCGTCGGCACGACGACCCTCGCCACCACCTACCGCGAGCAGCTCAAGGACACGTGGCACGGCGCGCTCGGCCACCGCTTCGAGCGCGCGGGTTGGAAAATCGAATCCACCCTTGCGCGCTCCCAGTCCCGCCGCCGCACCCGCAGCGCCGAACCCGGACGCGAGTTCTTCGGCACGACCAGCGCTACGCTCACCGGCCTCGTGCTGCGCGCCGACAACTTCGGCGAACAGCGCTTCGGCACGCCGCCCACCGTCGCCGGCAGGACCCGCACCGGCCAGGCGATCGATATCAGCGACGGCCGCCTCTATACGCTCAACACCGCCACATCCCCGCAGGAACCGCTCATGACCAACGCGCTCACGACGGCGAAGTTCGCCGTCAGCCGCGCCCTGCCGTTCCGCCTGCCCGTCCTCGTGAAGGCCGGCATCGACTGGTCCCTCAACGAACGCGATCTCCGCACCGAGACGCGGACCTGGAACTTCCGGCCGACCTTCGCCGCCGGTTCGCCCGAGCGCCTCGCCGGCAGCTACGATCTCATCAACCAGGGTTACAGCGACCAACGGTCCTTCACCAGCGGGCTCCGCGTGCGCTGGATCGATCCGCGCAAGGTTTACGCCCTCTACACGGCCAACCCGTCCTGGTTCGTGCTCAACGAAGCCGCCAACCACACGTCCCGCGTGAACGGCTCGCAGGTGCTCGACGAGGCGATCACCGCCCCGTACCTCCGCACGGATTTCAAGTTCCTCGACAACCGGCTCTGGATCGCCGGCGGCGTGCGCTACGAACGCACCGCCAACGAGGGCGTCGGCGGCCTCAACGATATCCGCGCCACTTACCAGCAGGACGCCGCCGGCAACCTGATCCGCAATGCCGCCGGCCAACCCGTCCGCGTCCCGGGCGACGCCCTCGCGCTCGCGCGGCTCCAGTACCGGGAACGCGCCGCGTCCGGGAAAAAGCACTACGGCGACACCTACCCCAGCCTCAACACGAGCTATTCGTTTTCCGAAAACCTCGTCGCCCGCGCCGCCTACGCGCGCACCATCGGCCGGCCCGACGTCAACTTCATCGTGCCCACCCGCTCGATCGCGGATCCGGCGGCGGCGGAAAACAACCGCGTGATCAACGCCACCAACCCCGGCCTCGGGCCCTGGTCCGCCGACAACTACGATCTCAGTTTCGAGTCCTACGGCGTGAAGGGCGCCACCGTCGCCCTCAGCCTGTTCCGGAAAAACATCTCCGGCTTCTTCGTCGCGACGCGCACCGACGCCACCCTCGCGCTCCTCGCCGAGATGGGGCTCAACGACGACTACCTCGACTACGACGTCATCACGACCCGCAACTCCGCGAATTCCGTGCGTGTCGACGGCTTCGAATGGAGCTGGCGCCAGTCGCTCAAGCCGTTCGCCGGCCTGCCGGCGTGGAGCCGCGGCATCCAGCTCTGGGTCAACGGCACGCACCTCGACGTCGGCGGCGCCGGCGCCGCCGAATTTTCCGGCTACTCGCCGCGCATCATCAACTGGGGCGCCAGCTACGCGAACGCCCGGTTTTTGCTGAAATACAATGTCTCCCGGATCGGCCGCCAGCGCGCGGCGCTCGACAACGTCAGCGCCACCGTTCCGCCCGGCACGTATCAGGCTCAGGATACGCGCATGGTCGCCGACGGCAGCGTCGAGTACCGGTTCCACCGCAAGTTCGCCGTCTACGCTTCGGTGCGGAACCTGACGAACGAACCGCGGCCGCTCATCACCTATTCGCCGAACGCGCCCGCCTACACCCGGCCGCGCACCTACAATTACTACGGCGCGCTCTGGACCATCGGCGTGAAGGGCACGTTCTGATCGCGCTCCAGAAAACCAGAAACCCACGTATGAAAGAAACGTATCCGCCAATTACGTCATTTAGCGGAGAATGCCCGGTAACTGCAAACCCCGCGAGGGGAGTGGAGAGCAACCGGTGAGCAAGGCAGGCAGCCCGTAACGAAGGTGAAGCCTATCTGAATGAGCCCCGAAATCCCTCAATCCATGGAGTCGAACCTCTTTAGAACAGGTGAAGACTATCAGGGTTGGACCAAGGTAAACCCTGCGACAAGCGGGAGAGACCTGAATGACGGCTTGTCCAATCATCGCCATGGCGGGGTCCGCAGGCACGGGATGTCGGCAAAGGTGCTGGTGTTAATGGAGGAGATCTGCGTCGGTGGGCACCATCGCTCAACGGCGGGCACAAGCGGCGAACCCGTGAGGCCCGTGCAGGCCGGCGCAGAAGTCGGAGAGGCTCGTAGTAGCGATGAAGCGGGTAACGACCGCGGAGCGAAGGGGCCTCACTTGGTCGACGTGAACAGCGAAGCGAGGGACTGGTGATGATTCCGTATCCGGAAGTACCAACACCAAACAAGGTTCAATCGCTTCAACGGACACTGTACCGCAAGGCGAAGGAAAGTCCGCGCTGGCGGGCATGGACCCTGTATCGCGAGTTGTGTCGTCGAGACGTGCTGGAAACGGCGCTCAAGGCGGTGCTGCGCAATGCCGGGGCGGCCGGAGAGGACAGGGTCACGACGGAGTGGGTGAAGACCAACTCCGCCGCCTTCCTCGAAGGATTGGAGGCAGAGTTGAAAAATCGAAGCTACCGGCCCGGTCCGGTGCTTCGCGCCTGGATAGAGAAGGACGATGGCAAACAGCGGCCTTTGGGTATCCCGACAGTGAAAGACAGAGTGGTGCAGACGGCGCTGGTGCTGCTGCTCCAGCCGCTCTTCGAAGCTGACTTCAACGAGTTTAGTTTCGGATATCGGCCCGGACGCAGCGCACACCAAGCAATCGACGCCGTGAAGAAAGCTCTCCTGCAAGGGAAGCATGCGATCATCGACGCCGACTTGAGCGGCTACTTTGATTCGATTCCCCATGCCGGATTAGTCCGCTTGGTGGCGAAGCGAGTGAGTGACGGGGCGGTGCTTGGCTTAATCAAACTCTTCCTGACAGCTCCCATCGTAGAGGAGAAAGACGGTCGGAGAACGATTCAGCCGAACCGCTGCGGCAGTCCGCAAGGCGGGCCGCTATCGCCGTTGCTGTCCAACCTGTATCTGAATGAGTTGGACCACGCGGTGAACAATCGGCCCGAACTGGGGGCCATGCTCGTGCGTTTCGCCGACGACATGGTGATGCTGTGCCTCCCCCATCGTAGAGAGGAGATGCATCAGAGACTGAGAGCGTACATTGCGCGCAAGGGTCTCAAGTGGAATGAAACGAAGAGTCGGGTGCTGGATGCGAATCGAGAGAGCTTCCGCTTCCTTGGTTTTGAAATCGGCATGCGCACGAGCCGCTTCACTGGCGGTCGCTTCACCCACGTACGACCCAGCCGCAAAGCGCAGCAGAAAGTCAGGGATGCCGTCCGCAAAGAGACCGCAAGCTGGACCCATTGGCGTAGCTGCACCGAAACGCTACAGCGGGTCAACCGCATCGTCCGGGGTTGGTCGAACTACTTCCACTACGGAAATAACACGAAAGTGTTTGGCTGCATCCGGCAATGGGTGGAGCAACGTGTCCGCACGTGGCTCTGGGGGAAATACGACCGCAAGCTCGGGTGCTACACGTTCTTCACGAGCGAACGCATCCATGGACAGTATCAACTCTGGAAAATGCCCACGACAGCAGGATGGACTCGATAGCCACAACGGTGAACGACCTCGGAGAGCCGGATGCGGGAAAACCGCCCGTCCGGTTCGATGAGGGGAGGTATTAACCTTCTACTCTACGCGCGGCCCGGCCGAAAGCATGCCGTTGAGGAAGCTTGGCTGAGCGTGGAGCGCTGAACCGAATCGTTTCACCGCTGCCCGTCCGCGGCCGCGCCGCCCGGCCTGCGGCGGATCGAGCGCTCAACGCTCAACCCTCAACTCCCGACTGTATCCGGCCCGTTCACCGGCTTGCGGCCGCCGCCCGCGCAAGGTCCCGTTCCGCCGCGAAACGGTAGGCCGCGACCAGCGCCGCGCCGGCGAGGAGGAACAGCACCGAGATGCCGGCGAAGATCGCGTCGAGCCCGAGCGTCCGCTTGAGTACGCCCGCGAGCAGCACGCCCACGCCGCCGGCGGCCGTGGCGCACGTGTTCATGACGCCGATCGCCGTCGAGCGGAACTGCACCGGGATGAGCTCGCAGAGCGCCGGGTTCTCGTTCGCCTGGCCGACCCCGCGCAGCAACGAAAAGACGGATACCGCGACCGTCACCCCGGCGAATCCGGGCCGCGCCAGAAACAGCAGCAGGAACGGCGCGGCCGCGAGGTAGCTCAGGCCCTGCACGAGCAGCCGCTGCTTCGCGCCGCGCGCCGCCGCCCGGTCCGAGATCCAGCCGCCGAGCGCGATGCCGAGCACCGTCGAGATCTGCAGCATGAACGTGCCCGCGAAGCCCGCCGCCCCGAGGCTGAGATCGAAGGCCTCGCGGAAATACAGCGGCAGCCAGTTCAGGAACACCCATACGCCGACGCCGGCGAGCATGGCCTTGGCCAGCAGCACGTGGTACGACGGCACCCGCAGCAGATAACGCAGCGCTTCTCCGACCGTGGCCCGCGGCGCTGCGCGGGCGGCCTGCGCCTGCGCCGCCGGACCGTCGGTGACGAAGAATCGCGCCGTCAGCGCGAGTCCCACGCCGCCCAGCCCGAGGACCCAGAAGCCCGCCCGCCAACCGAAGTGTTCCGCGAGGTAGCCCGCAAAGGCGCCGCCGAGCACGACGCCGAAGTTCAGGCCGACCGAATGCAGGCTCATCGCCCGGCCGCGCGTCGCCGGCCCGTGATGGTCGGCCAGCAACGCCGTCGCCGCCGGCAGGTACAGGCATTCCGCCAAGCCGAGCGCGCCGCGCAGGATCGCCAAGGCCACGAACCCCGACGCCGCCCCCATCAGCGCCGTCACTGCGCTCCACAGCGCCAGGCTCCACACCACCAGCGCCCGGCGCGACCAGCGGTCCGCCAGAATCCCGGCGAACGGCGACCCGAGCGCGTAGGCCCAGAGGAAAATCGACCCGAGCAGGCCGAGCTGCACATCCGTCAGCGCAAAGTCGCTCCGCAACGCCGGCAGCACCGCCGAGAGCGCCGCGCGGTCCGCGTAGTTGAGCGCCGCGGCGCAGGCGAGAAACCCGGCCACCTGCCAGCGCGCCTCGCGCCAGGCGGAAACCTTCCCCGGATTCACGGTGCGCCTTCCGCCGGCGGCATCCACCGCCAGACCGTGTCGGTCCTGCCGCGGATCCGATCCTCGCCTCCGGTTAGCCAAACATTGCCGTCCTCGCCCGCGAAGGCCGCGGCGAGCCGCGGCGCCGGCAGCGGCGGTTGGGGTTGCAGCGCGCCGGTGCGGCCGTCGTAGAGCCAGACTTCGCGGCTGATCGGTGCCGGGCCGCCGGCAGTACCGGCCTGCTCCGGGCGCAGGCCGCCGACCAGCACGGCGCGGTAGCGATCGAGCGCGACGCCCGCGAGTCCGCGGGGCAGGTCGGCCGCGAGGGGACGCCGGGTCCATTGCCGTGCCGCCAGGGAAAAGATCCACGTTTCCCGCGGTGCCTCGAGCTGGCGACGTACCGCGGACCAGAGGCTGCCCGGCAGGACGTGCAATTCGTCCCCGAGGGCGAGCACGACGGGGTTGATCCAGGCCGGACCGGCCGGCGCCGGCGTCACGGCCCCGGTGCCGGCATCGATCCGGAGCATCGTGGCCCGGGCGGCGGAGAAATCCGTATCGGTCGGCGTGCCGCCGACAATCCAGACGGCGTCGGCCGCGAAGGCGGCCCCGGCATAGGTGCGCCGTTCCGGCAACGCGCCGATTTGCCGCGCCGCGCCGGTGGCGAGGTCGAGCCTTTGGATCGCGTCCGTGGTCCCGCCGGCCAACCAGAGTGTCCCCGCGCCGACGGCGCTGGCGCTGTGCGCGAAGCCGGCGGGCAAGGGCGCGAGTGTTTCCCAGCGGCCGGCGTCGGCGCCGCGCAGGGCCCGGCGGTGGACCGCGTTTTCGATCCGTTTCGTCTCGCCCGACCAATGGCTGCCGCCGGCGATGATCAACCGGCCTTCGTGCACGGCGGCCGCGTGCCCGGCCAAGCCGCGGGGCAGCGGGGTTTCCGCGGTCCACGGTGCCGCCGCCGCGACGGCGTGGACCGCCGCGCACCAGGCGCCCGCGCCCCAGCGGCCGGCGATGGCAACGCGCCGGTTCACGGCGCGCGGGATGCCGGCGCGGGCTCGAGCCGCGTTTGCATGAATTCCGATACCATCCGGGAAAATTCCGGCTCGATCGCGACCCCGGGCAACGCGCCCGCCGTCGACGCGAGCACGCCGCGTTCGTGCAGGGGCAGCTTCAACGTGTGCAGAAAGTGCGCGAACGATTGCCGGACTTCCGGGCGGGTGAAGATAGCCCACAGCGCGTCGATTTGCTGCTGGAGTCCGGCGGCCCGCGCGGTTTCCCCGGCCTGCCACGCGTCGAACAAATCCCGGTAGAGCCGCGGCGCGAGATTGCCTTGGGCGACGACGCAGCCGTGGCCGCCGGCCTGCAGCGTGGAGAGCACCAGTTTCTCGACGCCTTGGAAAAACCGGAACGGCCGGCCGGCGGTCGCCGCGAGGATCTCGGCGCAGCGGTCTTGGTCCCCGCCGTTGGTGTCCTTCACCGCGAAGATATTGGGATGCGCCGCGAGCCGGGCGACCGTCGGCACCGCGAACGGTGTCGGCATGCGCAGGTGGTGGTACACCGCGAGCGGAATCGGGCTGGCGTCGGCGATCGCCGCGGCGAAGTCCCCGAGCTGGCGCTGGTCGAGGGCGACAAAGAAAGGACTCATCACCACGGCCGCATCCGCGCCGGCGGCGGCCGCGGCGCGGGCGTTGCGGATCGCATGCCGGTGCCCGAGCCCGCTCACGCCGGCGTAGACCGTACCGTCCGGCGCGGCCGCGCGCACCGTCTCGAGCACGGCTAGGCGGTCGGCCTCGTCAAGCAACGGGGCCTCGCCGGTCGAGCCGTTGACGAAAAACTCGTCGACGCCGCCGGCCTGCAGGTGCGCGACCAGCCGGCGCAGGCTGGCGTGGTCGACTTCCCCGGCGCCGGCGAAGGGCGTGACGAGGGCGACGACCAGATGCGGGCCGGGGCGGTGCAGGCGGTAGGAACTCATGCGCGGCGGGGAAGGGGAGGGCTGCGGCGGACGATGCGGCGATGGTATACCAGAGCAAGTCCTTGTTCGGCCGCGCCGCCGGCTGGCCCCGCGCCGGCTGCGGGTTTGACTTGTGGTATACCACCGCGACGCTCGCTGCCGCCGCCATGATCCCCCTTTCGCGCCGCGTTGCCCCGTTGCTGTCCGTGTTTTTGGCGTTCGGCGTCGCCTTCCCGGGGCGGGCCGCCGACCCGGCGGTGCGCGCCGTGCCGCCGCGGGCGGAAAAGCTGCTTGTGACCGAGGCCACGCAGCCGGCCGAGTACCGCTACACCGCGTTTCCCGTCGCGCTGCGCGTCGGCCCAGACGAAGTCTGGATCGTCTACAAGGCGGGCAAGACACACGCGACCGATGCCGGCGCCGCCCTCGAGGTCGTGCGGCACTCGCTGAGCAGCGGCACCACGGAGTTGATCCAGCGGCTGCCCGCGCCGGCGCCCAAGCTCTATCAGATGGGCGAGATTGCGCGGCTGCCCGATGGCACGATCGCGATCTATGTCGACGTGCAGGCTGTCGGCTGGGACGGACGCCACTATCGCGCGGGCGCCGAGTTCTTCCGTTGGGACGAAACGCGCCGGGCCTTCGGGGCCCCCGAGCCCTTCCCGCTCGTCGCCGGGGTGCGCTACGGCTATCCGTTCGAATTCGTTTCCGCAGGCCGGACCACGTGGCAGTTGGTGATGAAGTTCGGCTACATGCAGGGCGGGCGCTGGGGCGTCGACGTGCTGCGCAGCGACGACGCGGGCCGCTCGTGGAATTTCGTCCGCGATCTCACGGAGGAATTCGGCCGCATCCCGGCGAACGAAAGCGGCTTCGTGCGCCACGGCGACGGCTGGATCGTAACGACCCGCGGCTACGACTCGATCGCCCGACTCCACCGGACGGACGCCGAATTCAAACTGCTCCGGCAACGCGACCTCACCGGGCCGACGCCGTACATCCAGAAACTGATCGGCCGGCCGCGCCTGCTGATCCGCGACGGCAAAGGCTATCTGCTCGGCCGCAATTGGACGGAGCCGAATCCGACGGCCAAGGGTGCGGCGGCGAAACCGATGCAACTCTGCCTGATCCGCTTCGACCTCGAGACCCTCGCGCCCGAGGCCTGCGTGATTCTCGACAACGCCGACCACCGGCGCGTGACCGACGGCTACTATGCCGTCGCGGAATTCTCGGGCAGCGGCGCCGACGAGCTCATGCACATCATTACGTACCGCGGCCTCGCCGGGGCGCCGCCGGCGATCGTGCGGCTCGATTTCCGTTGGGCCGACGTGAAGTGACATGACGCCGCGGCGGACAAAGTCGTGGTTCTGCCTCGGCGGGCTGATGCTCGCTTCGGCTCTGCCGGCCGCGGCCGACCCTGCGGCCGCGCGCATCACCTTCGGCGAAGTCCGCAGCGCCGCCCTCGGCCGGACCCTGCCGGTGGCGGTGGTGGCGCCGGCCGGCATTGCGGGGGCGGCGGACCAGCCCGTGCTCTATATTTTGCACGGGCGCGGCCGCCACCATCGTTCCCTGCTTGATTCGCCGGCGGCCCGCGCCGCGCTGTTGCAGGCCCGCTGCCATGTCGTGCTGCCGCAGGGCGAGGACGGCTGGTACATCGATTCGCCCGCGCAACCCCCCGCGCGCTACGGGGCGTATCTTGCCGAGGTTGTGGCCTGGGCCGAGCGTACCCTGCCGGTGGGCCGCACCCCGGCGCGGCGGGGCATCGCGGGTTGGTCGATGGGCGGTTACGGCGCGGTGCGGGCCGCCCAAGCGGAGCCGGGCCGCTTCGGTTTTGTGGCGAGCGTGATCGGGCTGCTCGATTTCCCGCGGTCCGAAGACCTGCCGGCGGGGCAGAATTACCGGGTGCCGACGGCCCGCTTCACCGCCGATCCCGCGGTGTGGTCCGCGTTCAACCCGCTGGGCGCCGTGGAAAAGCTGCGCGGGTCGGCGCTGACGCTCGTGCTCGCGACCCGCGGTTTCGAACTCACGATGAACGAACACTTCCTCGCCGCTCTCGCGGCCGCCCGGCCGCCGTTGCCCGCGCGCGTGCACCGGTTGGAAGGCGGGCACGAATTTGCGCTGGTCGAAAGCGCCGTGCCGCTGGTGCTCGCCGACGCCGCGGAGTTCTTCGCCCTCCACCCATGAGTGTCGTCACCGAAACCTCTCTGCGCTGCGACCTGCTCGTCGCGGGCGGCGGCATGGCCGGCGTGTGCTGCGCGATCGCCGCGGCGCGCCTGGGCAGCCGCGTCATTCTGGTGCAGGACCGGCCCGTGCTCGGCGGCAACGCCTCGAGTGAAATCCGCATGCACATCGTCGGCGCCACGGGGCTCCACGCCGGGTTGCCGCTGCGGCTCGAGCCGCGCGAGGGCGGCCTGATCGAGGAGATCCGGCTCGAACTCGCGGTGCGGAATCCCCAGCGCTCGCCCGCGGTGTTCGACCTCGTGTTGTACGAGTTTTGCCGCGCGGAGCAGAATCTCACGCTGCTGCTCAACACCACGGTTGTCGCGGCCCGGATGGACGGCGACCGGATCGCGGAGGTGACCGCGGAGCGGCCGTCGACGGAGGACCGCTTCCGGATCGCGGCGGACATGTTTGCCGATTGCACCGGCGACGGCCGGCTCGGCGCCGAGGCCGGCGTGCCTGTGATGCGGGGCCGCGAGGGCCGCGGCGCGTTCGGCGAGCCGCTCGCGCCCGCTGCCGGCGACACGAAGACCCTCGGCTCCACGATCCTTTTCCAGGCGCGGAAGCACGACCGGCCGATGCCCTTCGTGGCGCCGCCGTGGGTCCGGCGCTTCACACCCGCCGACTTCAAGCTGCGGCCGTTCGGCAAGAGCGGCGCCGATCTCGGGCTCGAGTACGGCTACTGGTGGATCGAGTGGGGCGGCTGCCTCGATTCGATCAAGGACGGCGAGCGCATCCGCGACGAACTCCTCGGTATCACGCTCGGGGTGTGGAACCACATCAAGAACGAGTCCGGGCTCGATGTTGCCCACTGGGCCCTCGATTGGATCGGCTTCGTGCCGGGCAAGCGCGAGAGCCGCCGCTTCGTCGGGCAGCACGTGTTGACGGAGAACGATCTGTTTTCCTCGCGGGCGTTTCCCGATGCCATCGCCTTCGGCGGATGGCCGATCGACACGCACCCGCCGGAAGGCGTCGACGCGCCCGCCGAGCCGCCCTGCACCCAGCACCACCTGCCGTGGCTGTACGATGTGCCGTTGCGCAGCTGCGTGGCCTCGAATCGGCGCAATCTCTTCTTTGCCGGACGCAATCTGTCCGCGACGCATCTGGCCTTCGCTTCGACGCGCGTAATGGCGACCTGCGCCGCGATCGGCCAAGGGGTCGGCACCGCCGCGGCCCTCGCCCTGCGGGCCGGGACCGAGCCGGCCGCGATCGCCGGCGACCCGGCGCTGCTGGCGCGCATCCGGCAGCGGCTGCTGCGCGACGACGCGTATCTGCTCGGCTGCCGCAACGAGGATCCCGACGATCTCGCGCGCCGGGCCGAGGTGACGGCGTCGAGCGCGCAACTCGGCGGCGAGGCGGTCCAGGTTATTTCGGGCCAGACGCGGTCGGTCCACGGCTCCGGCGAAACGGGACCCGCGCCCGCCGGCAACCAGTGGGAAAATGTGTTGCGCGAATTGGAGACGGGCCGCGCGCGCGCGCTCCACACCTGCGCGCCGCCTGATCGCGCCTTCCCGGGCTTGCACCGCTGGCTCAGCGATCCCGCCGCCGGCCTGCCCGCCCGCCTCGAGCTGCGTTGGCCGGAGCCCGTGGCGATCGCCGAGCTCCAGCTCGTGTTCGACACGGGCCTGCACCGATTTCTCACGCTGTCGCAGGCAGACGGCTACACCGCGCGGATGGAGTGGGGCCGGCCGCAGCCCGAGACCGTGCGCGACTACCGGATCGAGGCGGAGATCGCCGGCGCTTGGCGCCACGTGCACACCGAGACGGACAACTACCGACGCCGGCGCGTGCACCGGCTGCCGGAGCCGCTCGCCGGCGTCGCGGCCCTGCGGATCACCGTCCTGGCAACGAACGGCCTCGACCACGCGCGGATCTGCGAGGTGCGGGTTTACAGTTGAAGCCGGCCGCGCCTTGCGCGTCCGTTTCCGGTTTCTTCTCCCGCATGCCGCCCGAAATTCTCCCGCCCGAACTGGCCGCTGCTTTTCCCGCGGCCGGCCGCATCGTCGCGGCGCAGCCCTCGGGCCACGGCCACATCAACCGCACCTTTGTGCTCACGGCGGAGGGCGGGGCGCGCTTCGTCCTGCAGCAGATCAACGGCCGCGTGTTCCGGCGCATCCCGGAGCTGATGGAAAACATCCGCCGCGTGACAACGCACCTGCGGGCCAAGTCGCCCCGCGGTCTCGAGCTTGTGCCGGCCCGCGACGGCGCGGTCTTCGTGCGCGACTCCGCCGGCGAGGCGTGGCGCCTTTACCGCTTCATCGCCGGCGCGCACACCGTGGACCAGGCCACCGATCCCGCGCAGGCGCGGGAAACGGCGCGGGCCTTCGGCGCCTTCCAGGCGCAGCTGGCCGATCTGCCCGGCGGCCGGCTGCACGAGACGATCCCGGATTTCCACCACACGCGGCGCCGGTTCGACGCCTTCGCCGCCGCGGTCGTGGCCGACCCGTGCAACCGCGCGGCAGCCGTGCGCGCCGAGATCGCGTTCGCCGCCGCGCGCGAAGCCGACGCCGACCGCCTGCTCGGCTTGCTGGCGCGCGGCGAGATCCGCGAGCGCATCACGCACAACGACACCAAGCTCAACAACGTGATGCTCGACGACGCTACGGGCCGCGGTGTCGCCGTGGTCGACCTCGACACCGTGATGCCCGGACTCTCGCTCTACGATTTCGGCGACATGGTCCGCACCTCGGTGGCGGCGGCGGCCGAGGACGAACCCGATCCCGCGCGCGTCGAGGTGCGGCTGCCGTTTTTCCGCGCCCTCGTCGAAGGCTACCTCGAGACCGCCGCCGGCCTGCTCAACGCGACGGAGCGCGCGCACCTCGCGTTCGCCGGCCGGCTGCTCGCATATGAGCAGGGCCTGCGTTTCCTCACCGACTACCTGCAGGGCGACACGTATTACCGCATCCACCGCCCCGCGCAGAACCTCGACCGCACGCGCGCGCAATTTGCCCTCGTGCGCGGCCTCCAGACGCAGGAGGTTGCCCTCGATCGCATCGTTTCCGAAATCCACGGCTCCCCATGAAACTGTCCCGCTCCGACGCCGATATCTACCTGCCCGCCGGTTCCGCCGGCCTCTCGCCCGCGGCCGCGCTCGCGCGCACGACGCACCTCTGCATGATCGCCCATCAGGACGACATCGAGATCAACGCCTATCCCGGCGTCGCCGCGTGCTACGGCCGCCCCGACAAGTTCTTCACCGGCGTCGTGATGACCAACGGCGCCGGCTCCGCGCGCACCGGCAAGTACGCCGCCGTCACCGACGAACAGATGCAGAGCATCCGCCGCCAGGAGCAGCGCACCGCCGCCGACCTCGGCAAATACAATCTCCAGCTGCAGCTCGGGCACGCGAGCCGCGACGTGAAATCCGCCGGCCACGCCGGCGTGCTGGCCGATCTCGCCGCGATCTTCGGCGGCTGCGGCCCGCAGCTCGAGGTCGTCTATCTGCACCAGCCGATGGACAAGCACGACACGCACGTCGGCTGTTTCCTCCGCTGCATCGAGGCGATCCGCGCGTTGCCGCGCGACCGCCGGCCGCGCCGCGTCCTCGGCGTCGAGGGTTGGCGCGACCTCGATTGGCTCGACGACACGCGCAAGGTGCCGCTCGACGCCAGCGCCTACCCGCAGCTGGCGCAGGACCTCGTCGCCGTCTTCGATTCCCAGATCGCCGGCGGCAAACGCTACGACCTCGCCGCCTTCGGCCGGCGCACGGCCAACGCGACCTTCTTCGCCTCGCATTCGACCGACGCGGCGACGGCGTATTCGTTCGCCGTCGACCTCACGCCGCTGGTCATCGACGACACGCTCTCGCCTTCGGCTTTCGCCCTCGACCACGTCGAACGTTTCCGCGCCGATGTCGCGAACCGCCTGAAGCAGCTCGGCGGCTGATGCGGCGGGCGCGGCAGCGCCGCGCGGCGCCGCGGTTGAAAGTTGAAGGGTGAAAGTTGAAAGCCCGGACCGCTGAGAGCTGAGAGCTGAGCCGCCTCCGGCTTTCAACTTTCAACTTGAGACTTTCAACTGCGGTGCGCAGTGAGCGCGCCGTTTGGCCGCGTCCAGCGGATGCGCGCGAGCAGCAGGTCGCCGCTGATGCCGTTCTTCGGCTGCCACTCGCCGACCGTGACCCAGGATTCGTCCGCGGAGACGTTGAGCGGATGGAAATTGCCCATGAGCGCGACGCGGTTCGGGTCCTTCACGCCGTCGCCGACGAGCGGCAGCACGACGCGCTCGGTGGCGCGGCGCAGGCGCAAGGTCGCGGGATCGACCTGCGCTATCCAGAGCGGCGCGCGCCAGCGGGTGACGTTGAGGTTGCCCGGATCTTTGCGCGTGTACACGAGCCAGAGTGCGTCCGAATGCGGCAACCAATGCTGCTGCGTCGTGGACATCGCGAGCGGTTCGCCGTCGTCCCAGGCCCAGGCCTGTTTCGGCGTCCAGTTCAGGCCGTCGTCGCTGGCGCAGACGTAACCGCGTTCGTCCTCGGCGCGCAGCGTGAGGCAATGCCGGTTTTTGAAGAAGGTGAGCGACGGCTCCAGCAGGCCGCGGCCTTTGTCGTGCGGGATCGCCGGCCCCGTCTGTTTCACGGCGAGGGTTTCGCCGTCAAAGCTGCACACGACACTGCAGACGGAACGGGGCTGCGCCTTGGTCGCGCCGAAGGTGAACGCGAGCAGCACGTCGCCGTTGGGCAGCACGGTACGTTGGCCGCAGTTGTTGGTGTAGATGTAGGCGCCGCGCGGATCCTTCCACTCGAGCTTGCGGCGCGGACCCCAGCGGCCGTCACGCCAAACCGAATACACGGGCCACCGCGGCGGCTGGTCGGCGGAGAACTTGGGCCCGCGGTAGAACACGTTGTGGCCGAGGGCGAGGACGGTGCCGGACGGCGCGTGCCACTCGGGCACGACGTCGCAGACGCCCTCCTCGGCGCCGTCCGCGACGGGCACGCGGCCGAGCGAAGGCACGGGCACGGGCTCGGTCCAGGTGCGGCCGAGGTCGGGCGAGGTCATCGCGTGCAGCGGCCCGAAGTAGTCGGAGCCGCCGATCGTCTGCAGCGTCATGAAGACCGTGGGCCCGGACTTCCCCGGCACGACGCAGGCGCGCGGGTGGAACCACGTGGGGCCGGAGCCGCCGCGGCCGCGGCGCAGCGTGATTTTCTCGATGCCGGCGATGAGTTCGGGGCCGTGGGCCGAGGCGGCCGGCGCGGCGCGGCCGCGCAGGGCGAGGGCGGCGAGACCGCCGGCGAGCGTGGCGTTGAAACGGCGGCGGGACAGCGGCGAGGTCGGAGTCATGGGGCAGGGGAGCGGGGCCCGGACGAGAACGGTTTCGCGGTCGCGTTGCAGCAGGAAAGCGCGGGGCGCGGGAGTTGACGGAGCCGCGGCGGCGGCGGAGCGTGCGGCATGCCCACGTCGTCCCCGCTGTTCGATCTCACCGGGCGCACCGCGCTCATCACCGGCTCGAGCCAAGGCCTGGGCCTCGCGTTTGCGCGCGGGCTCGCCACCGCCGGTGCGGCCGTTGTGCTCAACGGCCGCGACGAAGCGAAACTGGCCGCGGCCGCCGCGGCGTTGCGTGCCGAAGGTTTCCTGGCGGGGACGGCGGCCTTCGACGTGACGGACGGGGCGGCGGTCGCGGCGGCGGTGGCGCGGATCGAGGACGAATTCGCGACCATCGACATTCTGATGAACAACGCCGGCATCCATCGGCGCGCCCCGCTGGCGGAAATGACGGAGGCGCAGTGGCGCGAGGTGATCGACACGAATCTGACGAGCGCGTTTCTCGTGGCGCGGGCGGTGGCGCCGCGGATGATCGCGCGGGGCCGCGGCAAAATCATCAACACCTGTTCCGTGATGAGCGAGGTGTCGCGGCCGACCACGGGCAACTACGCGGCGGCGAAGGGCGGCCTGAAAATGCTGACGCGCGCCATGGCCGTGGAGTGGGCGAAGCACGGCGTGCAGGCCAACGGCATCGCGCCCGGCTATTTCGAAACCGAGCTCACCGCGCCGCTCGTGGCGGACCCGCAGTTCAACGCGTGGATCTGCGGCCGCACACCGGCGGGCCGCTGGGGACAGCCGGACGAACTCGCGGGCACGGCGGTGTTTCTCGCCTCGGCGGCGAGCGACTTCGTGAACGGCCAGATCATCACGGTCGACGGCGGTTTGCTGGCCGGATTGTGACGCGCGGGGCCGGCGAAAAACTTGTCGGCAGATCGTCTTTGCGTTTCGATATCCGACCGCCGACCGTCCGTCGCATGGCGGACCCATGCAAGATGCCTTCACCGGACAACCCACCGTCATCCAAGGGCGCCGCCTCCCCGGGCCGGAAGCACGCGCCTGTCTTCAAGACGATCACGAGCGACGACTGGAAGCGCTCGCTCGCCTCGGCGCGGCAGCAGAAAAATGCGATCTCCGAGCGCATTCGGACCCGGACCGGGACCTCGTCCTCCTCGCCGAAGACGAAGTAGCGCTGCTGGAACATTCGGGTCCGGAATGGGCGGAACTCGGGGCGGCGATCCGCGATTTCCGGGTGAGGCTGCCGCTGCACCGGCTGGAAGATTTCGGCTTCCACGCCGATGTGGAGCACCCGCTCGAGGAGCCGAACGCGCGGCTGAACTACCTACATAGCGGCGTCGAGGCCTCGGCCTTCATGGCGGTGGCGGACAGCTCGGTGTACAAATTTTTTCTGCCCCGCGACGGCCACTTCATCGGCAGCGAATTCGGTTTCCGGAAAGGCGAGGAAACGGTGCTCTACGCCGAGGCCGTGCTCGGCGGCTACCGCGCGCTTTTCGAGAAACTGCTCCTCGTGCAGGCGCTCGGCGGCAT
The DNA here is from genome assembly GCA_002288455.1 of Opitutia bacterium Tous-C1TDCM. Taxonomy (GTDB): domain Bacteria; phylum Verrucomicrobiota; class Verrucomicrobiia; order Opitutales; family Opitutaceae; genus ER46. The sequence continues at coordinate 83,658 of NEUS01000001.1, forward strand.
GGCGACCGAGGTCGTCGCGGTGACGCCGGAAGGCATCGTCGTCGCGAAACAAACCCTGGGTGAACCGCTGCCGCAGGGCGCGGATACGTCGGAGTTTCTCCCCGCCGGGCTGATCGAGATCCCCTCGCGTTTCCTCCGCGCCAACCGCGACCACCCGCGGCTGTTTTTCATCGGGGAGCGCGCGTGGCTCGTGGCCGACCTGCACGCGCGCAACCTCGTGCGCGCCGCCGACGGGCAGCTGCACGTGATCGATCTGGTGGCGGCGCCGTGGCCGGCCGACTTGGCCGCGAAGGATTCGTCGATGGCGGCGTGGCTCGAACGCGTGCGGCACGATCCCGAGGCGAGCGCCCTGCCCGGGGCGCACGACGACGACCTGTGAGGCCTCGCCCGGCCGGGGCATGAAAAAGGCGGGTCGAACTGACCCGCCTTTTGGAAACTGCGGCGTCTGCCGCCGGTGCGCTCAGCTCTTCTTGCTGCCAAGGAAAGCGAGGACCATCTCGGCCTGCTTGTCGGTCTGGCCCTTGTCGTAATAGACGACCTTGCCGGTGCGATCGATGAGGTAGGCTTCGCGGCTGGCGAAGAGCGTGGCGCTCTGGCCGAAGGCCTTCACGACTTTCTTTTCGGTGTCGGCGAGCAGCGGGAAGGGGAAGTTGTTCTTGTCCTTGAATTCCTTCTGCTTCTCGACCGTGTCCGTGCTCACGCCGACGACGGCGACGCCGTGTTTCTTCAGGTCCGCGGCGGCATCGCGCAGCGAGCAGCCCTGCTTGGTGCAGCCGCCGGTCAGCGCCTTCGGGTAGAACCAGACGAGCGTGTAATTGTTGTTCTTGTACGTCTCGCCGAGGTCGAGATTCGTGCCGGCGTCGGTGACGGCGGCGAGGACGGGGGCCTTTGCGCCGACCTTGATGGGCTCCGCCTGGGCGAAGCCGAAGAGGAGGGAGAACAGGGACATAAGCGCGAGCGTGCGGGGAAGTTTCATGGCGCCCGGACGCTACCGGGCGCCGTCGGCGGCGCAAGCTGCGAACCCACTTCGCCGCCGGCCGGCGGCGCCGTTTGCGGCCGGATCGTCCCCCGGTTTTCCGCCCGTGGATCGAATCGGCCGTTCATCCTGATCCGTCTTGGCGCTCGGATCGGGGCGAGCCAGAAATCGCGGCATGGAAGATCAACCGCTCCTGCCGGCAGAGGAAAAGGATCCCCGCCGTCGCCGCGACGACGGCTTTTTCGGTTGGTTTATGAGCATTTTCTCCTCCGATCCTGCGCCGGCCAAGGGTTCCGGCGGCGACGCCGATCCGGCGGCGAACGCCGACAGCGACGGCGGTGCCGATTCCGGTGGCGGCGACAGTGGCGGCGGCGGGGATGGCGGGGGAGGCGGCGGTGGCGACTGACGCCGTCGAGGCCGCTCCGCCACCGCCGCGGAGCGCGCGGGGGTGGGTGGCGCTGCTCGGCTTGGCGCTCGTGGGCGCGGTCTTGGGCTTCTATGTCGGGCGCTACGGGGCGATGTTGGCCCGCGGGCAGGATTTGGGGACGGCGGCGAAGGTCGCGATCGCGGCGTCGTTTCCCTTGGTGTGGTTGTTGGCCGTGGCGTGGCATGAAGTCGGACACTTGGCCGGCGGGTGGGCGGTGGGCGGCCGGTTTTTGCTGTTGGTGGTCGGTCCCTTCCGCTGGCAGCGGACGCCCCAAGGGGTGCGGTTCAGCTGGAACCGCCGGCTGAATCTCGCCGGTGGTCTGGCGGCGTGCCTGCCTTCGGACGACCGTGACTTGCGGCGGCGGATGGCGGCAATGATTGCCGGCGGCCCGCTCGCGAGCCTGCTGCTGGCGGGTTTGGCCTGCGGGGCGGCGCAGCTGTTGCCGACTTTGGGTTGGCCGGCGGGATCGTCCATCGCCTGGCTCGTGGCCGGGATGTCGGCGCTGATTTTTGCGGTGAGGGCGATGCCCGGGGAAGCCGGCGGATTCAAGACCGACGGCAAACGCTTCCTCGCCCTCCGGCGGCGCGATGCGGCGGCGGAACAGGAGGCCGCGTTGCTCTCCCTCACCGTGCTGGCCTTGGGCGGTCGGCGGCCTGCGGATTTCGCTCCGGCCACCGTGGCCGCGGCGACCGCCTTGGACGACGGCTCGCTCAATGCCGTATACGGCCAGTTCAACGCGTTCCACCACGCGGCGGATCGGCACGACCTGCCGACCGCCCAACGTTACCTCGACCGCGTGATCGCGGGCGAGCGCGTGCTCCCGCGCTTCATGCAAGATTTGGCCCGCGCGGAATATGCCTGGTTGTTGGCGGAGGCCGCTTTTGCCGCCGGGAAAACCGCCGCCGGGACCGGTCTCGCGCGGGCTGCGCGCAGTTGGCTCGACGGCGTCGGCCCGGTGGAACTCGACCCGGCCACGAAGTTGCGGGCCGAGGCGTCGGTCCTGCTGGCCGAGGGTCGCGCGGCGGAAGCGGCCGTCGTCGCCCGCGCCGGTTTGGCGGCGCTCGAAACGAATTCGCTGGCCCCGGTGCGCAGCCGGTTTGCCGCCGATGCGCTCGAAGCCACGCTGCGTTGCGCCGGCGCGGGTGCGGCCTGATCCGGATCTGCGGTCGCCGGCAGTTTTTCGGAACCGGCCTCGCCGGCGCGGCTCCCACCGTTGCCCATGTGTTGCCGCCTGACCCTGGAATTGCCCCGGTTTCGCCGTTATTCCGCCCAACTTCACCTTCGCGCTGCCGTCCTGCGCCCGGTGCGAGGCCCCGCTTGCCTTGCGCCCGGCCGGTGCCCAACCTCGCCGACCCTGATGTCCGTTTCCGCCACCCATTCCGTCTGACGGTTCTCTTTTCCATGCTCCTCGTTTCGCTTCTTCGGTCCGTTGCGCGCCTGTTCCACCCCGTCGGCGCCACCGTCCTCGCCTCGTTGCTCCTGCTCACCTCCGCCCGGGCCCAGTCGGCCGCGGCGGACGGTTTCAATCCCGACGTCGATGGCAACGTGTACGCCGTCGTCGTCCAGGGTGACGGCCGGATCGTCATCGGCGGCCAATTCGCCACCGTCCGCGGTTTCCCCCGCGCCAATCTCGCCCGCCTCAACGCCGACGGCTCCCTCGACGAGTCCTTCGATCCCTCGCCCAACGCCCCGGTCCGCGCCCTCGTCCTCGAGCCCGACGGCCGCCTGCTCGTCGGCGGCGATTTCACCTCCCTGCGCCCCGGCGCCGCCGGCGCCACGATCGCCCGCGGCCTGCTCGCGCGGGTGAATGTCGACGGCTCCGTCGACGCCGCCTTCAACCCGAATCTCGGCGGCACGCTCTTGCCCCAGGTCCATGCTCTCCTCCGCCAGCCCAACGGCCAGATCGTCGCCGGCGGCACCTTCACCACCGCCCAACCCAACGGCGCCGCGACCGCGACTCCGCGCAATCACCTCGCCCGTTTCGCCGCCAACGGAGCCTTGGACACCGCCTTCAATCCGAATCCCAACTCCCTCGTGCTCGCGCTCGCGCCGCACCTCGACGGCAAGCTCCTCGTCGGCGGCGGTTTCACCTCGTTCCAACCCGCCGGCGATGCCTCCGCGACCACCCGCAACCGCATCGCCCGCCTCAATGCCAACGGCTCGCTCGACACCGAGTTCAACCCCGACGCCAACAACGGCGTCACTTCTCTCGCCGTCCAGCGCGACGGCAAGATCGTCCTCGGCGGTTTCTTCACCACCTTGCAGCCGATCGGCGACGCCGCCCCCGCCGGCCGCCAGCGCCTCGCCCGCCTGAACGTCGACGGCACCCTCGATTCCGAGTTCAACCCGCGCGCCGACGCCGCCGTCGCCGCCCTCGCGGTGGCCCCCGACGGCAGCCTCCTCGTCGGCGGCGCCTTCACCAATGTCTGGGGCCGCGGCAGCGCGACCCTGAGCCGCAGCTACGTCGCCCGTTTCGGTCCCGACGGCTCCCTCGACACGGACTTCGCTCCCTCCGTCAACGGCCAGGTCGCCGCCTTCGGCTTCCAGGCCGACGGCCGCATCGTCATCGGCGGTTACTTCACCCGCGCCTTTCCGGCGGGCCGCACCGGCGACCTCGTCCGCAACCGCCTTGCGCGCATCAACGCCGACGGTTCCCTCGACGCCGACTTCGAACTCGATGCCGGCGGCCGTATCCTGAATTCGGTGACGCAGGCCGACGGCCGGGTCGTCGTCGGCGGCACCTTCACGAGCGTCGGCGGCACCACCCACAACTACCTCGCCCGCCTCAATGCCGACGGCACCGTCGACGAAACCTATCGCCCCGTCTTCAACGGCCGTGTGCTCGCGCTGGCGATCCAGACCGACGGCAAGGTCGTCGCGGCCGGCACGTTCACGACCATCGGCGGTGAACCGCGCAACTACCTCGCCCGCCTCAACCCGAACGGCACCATCGATTCCGAATTCAATCCGAGCCTCGACAACCAGGCCGGCGCCCTCGTCATCCAAAGCGACGGCAAGATCCTCGTCGGCGGTTCGTTTGCCAACGTCACGCCGGCCCGCGCGACCGCCGCGACCGCCCGCGCCAACCTGCTCCGGCTCAATGCCGACGGCACCCTCGACACCGCGTTCGATCCGTCGCCCAACGCGGCCGTGGCCGCCCTCTTCGTCCAATCCGACGGCAAGATCCTCGTCGGCGGCCAATTCACTATCTTCACCCCCGGCTTTGCCGCCAATACCTCGGCGACTTCCGTCAGCCGCAACAATGTCGCCCGGCTCAACGCCGACGGCACCGTCGACAACGCCTTCAATCCCAGCACCGACGCCCGCGTCAGCGCCGTCGTCGCGCAGAGCGACGGCAAGGTCATCGCCGGCGGCGCCTTCACGGCTGTCTTCGGCACCGACGACATCAACTCCACCGCGCGCAACCGACTCGTGCGCTTCAACTCCGACGGCAAGGTCGACACGGCCTGGGATCCCAACGCCAACGGCAACGTGCTCACGCTCGCCTTGCAGCCCGACGGCAAACTCCTCGTCGGCGGTTCCTTCACCACGCTCCAACCCAACGCCGCCGCCACCTTCACGCTGCGGAAATACGCCGCCCGCCTGAACACCGACGGCACCGTCGACCCCGCCTTCAATCTCGATCTCAGCGAACTCGCCGGCAACCGCGTCGACTCGCTCCGCCTCCAGGCCGACGGCCGCCTCTTTGTCGGCGGTGCCTTCACCTCCCTCCAGCCGATCGGCGCCCCGGCCCGCGTCGCCCGCCCCGGCTTCGTCCGCCTCACCGCCGCCGGTGCGGTCGATGCCGCTTTCAACGTCGTGGCCGGCGGCGCCACCGGCGCCGTGGTCAACGCCCTTGCCGTCCAGGCCGACAACAAAGTCGTCGCCGTCGGCAATTTCTCCGACCTTGGCGGTGCGAAGACCACCAACATCGCGCGCTTCAATCCCGAAGGCACCGCGGACCCGGCGTTCAGCCCCTCGCTCGCGACCGACGGCCCCGTCAACGCCGTCATCGTCCGCCCCGATGCCGCCGCCACGCCCTCGCAACTTGCCGGCTTCGCCTGGCTCAACCGCGACGGCACCCTTCGCGCCGCCTTCGCCGCCGCCGCCACCCGCCTCAGCGGCGAAATCAACGCCGTCGCCGTGCAGGCCGACGGCGCCCTCATCCTCGGCGGCTCGTTCACCAATCTCTCCAACACCACCGGCGGCAACCTCGTCCGCTTCAGCCCCGCCGGCGCCCTCGACCTCTTCTTCAATCCGCTGCCCAACGGCGCCGTCACCGCCCTCGCGGTCCAAGCCGACGGCCGCATCTTGGTCGCCGGCAATTTCACGACCGTCAACGGCGCCGCCCGCAATCGTATCGCGCGGATCAATACCGACGGCACCGTCGATGTCACCTACGACCCGAATGCCAACGGCCGGATCAGTGCCCTCGTGCTCGAGAGCGACGGCCGCGCCCTCATCGGCGGCGCCTTCACCACGTTGACGCCGAACCTCACGACCACGGCCGTCGCCCGCAACTACCTCGCCCGGCTCAACGTCGACGGCACCGTCGACGCCAACTACAACCCGAATCCCAATTCCATCGTCAACGCCCTCGCCCTTCAGGGCGACGGCAAGGCGGTTGCCGGCGGCTCGTTCACCAGCGTCCAACCCAACAACGGCACGACCGTCGTCGCCCGCAACGGCCTCGCCCGCTTCAACACCGACGGTACCCTCGACCAAAACTTCGACCCCAACGCCAACGCCACCGTCAGCGCCCTCGTCGCCCTGCCCAACGGCCAATTCGTCGTCGGCGGCGGTTTCACCACCCTCACGCCCAACGGCGGCGCCACCGTCCTCCGCAACAACCTCGCCCGCATCAACAGCGACGGCGCGGTCGACGCGACCTTCAACCCGAACCCCAACGGCGCCATCGCCACCCTTGCGCTCCAGGCCGACGGCGCGTTGCTCCTCGGCGGTGCCTTCACCTCGTTCCAACCCGGCGCGACCGGCCCCACCATCACGCGCAACCGCCTCGCCCGCGTCACCGCGGCCGGCACGGTCGACGTCGACTTCAACCCCGACGTCAACGGCGCCGTTTCCGCCCTCCTCGCCCGGCCCGACGGCACGATTTTGGTCGGCGGCGCGTTCACCGAACTTCAGGTCGTCGGTTCCCTCGTGGTCGGCGGCAGCTTCAATTCCATCGGCGGCGTCAACGCCCGGAATCTTGCGATGCTGAACGACAACGGCTCGGTCAACACGACCTTCCAGCCGCGGCCCGACGGCGCGGTCCACACCCTGCTCGTCCTCCCCGACGGCAAGCTCCTCGCCGGCGGCGAATTTTCCAATATCGCCGGCGCTGCCCGCGCCCGCCTCGTCCGCTTCAACGCCAACGGCACGCTCGATAACGCGTTCACCGCGACGGTCGGCAGCGCGGTCACCGCGCTCGCCCGTCAGGCCGACGGCAAACTCCTCGTCGGTCTCGCGGCCGCCAACGGAGCCCCCGCCGCCCTCGTCGTCCGCCTCAATGCCGACGGTTCCGCCGATGCCACCTTCACCGGTCCGGCCCCCGCGGCCGGCGCCGTGCAACGCGTCCACGGCCTCGCCGTCCAGCGCGACGGTCGCGTTCTGGTCCTTTCCCGCACCCAGATCACCGGCGGCGCCAGCTACCTGCTCGCCCGCGTCGGCACCAACGGGGCCGCGGATGCTTCGTTCACCCCGAAGACCCTGACCAACGTCACCGGCAATCCGTCCCTCGCGCTGCAAGCCGACGGCCGCGTCGTGCTGGCCGGCGGTTTCGCGAACATCTCCGGCCAACCCATCGCCAATCTCGCCCGGATCAATGCCGACGGCTCCGTCGACACCGGCTTCGTCCCCGCGCCCAACGGCCCGGTCTCCGCGCTCGCGCTCCAGAACGACGGTCGCCTGATGATCGGCGGTTCCTTCTCGTCCGTCGGCGGCATCAGCCGCGTCGGCATCGCCCGCATCGGCGCCACCGACCGCGTGACCCAGACGCTCGGCGTCGGCGCCGCCCGCAACTCCGTCACGCTCACGCGCACCGGCCCGCTCGGCGAACTCTCCGGCGTCACGTTCGAACGCTCGACCGACCGCGCCACCTGGACCCGCCTCGGCGAAGGCACGCGTGTCGCCGGCAGCGGCGATTGGCAACTCACGGGCCTCACGCTTCCCGCCAGCGGTCTCTTTTATATCCGCGCCGTCGGCATTCTCACGGGCGCCGGCACCTCGTCCGGTTTGAGCGAGCTCGTCCGCGAATTCACTTACACCAATCCGCTCGGCGCCGCCGCCGCCGGTTCCGTGTCCGTGCCGGTCACGGCCGCTGCCCCGGCCCCCGCGATCGATCCCGTCACGGGCATCGCCGCCCGCTCCGTGGTCCGCATGGTGCCCGGCGAAGATTCCGTCGAGATCATCGCCGCGCGCGCCTCCGATGCCGGCACCGCCGCGCCGGGCCGCTTGGTCAACCTCTCTACCCGCGGCCGCGTCGGCGCCGACTCGCCGCTCATCCTCGGCTTCGCCGTCACCGGCTCCGAAGCCCGTGAACTTCTGGTCCGCGCCGTGGGTCCCGCACTCGCCGGCTTCGGTGTCACGGACGCCCTCGCCGGCGCCCATCTCCGGATCTACGACTCCGCCGGTGCGCTCGTGACCTCGGTCACCGGCGGCGCCAGCGCCGCGAATGCGATCCAGGCCGCGGCCCGCACCGGCGCGTTCCCGCTCGCGGCCGGCAGCGCCGACAGCGCCGCGCTCGTGCGCCTCGCCCCCGGCACCTACACGGCCCAGGTCGTCGACGCCCGCGGCACGGGCGGCGTGGGTCTCGCCGAAATCTACGATGCCGGCAGCGGCGATTCCCGTCTCGCCAATGTCTCCAGCCGCGCCGCCACCGGCGCCGGCAGCGCCGCCCTGATCAGCGGTTTCGTGATCGGCGGCGGCAGCGCGGAACGCGTGCTCCTGCGCGGCGTCGGTCCGGCGCTCGCGCAATTCGGCGCCGTCGGCGCCGTGGCCGATCCCGCGATCTCGCTCTACGATGCCACGGGCTTCGAACTCGGCGGCAACGACAACTGGGTCTCGAGCGTGGCCGACGTATCCGTTGCCTCCCGGCAGGCCGGCGCCTTCGCGCTCCCGGCCGGCAGCAAGGACGCCGCTGTCCTCGCGACGCTCCCGCCCGGTGCCTACACCGTGCAGATCCGGGCCGCGAACGCCGGGGCCGCGCTGCTGGAAATCTACGATCTGCCCTGATTGGCCCGGCCTGATGTTTTGGGAAAAGGGGACGCCTTCACCGGCGTCCCTTTTTTTGCGCCGCGGGGCGAGGCACACCGCGAATTCCGAATCGGCGTCCGCGGGGTAAGCGGCAACTTTTCCTTGGTGAATCGGGATTTCCTCCCTTTAGGTACGTTTGGATGGGTCCATCCCCGAACCTCGCTCCTGCGCCGGTCCGCATCCCGTACCTCGACGGCTTGCGCGGGGTCGCCGTGCTCATGGTGGTCGCGGACCATTTCCTGCAGAACCTGTTCTACCCGGCGGCGCATCCGGGAAGTTGGTACATCCCCTTTCATCATCTGCTCGATCTCGGTTGGATCGGCGTCGACCTGTTCTTCGTGCTGTCGGGATATTTGCTCGGCGGCATTCTGCTGGACCACCGCTGCGCGCCGAACCTGTTTCCCATTTTCTACCTGCGCCGCGCGGCCCGCATTCTGCCGGTGTACTTCGTTTTGCTTTTGCCGCTGCTCCTCGTGCCGCTCACCGGCCTCGGCCGGCAAATTCCCGCCCTCGGCAAACTGGTCGACACCGGCGCCATCCCCGCGTGGACGTACCCGCTGTTTTTGCAGAACTTCGCGATGGCGGTGCAGGCTTCCTGGGGCGAGGCATGGATCGCGCCGACGTGGTCGTTGGCCGTGGAAGAACAATTCTACCTGTTGCTGCCGCTGCTCGTGCGGTTTGTCCCGGTCGCCCGGTTGCCCGGTGTGCTGCTCGCTTTGATCGCCGCCGCCCCACTGGTGCGCGTCGCCTGCCTCGGTTTCGAGAACGCGACCCGCGAGGAGATTTCCGCCTACGCCCTGCTGCCGGCCCGCTGGGATTCGTTGTTCCTCGGGGCGCTGGCGGCCTGGGCGTTGCGGGATCGGTTCTGGCGCGACTGGCTGGCGCAGCGGCCCGGCGTGTTGCGGACGGTGCTCGGGACGACCTTTGCGATCACGGCGGGCTTCGCCGTCTTCGCGCCTTCGTTGCACGACCGCTTCACCCATACCGTCGGCTTCTCGGTCTTCGGCGTGCTCTTCGCGGCCGCGATTCTTTGCGGCCATTTCGGGATTTTGCCCGGAGCCCGTTGGTTCGAAGGCACGGTCCTGCGTTTTTTCGGCCGGATTTCCTACGCGCTGTACCTTTGCCACATTCCGGTGTCGGGCGTCGTCTTCTACGCGGTCGCGGGCCGCGCGCGGTCGTTGAACAACGCGACCGACCTCGCGCTCATTGCCCTGAGTTTCGTCGCTTCCGTCGCCGTCGCCGCCGTTTCCTGGCGCTGGTTCGAGCGCCCGATCTTGGCTTGGGCGCAACGCTGGCGGTACCAGGCGGCCAGTTGAGCAGCGGGGATCCCGGGATCGGTCAGGTTTGATGTCTGGGAGATCGGCTGGCCCGACCTTCAACTTTCACCTTTCAACTTTCAACAGCCGGCCCCGCCGGGGCCGGCCTTACAGCTTGTCCGTGCGGAAGGGCGTCGCCGGCAATCCGGCGCCGTTGTACAGATTGGCTTCGGGGGCGTTGCTCCAGGCGTAGCGCACCGCGACGGGATCACGCACGGCCGGGGAACTGACGACGAGGGTGTCGCGCTCGAGTTTGCCCGCGGCCGGATGCCAGACGCCGTCGGCGCCGGCGAGCTGCAGGCTTTGCACGGGCTTGTCGCGCGCGATCAGGCCGCCTTCGGCATGGCGGAAACGGATGCGCAACGCGGCGCCCTCGCGGGTTGCGTTTTCAAAGACCGGCCCGCGGTCGTCGCCGACGATCCCGAAACGCCGCGTCTTCGCGATGAGCGCCAGGCGGCGGCCGACTTCCTGTTTGTTCGTCGGGTGGATGTCGTTGGGGTCGCCGATGTCGATCGCGAGGGCTTCGCCGGTGTGCGGCAGCGCCAGCGTCTTGGTCTGCGCCTCGCGGAGGAACGCATAGGTCGTGCCCGAGGCATCGGCCGGGACTTTGAAGTTCGCGAGATTCACCCAATAGAACGGCAGGTCCTCCTGGCCGAAGTGCGCGCGCCACGACGTGACCAAGGTCCGGAACAGCGCGTGGTACTCGCCCGCGCGCTCCGCGTTGCTCTCGCCTTGGTACCAGAGCACGCCGCCGAAGGCCGCGGGCAGGAGCGGATTGATCATGCCGTTGAAGAGACCGCGCGGCGTCCACGGATCGCCGGGGCCGCGCGGCGCGCGGGGGCGGACTTGCTTTTTGCGAAACGCATCCTGCGCCGGCTTGCCCTTGGTCTTGGCGGCGGCGTCCGCTTTGTTCCACGCCGCGAGCTTGGCCTGGTAGTCGGCGTTGAGGGCGGAAAACGATTCCACCGTCTGCATCCAGCGTTGGTCGACGACTTGGAAGGCCGGATCGGACGCCAGCGCCGCCCCGCTGAGCCACGACTCGACCGGCGTGCCGCCCCACGAGCTGTTCACCAGGCCGATCGGCACGCCGAGTTTCAGGTGCAGGTCGCGGGCGAAGAAATAGCCCACGGCGGTGAACGTGCCCACGCGGTCCGGCAGCGCCGGTTGCCAGCCCGAAGTCTTCGCCGTGAAGGCGGGTTGGGCGGCGACGGTGCGCTCGATCGCGAGGTGCCGGATCAGCGGGTACTTCGCGGCGGCGACTTCGGCCGCGCCGTTGGTCGCGCGGCTGACCGCGAAGGCCATGTTGGATTGGCCGGAGCAGAGCCAGACTTCGCCGACGAGCACATCGCGGATCGTGATCGCGTTGGCCCCGCGGACCGTGAGCTCGCGGCCCTGCGCCGAAGCGGGCAACGCGTCCAGCATCACGAGCCAGCGGCCGTCGCGCCCGGTGGTCGCCTCGCGGCGTTGCCCGGCGAACTCCACCGCCACTTTTTCGTCCGGCGCCGCCAGGCCGAAGACCGGCAGCGGTTTGTCGCGCTGCAGCACGGCGCCGTCCGCGAAGAGCGGCGCGAGCGTCACGTCGGCCCGGCCGGCGGCGGCGAGCGCGAAAATCAGGAAAGCCAGGACCAGTCGGAGCGGGGTCTTCATACGGCAACCTCGACGCTATCCGCCGCTCCGCGGATTCCGAGCGGGAACTTGCCCGGCGCCGCGCGCTGCGCAACCGTCGCCCCATGCCCCATCCCCGTTCCCTGGCCGCGGCCTTGCTCGCCGCCGCGCTCGCGGTGCCCGCCTTTGCGGCGAACACCCCCGGCTTCAATTACGACGAAAGCAAAGTCCGCGCGTACACCTTGCCGGATCCGCTCGTGCGCAACAACGGCACGCCGGTCCGCGATGCCGAAACGTGGCGCCGCGAGCGCCGGCCCGAATTGCTGGAAATCCATGCGCGGGAAATTTTCGGGCGCACCCCGGGCGGCAAGCCCGCGGGCCTGCATTGGGCCGTGACGTCGGTCGACCGCGCCGCCCTCGGCGGCAAGGCCGTGCGCAAGGAAGTGACGCTCTGGTTCACCGCGGCGAAGGACGGCCCGAAAGCCTATTTGCTGATTTACCAACCTGTCGCTCCAGCCGGGACGAAGCCCGCGTGGCCGGCCTTTCTCGGGCTCAATTATTACGGCAACTCCAGCGTCAACGCGGACCCCGGCATCACGCCCTCGGCCGCCTGGATGCGAGCCAATGCGGAATTCGGGATCGTGAAGAACCGCGTGACCGAGGCGACGCGGGGCAAACATGCCTCGCGTTGGGACGTGGAGCGGGTCGTCGCCCGCGGCTACGCGACGGCGACGCTGTACTACGGCGATCTTTGCGAAGACCGGACCGAAGGCCTCGGCGGCGGCGTGGCCAAACTCTTCGGCACGGCCGGGACCGAGGCGCGGCGCGGCGACGAATGGGGTTCGATCGGCGTCTGGGCCTGGGGCCTGAGCCGCGCGCTGGATTACCTCGTGGCCGACGGCGAAATCGACGGCACGCGCGTCGCGGTGCACGGGCATTCGCGTTTGGGCAAAGCGGCGCTGTGGGCCGGGGCGCAGGACGAACGTTTCGCTTTCGTCATTTCGAACAATTCCGGCTGCGGCGGCGCGGCCTTGGAACGGCGGAATTTCGGCGAGACGGTGGAACGCATCAACCGTTCGTTCCCGTTCTGGTTCGCGAAGAATTTCCGCGCCTACAACGGCCGCGAGGACAGCCTGCCGGTCGACACGCATTGCCTGATCGCCCTGATGGCGCCGCGGCCCGTGCACGTGGCCAGCGCGCTGGCCGACGAGTGGGCGGATCCGAAAGGGGAGTTCCTCGGCGCCAAGCACGCCGAGCCCGTCTATGCGCTCTTCGGCAGGAAGGGCCTCGGCGTCGCGGCCCAGCCGGCGGTCGACTCACCGGTGATCGGCGACGGTCTCGCGTACCATGTGCGCACCGGGAAACACGACATCACGCCTTACGACTGGGCGCAGTATCTCGCCCACGCCGACCGCGTATTGAAGAAACGGTGACGCCGGCGGCCGCGCGCCGCGCGGCCTCACGCGTCCGGATCCGCGGCGGCGCCCGGCGGCGGGGCCGGGCGATGCAGAAAGGCGTGCAGGTCCGCGGCCATCCGGCCGCCGAAGCCGTCGACTTCCGCGATGGCGTCGATGTCGGCCGCGCGGAGCCGGTCGATGTCGTCGAACCTGGCGAGCAGGGCCGCGCGGCGCACGGGCCCGAGGCCGGGGAAATCGTCGAGCACGCTCTCGCGGATTTTCTTCGAACGCAGGTCGGCGTTGTAGGTGTTGGCGAAACGGTGGGCCTCGTCGCGGAGCCGTTGCAGGATGTTCAGGCCGGGGTGGTTCAGCGGCAAATTGAGCGGCGGGCGCGCGTCGGGAAAGATGATCGTCTCGTGCTGCTTCGCGAGGCCGATGAGGGGCGGCGGTTCGAGGTCGAGGGCGACGAAGGCCTTCAGCGCCGCGCCGATCTGGCCGCGGCCGCCGTCGATCACGACGAGGTCGGGCAGCGGTTTCTGTTCGGCGGCGAGGCGGCGGTAGCGCCGGCCGACGACTTCCTCCATGGCGCGGTAGTCGTCGTTGCCCATGAAGCTCTTGATCTGGAAACGGCGGTAGTGGTTTTTGTCCGGCTTGCCGTCGGCGAAGTGCACCATCGAGGCGACGACGAAGGTGCCCGAGATATGGGAAATATCGAAACACTCCATCGTGCGCGGCGGCTGCGGCAGGCCGAGCGCGCGCTGCAGCGCCTCGAGGGCCTCGGTGTCGCCGGTCGGCCGCGTGGGATCGAGCCGTTCGAAGCGGCGCGTCTTGCGCAGCGTTTCCTCGAGGGCGAAGACGACGTCGCGGAGCTCCGCCGCTTTCTCGAATTCCTGGCGGCCCGCGGCCGCGGCCATCTCGGCGCGGAGGGTTTCGAGCCATTCGCGCGACTTGCCTTCGAGGAAGGCGCAGGCGTCGTCGACGCGGCGGCGGTAGGATTCGGCGGTGACGGTGTTTTCCGTGCCGTAAAGTTCCTCGCGCACGTCGTCGTAGAGCCGCCAGGTGCCGTCGGGTTGGGCCTGCGGCGTGCCGTCGCCGAGCAAGATGCCGAATTGCCGGCGCATCTGCGCGAGCGTTTTGCGCAGGAGGCCGCTGTGCGCGAAGGGGCCGAAGTAGCGGGAGCGGTCTTCCTTGCGCAGGCGCGTGAGCCGGAAGCGCGGCAGCTCCTCGCCGGGATCGACGCGCACGAGGAGGAAGCGTTTGTCGTCGGTGAAGTCGGTGTTGTAGCGCGGGCGCCACTGTTTGATGAGTTTGCCTTCGAGCAGGAGCGCCTCGGGTTCCGACTTCACCTCGATGGTCTCGACGTCGGCGATGAGCTCGATGAGGGCGCGGATCTTGGGCTGGGCGACGGTGCGGGCGCGCCCGCGCTGGAAATAGGAGGAGACGCGTTTCTTCAGGCTGCGGGCCTTGCCGACGTAGATGATGCGGCCGAGCCGGTCCTTCATCAGGTACACGCCGGGTTTGTCCGGCAATTGCCGGACTTTTTCCTTCAACGTGATCGGCTGGTGGTCGGACATGGGACGGGCGGCAAGGATGAATTCGGATGCCCGCCGGTCTCCTGATGACCGCTGGCAATTTCGCAGAATCCGTCTAATCTGGCCGCTCGCAAGTATGGTTTCAGCCCACAACTCCGCCGGTGAATCGCCCCGCCCATCGGCCCGCCAGGTCCGCTACGAATTGCTCACGTTGGGGGATGAGCTGCTCCTCGGTCTGACGGCCAACGGCCATCTGACTTTCATCGGTTCCCAACTGGGACGCCGCGGGGCGTTGCTGCAGCGCAACGTCACGATCACGGACGAGGCCGACGCCATCGCCGCGCAGTTCCGCGAGAGTTGGGCGCGCGCGGATGTCGTGATCACGACGGGGGGCCTCGGACCGACCTGCGACGACCGCACGCGCGACGCGTTGGCGGAGGTGCTGGGCCGGAAGCTGGTCTTCGATCCCGTGACGGAGCAGGCGATCACGGAACGGTTTTCCCGGCTGGGCCGGAAGATGACGGCGAACAATTTGAAGCAGGCGTATGTGTTCGAAGGCGGCGGCGTGCTGCCGAATGCCAACGGCACGGCGCCCGGACTTTGGCTCGAGCAGGACGGCAAGGTGCTGGTGATGCTGCCCGGGCCGCCGAACGAGTTGCAGCCGATGTTCACGGACCAAGTGGTGCCGCGGTTGGCGGCGCTGGGGTTGCTGCTCGACCGCGAATCGTACGTGCAGCTGCGCACGGCGGGGGTCGGCGAATCGGCGCTCGAGACGAAGCTGCAGCCGATCTTCGACCGCGCGGGGCCGGGTTTGAGCGTGGCGTTCTGCGCGCACCAGGGGTCGGTCGATTGCCGCGTGAGTTCGCCGAGCGGGGCGTTGACGCAATCGCAGCTCGAGGGCGTGGCCGCGGAGTGCGTGGCGCTGCTGGGCGACGACTTCATCTGCTACGGGCACGATTCGCTGGCGCGGGTGTGCGCGGAATTGCTGCGGACGCAGGAGAAGCGGCTGGCGGTCGTGGAGACGGCGACGGGAGGTCTCTTGGCACAGGCGTTCACCGAAGTGTGCGGGGCGTGCAAGTTTTTCGCCGGCGGCGTGGTGTGCTGTTCCAACGACGCGAAGATGCAGCTGCTCGATGTGCCGGAATGCCTGCTGATGCAGCACGGCGCGGTGAGCGACGAGGCGGCGGTGGCGATGGCGACGGGCGCGGCGGAAACGCTCGGCGCGGATTACGCGCTGGCGGTGACGGGTTTCGCGGGGGCGGCTTCGACCGGCCAGAACGGGAATCCGATCGGCACGATTTTCGTGGCGCTGTTTTCGCCGGCCGGCGTGTGGTCGAAGAAACTCAGTTACCCGGGACCGCGCCCGACGATCAAGGTGCGCGCCGTGAATGCCGCGCTCGATTGGCTGCGGCGCGAATTGCTCCGCGCGCAGCGCGGCGAGGCGACTCCGGCGCGCCGGATGTCGGCGATGCAGTGAGGGCCGGCACCGGGTGCGGCGCGTCCGCGCGGCGCTCGCGCTGGGCGGCGGCCGCGCTGTTGGCGGCGACGGGCCTGCGCGCGGCCGAACCGGCCCCCGCGGCGGCGCCGGCGGATTCCGCGGCGTTGTTCGAGTTGGGGCGGCAGCTGTTCGAGCAATTGCCGGAGGCGGTGAAGGCGCAGTACGATTTTCCCACGCGGGCCGAATGGGACGCGAAATTCGCCAAGATCCAGCAGGTTCTGGCGGGCGACTCGCTCGGCGAACTGGCGGCGCTGGCCCCGGAGGCGCGGCAGGGCTTGGCGATGCTGCGGTTGTTGCCCGAGTACGAAGATCTCGCGGCGTGGCTGGAGCAGCGGCTCGACGAGATCGAGGCGGCGCAGGCGATCACTGCGCCGCGCCCACCGTCGCCGCCCGCGCCGCCGCTGCGTCCCGACGCGCCGCGGCCGGCGGTGCCGTACCAGCCGGTGCCGCACTACCAGGCTTGGTTGGAGCGCGTGCGGAACCGGCCGCCGCCGGCGCGCGCGGCGCAGTTGCTGCCGGTGTTGCGGGCGGCGTTTGCGGCGGAGGGCGTGCCCGTGGAATTGGTGTGGTTGGCGGAGGCGGAGAGTTCGTTCAACCCGGCGGCGCGCAGTCCGGTGGGCGCGAAGGGACTTTTCCAATTCATGCCGGACACGGCGAAGGCGATGGGGCTGGCGACGTTTTTGCCGGACGAGCGGACGGATCCGGCGAAGTCGGCGCGCGCCGCGGCGCGTTACCTGCGGGCCCTGCACGGGCGTTTCGGCAATTGGGCGCTGGCGCTCGCCGCGTATAATGCGGGCGAAGGACGCGTGAGCCGGCTTTTGGCGGCGAAGGGGGCGCAGTCGTTCACGGCGATCGCGGAGACGTTGCCGGCGGAGACGCGCATGTACGTGCCGAAAGTCTGCGCGCTGATCGCGACGCGGGCGGGCGTGCCGCCGGAGCGGATCGCGCCGCCGCGGAAAAAGTAGGCCGCGGCCGGTCCCGGCTTAGCCCAACGCCTGCAGTTGAGAGAGAGCTTGGCTGAGAGTTGGAGCAAAACCGCCAGGTTCGTCAGGTTGCCGGCTTCGGCGGCGTTTTCTGCGGCTCGGCGGATCGATCTCTCAACCCTCAACTTTCAACTCTCAACGGCATGATTCCGGCTTACGGCGCCTCGATGTAGCCGTGCCGGATCGCGTAGTGCACGAGCTCGGCGGGTTCGCGCAGGCCGAGTTTGTCTTTCAGCTGCGAGAGATGGTTCTGGACGGTCTTGGCGCTGACGCCGAGGTGGTCCGCGACGGCCTTGGGATTTTCGCCGCGGGCGAAGGCGCGGAGGACCTCGCGTTCGCGGGAGATGAGGTTGACGGCGACGGCGCGGCTTTCGTCGACCATCTTGTCGACGAGCAGGCGGGCGCTGGCGGGGCAGTAGTATTTTTCGCCGGCGGCGACGCGGCGCATCGCTTCGCGCAGCGTGGAGAGATCGGAGCGCTTCATCACGAAGCCCTGTACCCCGAGGGAAACGGCTTCGCGGACAAGGTGGCCCTGCTCGTTCGAAGAGATGAAGAGCCAGCGGGTGCGCGGCAGTTTCGGGCCGACGTTCCGGACGAGATCGAAACCGCGGCCGTCGGGCAGCATCCAGTCGATGATCGCGAGATCGGGTTTTTCCCGGAGCAGGGCGGCGGCGCCTTCGGCGACATTGGTGCAATCGGCGGCGAGGGCGAAGCCGGTTTCCTCCTTGATGAGAAACGCGAACAGCTGCCGCACCATGGTGTGGTCCTCGACGATGACGATGCGGACGGGCGGACGTTCGGTCATAGGTCAAGGATAGCGGAACGGGGCGGCAGCTTGCGCGGGAGTTCGGGAAAGGGAATCGGGAAATCTTCCCGAACGCGGCTCCGCCAGCTCCCACGTATTTCGCCGGGCCGGAAGCTACAGTGGCGGCAATGAACTCCCCGCTTTCCCCCGCGCCATTGGATCGGCCCGAGTCTCCGGATCCGTTGGCCGGCAGCACCCGCGATTTCCTGACCCGGCCGGAGCCGGATCTCGCGGCCAAGGCCGTGGCTTTTTCCCGCTGGCACGATGCGCGCATCGGTTTCGGCGGTTTCCCTTACGCCAAACGGCTGACCGGGGCGCCGACGCCGCGGGCCGCGCTGCGGTTGCTCGACGGCTCGCTGCAAGAAGGCCTGAACTTTTCCTCCCAGGATTATCTGGGGCTGGCCTCGCATCCCGCGGTCAAGGCGGCCGCTTGCGCCGCCGTCGGCTGCTACGGGGTGCACAGCGCCGGTTCCTCGGCCTTGGCCGGGGAAATGGATTTGGCCGGGCCGGTCGCGGCCGGGTTGGGGGAGTTGTTGCGCATGCCCCATGTCACGCTGTTTCCCACCGGCTGGGCCGCCGGCTACGGCGTCGTGCGCGGCCTGGTGCGGGAGACGGACCATGTGGTGATCGACCTGCTGGCGCACAATTGCCTGATGGAAGGGGCGCTCGCGGCGACGCGGAAGGTCGTGCCGTTTCTCCACCTTGATGTCGCGCATGCGCGGCAGAAACTGGCGGGGATCCGCGAACGCGAGCCGCAGGCGGGGATTTTGCTGGTGACGGAAAGTTTGTTTTCGATGGATGCGGACACGCCGCGGATCGCGGCCTTCCAGGATCTCGCGGACGAATTCGGCGCCCGGCTGCTGGTCGATGTGGCGCACGATCTGGGCTGTCTCGGCGAGACCGGGGGCGGGCAGCTCGAGCGGCAGGGTTGCCTGGGCCGGGTGGACCTCGTGATCGGCAGTTTCTCCAAGACCTTCGCGAGCAACGGCGGCTTTGTCGGCTGCCGGGATCGGGCGGTGCACGACTATCTGCGGTACTTCGCGCCGCCGAATACGTTTTCCAACGCGCTCGGCCCGGTGCAGCTGGCGGTGGTGGCCGAAACGCTGCGGATCGTGCGGGCGGAGGAAGGGGGCGTCCGGCGGACGGCGCTGCTGCGGGCGGTGCACGCGTTGCGCGGCGGCCTGGTCGCGCACGGGGTGAAGGTGCTCGGTGCCGCTGCGCCGATCGTGCCGACGTACATCGGGTCCGCGGCGGCGGGCCGGCGGGCGGTGAAGCTCTGCGGCGAGCGCGGGGTATTGGTGAATCTGGTGGAGTTTCCCGCGGTGGCGCGGAACGCGTCGCGCTTCCGGTTGCAAGTCATGGCGACGCACACGCCCGAGGAATGCGAAATGGCGGCGCGCGTGGTCGCGGGCGCGCTGGAGGAGGCGCAGGCGGCGGAGGCGCCGGGTGAACCTTCCGCGGCGTGAACGCCAGGCCGATCCGGGAGGAAAGGGAATGGAAGCGGGCGGCTGGGGCATGAAGCCGCCCGCCTGCCGGCCTGCCGGCTGAAGTGGCCTCAGGTCAGAGGGAGATGGCCACTTTGCCGTCGGCGCCGGGCAAACTCTCGGCCTGGAGCAGGCCGGTCTGATCATCTTCCAGCCACAGGACGACAGCCAAACGGGGGACTTTGCCTTCCTCAAAAACCAGCATGGTCGTCTGGTCGTCGAGGGCTTCAAACGTGGAATCGGGTTTCGGTTTTCCCGGGTTCGAAACCAACTTCGCGGAGCGGGCGTGGATCTTGGAAAGCGTATGGACGAGTACGGGGGCGGAGAAAATCCGGGGATCGCCGGTTGTGGTAAAGTTGGCATCGCCGAAGATATGCGGCGATGAGCCCGGGTGTTTGCCCAAGAGGCTTTGGGAATTGCCGCCCCAGGCGTCGCGCCAGTCTTCCGCGGCGACGGTGTAGAGTCCGCGTTGTTCCTGCGTCGCGACCCCGAGGACGAATTTGACGGGCTGGTCGGCGACGCTGCCGCGGTGGTGGATCGTTTCCACCCACTCCGAGCCGGTTTTCCGATATGAGTCGACGGCGATGCCGCCGGCAAAGTTGAACGTCACTTTGATGGCCTTGGTGAAAGGCGAACCGAAGACGGCCGCCGGAGGGATGACATTAGGCATGGTTGAGGCTGGTTGGTGGGTTGGGCGATGAATCCGGCGGTGGTCCGCCGACTGGAAACGGAGAGCCGAGCCAGGTGACGAGCGCCGCTTGGCACTGCACCCAACCCGCCGCGAGCAGGGTGCGGTCGGCTGCCGCCACGGCAGCCTCGATGCTCTGGCAAGCTGCGAAGAGCCGGTCGTCGCGCACGATCGCGGCGCTGTTCTTCAAGTAGTGGGCCGCGGCGCCTGTAGCGGCCAAGTCTCCGGCCGAGATGGCGGCATCGAGAGCCGAGGATTGGGCCGCGGCTTCGGTGCGAAACCTTGCGACCAGGCGGGCGACGATCTCCGGCCGGATCCCGGGTTGTTCGATCTTCTGCAAAGGGACCAGCGCGGCGGCCAGCGCGGCCAGTTCCACCGGCTTCGTCAGGAATGCGTCCATGCCGGCGTGCAGGGCCTTGCGCTTTTCCGCTTCCCCGGCGTGGGCGCTTACGCCGACGATGCGGAGTCCGGTCCGGCCCTGCGCCCGCAGCTGGGTCGCGACTTGGAACCCGTCGAGGCGGGGCAGTCCGAGGTCGAGTACCACGGTGTCGAATGACGCGCGGGCAATTTCGGACAACGCGGTTTCCCCGTCCGCGACGGCGACGCAGAATGCGCCTTCCTGTTGCACGAAGGCATGGAAGAGTTCGCGGACGAGGGTGTTGTCCTCGACGATCAGAATCCGGAGCGCAGCCAGCGACTGGCCGTGAGCCGCGGCGTTCCGGACTGCGGGCCAACACGGGGGCGCGCGAAAGGTGGCGGCAAAAAGGGCGCCGCCGGCCGGGGCTTCGCCGACGGTGATGCTGCCGTGCATGCTGCGGCAAAGGGCCGCGGTGAGCGAGAGACCCAGGCCGGTGCCCTCCTTGGCTGCCGTGGCTTCCAGCCGGTGGAACGGCTGAAAGAGACGGCCGCGGTCGGACGGCGCAATCCCGGGGCCGGAATCGGCGACCACGAGCTGCAGGCTGTCGGTCGAGTCGACGACGGAAAAGCTGAGCTCAATGCTGCCGTGGTCGGTGAACTTGATCGCGTTGCCCACGAGATTGAGGACGATTTGGCGCACCCGTTCAGCGTCCACTTCGGCCCAGATCGGTACTTCGGCGGCGATCTGGCAACTCAGGCGCAGATTCTTGGCTTCCGCCCGCGGCTGAAGACTCTCGGCGGTCTGGCGGACCAATTCACCGATGGCCGTGGGCTTTGGATTCAGGCGGAAAGCGCCCGCTTGGATGGCGCTGAGATCGAGGAGATCGTTGACGAGCCGGAGCATCAGTTCGCCGTGTTGGCGGAGGGCGGCAAGCCGGCGGCGGGCGGCGGGATCGGCGACCGTGGGGCGCAACAACTCGCTGTAGCCGAGAATGCTCTGGATCGGGGTGCGCAACTCATGGCTCACTTTGGCGAGAAACGCGGTTTTGAGGCGATCGGCCGTGGCGGCCGCTTCGGCTGCGGCCAAGGCGGCCTCCCGCTGGCGCGTCCGCCGGCGCTGCAGCGACGTCAGCACGGCCAGACATATCCCCAAGGTCACCGCGACGAAGACGAGGGACCGGGCCTGCGCCTGACTGGCCAACCACGAAGCCGCCGGAACGCGAAAGGTGAGCCAGCCCAGCAAACGGCCCGAGTCGTTGGCCAGCGGAGCCTCCGCCGTCGTTTCCAGGATGCCGGTATGGGTGAACGCGGCGTTGAAGCCCGCGGCCGCGGCTAACCAGCGCTGCCGATCGGTGTCAGTCGCCCGGCGCGGCAGATTGACACCTTCGGCCCAGCGCCGCCGGTGCCGGTCCGACGTCGCTTCGACCACCCAGCCGCCCTGCAACGTAGTGATGTGGACGTAGGGGATGTCCGGATTCGCCTGCTCGATTCTGCCGAGTTCGGCGCGCAAGTCCCGTCCGGCCCGGGTATCGAGGGCCGGGACTTTGCCGTTCACGATGGTGCGGCCGCTCGGAAGCTTGAACTCGAAGGTCTCGCGGACCTGGAAGGCGTCTTCCAGCACGGCGGCGGTGGACGTGCGATCCATCAAGGCGGCCGCCGTCCGGACCCGGCTGAGGGCCGAGGTCTCGAAACCGAGGCGGGCCCTGCGGCCGGCCCAGGCCGCCAACAGAAAGCCGACGATGAGCCAAACGCCGCAGGCGACCAACAGGGCTCGCCACGATCCGCGCTCCGTTTCCGCTTCGGAATTGCTGGCCGGCTCGTTCGCCAGCCGGCGGACCGCGACGGCCGCCGCCAGAATTTGGGTGGTACTCCAGAGCAGGCCCCAGACCGAGAGGTTGGTCCAGGCCCGGGATTGGCCTACGAGATCGGCGACCGGCCCGTTGGCGCCCAGCCAAAGTGCGACCACGCATGCGCCTCTGGCCAATCCGGGCCGGGCGAGGAGACAAGCCGTGGCGGCCAGCACGAGCCAGAGTTGACCTGGGAACGTCGCCGGGAGCAGCCAACGGGCGCCTGCGACTGCCAGCAGCGTGCCGCCGGCCAGAAGTCGCAGGGATTTCCGCACCTGCGGCCAACCCTGCCCGCCGAGAAGCCAACCGGCCAACATGGCCGCGGTGATCGCGCTCCCGATCCGGGCGGTCTCCGCGTAGGGCGCTACGCCCATGGCGGCAACCACCGGCACCGTGAATTGGTAGATCTCGAGCCACGCGGCGAGCAGGCCGGCGCCGGCGCTCCACGGCAGCCAGTCCCACTCCGGGCGGTGCCGGGCGGCACGCCACCAAAGCGCCCCGGCGGCAAGCCAGAGCAGCGAGGCGACAAACAGCAGATAGTCCTGTTGAGTGGCGAGGTGTGACAGCCCGATGTTCATCCCGGCGAAGCGGGGCCGCTTGCGGCGGCCGGATGGCGCAACCAAGTCATCGACGGAACGTACAGATACAGTCCACCCCGGGCGGTCACGAATCGCGTCATCCCGGAAATACTTTGCTCTCCCCATGACCATGTTCCCGGCGGCGCAAGGGGCGGTTGGATGATCGGATCGGCCTGCCCGGTGGCGGCGGTCGGGAAATGAGGATCGCCGAACCAGGTGCGGTTCATGCGTTCAAACTGTTCCTCGATATGGCGCATATAGCCCATGAAGAACAGCCCGACCCTGCCGTCGATCCCGTCGCCTTCCCGGTAGTCGGGTGAAGCGCGCAACGGCAACTGCCCGTCCTCGTCGTAAACCATGGAACGGCGCACGAACTGGCTGGTAAGAATATGCGCGGCGTCCTTGATCTGCGGCCCGGTGTCCCGGGGATTGGCCTTCCGGATGTGCGCATGGAAGGGACAGCGGGTTCCTTGCGGATCGGATCTGAAGTCGAAGCGGTTGAGGTCCTCGCCGCATAGGGTCGCGAGGGGAGTACCATCGCGATTCCGACCAACCAGCAGCGCTCCGGAATCCCGGGCGGGCAGTTTGTCGCCATAGGCCTGGGTGAGCTTTGCTTCAAAAGCGCGAAACGCCCTCACGTTCTGGTCCAGTTTGCGCATCACGAGGAAGGTGCCGCCGGCGTGGGGCCCGTCCGATATCAGAAGGCGATCCAGACCGACTCTCGCCTCCGGCGCGGTCTCGGCGGGAGCAGCAAAGAAGTTCGTCGAGCTGATCCCGTCCCGGAAACCGAAAGGCTCCCGCAGAATCTTCCCCTGCGGGTCGTCGCTCCAGCGGATGCCGTTTTCCACCGTTTCCGACATCCGTGCGCCGCAACGCGCGAGCAACTCGGCGATCCGGCGTTGCATGGGGTCGAGTTGGTCGGCGCAACGGTGGGCCAGAAGCCACATGCCGTGGGGATTCGCGCGATACTCGGGATCCCAATCCTCCGCGTCGCCCAGCCGACTCGCGGCGCCGGAATAGAACGGCAAGCCCATCGATTCGGGCGGAAGGCCCGCTTCGAAGTTGCAATGCCGGAAGAATCCTTCGGTCAGCGCCAAACTGAAAAAGGGCTCATCGACGCCGACCCGCTTCTGCGCCAGCTGCGCCCGGGCCGACGTCGCGAGCCCGGCATCGACGGCCTCCGGGAGGAGGCGGAGATTTTGCGGTGTCACCGCGTCGAAGCGACAGAAAACCAGCCGGACGAATTCCCGCCCGTGCCCTCTCACGATGTTGCCTTGGATCGTATCGAGCCAGGCGAGATGGGCCTCGTCGGCGGAGCTTAAGGGCAAGGCGGGAATTTTGGACACGGGAAATCCGGTTGAGGGCGAAGGGGTAGCGGCCAAGGCGGCTTCCGCCCCGGCAGGAGCGAACCCGGCCCGACCGGCCCGGTTTTCCTGCGCCAAAGAGCTGAAGCAGACGAAGTCGCGTGAGTTGTTCGGCAGCGTATCAGCAGGGCGCACGCGAGCATGCGGGAGAGTGCGTATTTTGGGCGGGAAGTTTTCCCGGTTGCGGCCGGGGGCGGACGCCGCAGCAGCCGTGTACTCCGAGGCCGCCGGTGCAATTCGGATTTCTCGTCGCCACCGCCGGGCGGACGGCTTTGCTCCGGGGGCTATGGGATTTTTCGACCGCTTTTCCGGCAAAAAACCGACCTCTGCGCCTGTTCCGGCCCCGGCTGTTCCGACGGTGGCGTCGTCGGCGCCGGCCGCCAACCCGGAGGTTCCGGCGGCCGCCCCCGCCGGCTCCCCGGTCGGCAGCAAGGCCCGCATCGCGGCCGCGCGCGAGAAGCTCGAAATGAAGGACCTCGCTGGCGCCCTTGCCATTTACGAAGAGGTGCTCACGGCCGCGGGCGACCGCGCCGATGTCCTCGTCGCCATTTCCGGCGACCTCGGTTCCCACGGCCACGTCGCCCCGATCATCGAGCTCATCGCGCCGCGCTACGACGCCGACCGCCACGGGCCGGCCACCGGGCTCAATCTCCTCCAGGCCTATCTCGCGGTGCGCAATCCCGACGCCGCGCAGCACGTGCTCGATATTCTGTTCTCGCTCGGCCGGCCGGAATTGGAAGACCGGCTGCACGGTTTCTCCAACGCCATCGCCGAACTGCTCGCCTCGCCCGATCAGGTGGCCGGCCAACCCGGCGGCGGCGCGCCGGGCGACGCCCCGAAAATCGGCCTCATTACGTTGAGCAAGCCGGTCTGGTTCTACGGCCTCGAACCGCTCGCGGCGCAGGTGCTGCCGCCGAAGGAGGGCCGGCTGCGGCGCCTCGCGTTCGCGCAACTCGCGCTACCCGGCTACGGCGACAAAGCCGCCGAACGCGCCAAGCAGCCCGAAGACGAACTCGGCCGCCTCTCCCGCGCGCTGCCGCTGTGGTTCGCGGAGACGTTCTACTTTTCCGCCGCCTACGCGTCCGTCGCCGCCATCGGCCTCGTGACGCCGCCCGAAGGCCCGGCGGGCAACCATCCGGTGATCTTCGGCGCCGAGTGGACCACAGAGAATCTGCGCCAGCTCGTCGAATCCAGCAGCGAGGGCCTCGACTACATCGTGACCGGTGCGCTGCGCGCCACGGCCGGCGACTACGAAGTCGTGCTGCGGGTTTGGGAAGTGAAGTCATTCCGTGAGCGCAAGACGTTCACGATCCGTTGGACGCCTTCGACCGCCGACGCGGCCCTGACCCAGCTGCACACGCAAGTGCGCACGTACATGGAATGGTCGCCCAACAGCGCCGCCTTCGCGTACATCATGCCCTCGCAACCGCGGGCCTGGCTGGAAACGCTCGGCGCTTCGCTCGGCCTGTTCCTCGCCGAGAAGACGTTGTTGCCGCGCGAGATTCTGGCGCCGGTCGCCGCCGACCTGCAGGCCGCGGGCGCCCGGGCCGCGGCCGGCGAAGGCGCCTCGCTGGCCTACCTGACCCTGCGGGCCCGCGCGGCCAAGCTCGGCGAGCCCGCGCCGGCCGGCCTCGCGCTGGCGCGCTCGCCGCTCGTGCAGCAGGCGGAAAAACTCACGGCCTGATCCGCATGTCCGCCCGCACCTTCGATCTCCGGATCGTCGCCCAAAAACCGCTGATCGCGCCCGCCGTCCTCGAGGACGAATTGCCCCTGCCCGAAGCCGGCGCGGCGTTGATCTCGCGGTCGAGAAACGAAATCGCCGCGATCATGGCCGGCGCGGACAACCGCCTGCTCGTGGTCGTCGGACCTTGTTCCATCCACGATCCCGCGGCCGCGCTCGACTACGCCGATCGTCTGCGTGCCGCGCTGCCGCTCTACGAACGCGAGCTCCTGCTCGTGATGCGCGTGTACTTCGAAAAGCCGCGCACCGTCGTCGGCTGGAAGGGCCTGATCAACGATCCGTTCCTCGACGGCAGTTTCCGGATCAACACCGGCCTGCGCCTTGCCCGCGAGCTCATGCTCGGCGTCGTCGCCCGCGGCCTGCCCGTCGGCACCGAGTTTCTGGATACGACGCTCGGGCAGTACTACGCCGACTTGGTTTCCTGGGGCGCGATCGGCGCCCGCACGGTCGAGAGCCAGATCCACCGCGAACTCGCCTCGGGTCTCTCGATGCCGGTGGGGTTCAAGAACCGCACCGACGGCGACGTGCAGGTCGCGGTCGACGCCATCCGCGCCGCGCGCCATCCGCATTGGTTTCCCTCGCTCACGCGCGAAGGCGCGCCGGCCGTCATGGGCACCGCGGGCAACGAGCATGCGCATCTTGTCCTGCGCGGCGGTTCGGCCGGGCCCAATTTCTCCGCCGCCGCCGTGCAGGCCGCGGCCGAACTGCTGGCGAAGAACAACCTGCCGCCGCGGCTCATGGTCGATTGCTCGCACGCCAACAGCGGCAAGGACGCCGCCCGCCAGCCGGCCGTCGCCGCGGAACTCGCCGCGCGGATCGCGGCGGGCGACCGGACCGTCGCCGCCGTCATGCTCGAGAGCAATTTGCTCGCCGGCACGCAGCCGCACGACGCCAAACCCTTGGTTTACGGCCGCAGCATCACCGATGCGTGCGTTTCTTGGGAGCAGACGTTGCCGGTCCTCGGGCAACTGGCCGAAGCGGTTCGGCGGCGCCGGGAGCGCCGGGGCGGCGCAGGTGAAAGTTGAAAGCTGAAAGTTGAAAGTCGGGCCCAAGCGTCCGACGGCGAATCCGTCCACCGGAAACGCGATCCGGTTTCCGGTCTTTCAACTTTCACCCTTCAACTTTCAACCAAGGCCTGTTTCAGGCCCCGATCGCGAGCTGGCCGCAGCCGGCGGCGATATCGATGCCGCGGCGCTGGCGTACCGTGCTGGGCAGGCCGAATTCGTCGCCGAGGATTTTCTGGAAAGCCTTGGCGGCGTCGGTCCGCGTCGGGGCGCCGTCGTATCCGGTTGTCGGATTCAAGGGGATCAAATTCACCTGCGCCGGCAGGCCGCGGAGCAGGTTGCCGACGGCCCGCGCGTGGTCCGCGGTGTCGTTTTTCCCGGCGATCAGGGTCCACTCGTAGAAGATGCGGCGGCCCGTCGTTTCGCTGTAGGTGCGGCACGCGGCCATGAGTTCGTCGAGCGGCCATTTTTTCGCCGCGGGCACGAGGGCGGCGCGTTCGGCCTGGGTCGCGGCATGCAGGGAAACGGCGAGGTGGACGGGCCGCGATTCCTGCGCGAGCCGCAGAATGCCGGGCACGACGCCGACGGTGCTGAGGGTGATGCGCTCGGCGCCGAGGGCGAGGCCGTTGGGGTCGCGGAGGATGTCGGCCGCGTGCATCACGGCGTCGTAGTTGTGCAGCGGCTCCCCCATGCCCATGAGCACGAGGTTGCGCAGGCGTTCGCCCGGGGCCGTCGGCGAGCGCGCGGCGTCGGCCGGCGAACGCAGGGCGCGGGCGACGTGCACGGCCTGGGCGACAATTTCCCCGGGCGTGAGGTGGCGCGTGTAGCCCATCTGGCCGGTGGCGCAGAAGACGCAGCCCATGGCGCAGCCGACCTGGGAGCTGACGCAGGCGGTAACGCGGCCAGTGAAGCGCATCAGCACGGTTTCGATGCGTTCGCCGTCAGCGAGCGCGAGCAGGTATTTGCGGGTGAAGCCGTCGCTCGAATCGGTGGCGAGCGCGGTGGGTAGCACGCCGAGGGACATCTCGGCGCGGAGCTTGGGGCGGACCTTGGCCGGCAGGTCGGCGAGGGCCTCGTCCGAGAGCGAATCGATCAATCCGAGGTAGAGCTGGTTCCACAGTGTGGCGGCGTGTACCGGCGAGAAACCCCAGGCCTCGAACCGCGCGAGCAGTTGCGCGCGGGTCAGGTCGTAGAGGTTGGTCGGGACGGCGGACATGGTGGGGAAACGTGGAAAACAAAACGCCGCCGACGCGGCAAAGCGAGCGGCGGCGCGGAAGGTTTCCGGCAAAGGCTCAGAAGAACGTGTAGTACTTCCCGTCGGCGAGGCGGCGGATCAGGAGGGCGAGCTCCATGGCGTGGTAGTCGCCCCACATGCAGGCTTCGCCGCAGGGCACTTTGCGGCCGGCGGGCACATAGTCCCAGCCGTTCGGGCGGTGATACACGCTGTGCAGGAGCAGACCCTGGTGCTTCTTGTCGGCCGAC
>NEUS01000010.1 GCA_002288455.1 Opitutia bacterium Tous-C1TDCM
CCGCCCTCAAGCTCCGCGCGACCTGAACCGCGCCCGCGCGACGTCGCCTCCCCTTCCCGTGGCTTCCAAGACCCTGCATTTCCCCAGCCCCCGCCACCTCGGCGCCCTCTTCGCCAACCGCGAGGAGAACCTGATGCACGCCGAGCGCGCCCTCGGCGTCACCTTGGTCACCCGGGAGGACTGGCTGCGGATCGACGGCGCCGCCGAGCCGACAGCCCGGGTCGAAGCGCTCTTCGGTTTTCTCGACCGCGCCCGGTCCCAGGGCATGACGATCCGCACCCCGGATTTCCACCGGATCACGGAGGCCTTTGCCCGCGGCGAAGGCGCGCAACTCCAGACCTTGCTCGATCAACCCCTCGTGATCGCCACGAACCGGAAGACGATCGTGCCGAAAACGCTGGGGCAAAAACTCTACCTCCAGTCGATGCTCGCCCATCCGGTCGTGTTCGGGGTCGGCCCCGCCGGCACCGGCAAGACCTACCTCGCGATGGCCGCGGCGGTAAACGCCCTCCTGCGCAACGAAGTCGAGCGCGTGATCCTCACCCGCCCCGCCGTCGAAGCCGGCGAAGCCCTGGGCTTTCTGCCCGGCGACCTGCGCGAAAAAATTCTGCCCTACCTTCGCCCGCTCTACGACGCCCTGCACGACATGCTCGACCCCGAGGACGTCGCGCGGCTCTCGGAAAAAGGCGTGATTGAAATCGCCCCGCTCGCCTACATGCGCGGCCGCACGCTCTCGCGGGCCTTCATCATTTTGGACGAAGCCCAGAACACCACGCCGGAACAGATGATGATGTTCCTCACCCGCCTCGGCGAAGATTCGCGCATGGTCATCACCGGCGACATCACGCAGGTCGACCTGCCGCGTTCCAAACAGAGCGGCCTGATCGAGGTCCGCAACATTCTCGCGGACATCCCCGGCATCGATTTCCACACCTTCAGCGGTGCGGATGTCGTCCGCCATCCCCTCGTCGGTAAAATCATCTCGGCCTACGAGGCCTACCGCAACCCGATGGCCGGCGGCGCCGGCCCGGACAAATCCTGATACGCCCGGGCCGTACCGAGTAACGCCGCTTTCTTTCCGCCGTGTCCGTCCGCAACCAACTCAAGCTGCTCGTCGGCGGCCTCAACGCCCGGCGCCAGGCCCGCGGCGCCTCGGCCCTTGCGCCGTCGGCCATGGGCGAGTTCCTGGACCGCAGCCGGGCGATCGCCGCTCTCATCTTCATCTTCACCGTCGCGGCCATCGTGCTCATCAGCTCCGCCGGGATCAGCACGCTCAACGTGCCGGTTGTGCTGAACCAGACCGCGACGTCGCGCATCACCGCCCTCGCCGCCTTCAACTACGAGAGCGCCGAACGCACCCGGGCCGCGCGCGAACAGATGCTCAACCGCGTGCCGCCCGTGTACCGTTTGGATACGGAAGCGCTCCGTCGTTTCGAGGCCGCCTCGCGCCAGCTGCTCACCCAGCTGGCCACCTTCGAGGCCGCCTACCCCGCCGGCACGCCGCTGCTCAGCCCGCGCCGCGCGGAACTCGCCGCCATCACCGAAACATTCAACTCCCACGGTCCCTACCACGCGACCCCGGAAGACGTCTTTGCCCTGCTCGGCATCGGTGACGCCAAAGCCCGGTCCGCCCTCTTCGACAACGGCCTCGCCACCCTCCGCGACATCTACGCCCAGGGCGTGACGGACTCGTCGTTCGGCAGCGCCAATCCCGGATCGGCGGTGGCTTTCCAGATCGCCCGGCCCAACGGCAGCGTCGCCGCCCGGTCGGTGCAGACCATGGAAGAAGCCCTCACCGTCCTGCGCGTCAGTCTGGCGACGGACCAAGTGCCGCGCACCGCCGCCCAATCGGTTTTCCGCGTTTTCCGTTTCGGCCTGACCCCCAACTTGGTCTTCGACCGCGCCGCCACCCAGGCCCGCCAGACCGCCGCCGCCAAGCTCGTGCGCCCGGTCGTCGTCAACGTCGCCCGCGGCCAAACCATCCTCGAGGCCGGCGACCAGGTCACGCCCGAGATCTACGAGATGTTCACAGCCCACCGCCGTTTCCTGCGCGACCATACGGATACGGAGACCAGCGAGGGCCTGACGCTCTTCGGCCGCGTGCTGCTCGTGCTCGCGATGGTTCTCGCCTCCCTGATTTACATCCGCATCGAGGATCCGGAAACCCTCCGCAGCAACGTGCGCTGCGGTCTGCTCGCTCTCGTGGTGATCGGCAATCTCGCCCTGATCCGCGCCAACTACTCGCTCGGCGGCGCGGAATTCTTCCTCCGCGACGGTTCGTGGGCCTCCACCCTGCCCTACGTCGCGCCGACGGCGTTCGCGCCGCTCATCGTCGCCATTCTGATCGATGCCGGTTCCGGCATCTTCATGGCGCTGCTGATCTCCATTTTCACCGGCGTGATCTACGGCAACCGCCTCGACCTGCTGGTGCTCACGTTTCTCGCCTCGCTCGTCACGATCTACTTCGGCCGCGACGCCCGCCGCCGCGGCCTCGTGGTTCGCGCCGCCGCCGCCGGCGGCCTGACCGTCGCCGCCTTCGCCGCCCTCATCGGCATCGCCGACCAGACCGGACTCGACACCTTGTCGCGCCAGATGGCCGCCGGTGTCGCCACCGGCATCATCACCGGCATCGCCGTCGTCGGTCTGTTGCCGGTGCTCGAATCGCTGTTCAAACGCACCACCGACATCACGCTGCTGGAACTCACGGATTACAACCATCCGCTGCTCCGCCAGATGCAGCTCGAAGCGCCCGGGACCTACCACCATTCGCTCGTCGTCGCCCAGCTTTCGGAAAACGCCGCCAACGCCATCGGCGCCAACCCCCTCGTCGCCCGCGTCTGCGCCCTCTTCCACGATGTCGGCAAAACCGGCAATCCGCAGATCTTCGGGGAAAACCACCGCGACCGCGGCAACCCCCACGACCATTTGCCGCCCGAGGAATCCGCCCGGCTGATCAAGCAGCACGTGGCCGACGGTGTCGAACTCGCCCTCCGCCACCACCTGCCCCGCGCCGTGATCGACGCCATCAAGCAGCACCACGGCACCTCCCTCGTCCGCTATTTCTACCACCGCGCGCTCGAGGCGTCGCGCGTGCCGTTCGCGAAGGCCTCCCCGGCCCGCGGCAAATCCGTCCCCGCCGACGATCCCGCCGTCCCGGCCGCGCTGCTGCCGGCGGAAAGCACGTTCCGCTACGACGGCCCGCGGCCGCAATCGAAGGAGAGCGCGATCATCTCGCTCGCCGACGGCGTCGAAGCCACCTCGCGGTCCATGCACCACGTCACGGCCGGGGAAATCGACGGCCTCATCGACCGCATCGTCGCCGAGCGCATCGCCGACGGCCAACTGGACGAAGCGCCGCTGACCCTGCACGAGATCACTCGCATCAAGCAGAGCTTCCAATTCACGCTGCTTAACATGCTGCATTCCCGCGTCGCGTATCCGCCCGCCGAGAAGCCTCCGCTCGAGGCGAAAGCGTGAGCCCCGCGGTGCCGGCGCGCACCGTCGCCCTGGCCAACCGCCACCCGCAGTTGCGCCTCGATCGCCGGGCCGTCGTCCGCGTCGTGCACCGCCTCGACGCCGCGGCGGCCGCCATCGGCGTCGCCCCCGCCGCGCTGCCCCGCGGGGAATTGTCGCTGGTCTTCCTGACCGATGCCGCCCTCGCGCAATTGCACGCCGATTTTCTCGACGATCCGACGACCACCGACGTGATCACCTTCGAAGGCGACCGCGCCGAGGGACTCCCGGACGAAGCGGCCGTCGCCGGCGAGATCTGTGTTTCGGCCGACACCGCGGCCCGGTACGCCCGCGCTCACGGCCGGGATTTTTCCGCGGAGCTTACGCTCTACGTGATCCACGGTTGGCTCCACCTCTGCGGCTTTGACGACCTGGTGCCGGCCAAGAAACGCGCCATGCGCCGCGCCGAAGCCCGCGCAATGCACGTGCTCGCGACGGCCGGTGCCCTGCCGGTTTTTTCGCTGCGGCCCCGCCGTTGATCGCTGGCCGCCGCCGTTTCGGCGCCGCGGTCGGGCCGTTCGCCGCAAAGTCGGGTTTTCGTCCCGGCTCGGCGGCACCGCCGCGGCTCGGCGCGGTCGGATCGCCTCCCCTTCGATCTATGCGAATTCCAACCCTCACCCTCGCCGCCCTGCTGCTGGCCGTTTTGCCCGCCACGCTCCGGGCCCAAACCGGTTCCCGGAACGAAACCACCGTCGCGCTCGATGTCGGCTTCGGCATCCGCCCCGTGGAAGCCGCCCGCATGACGATTCCGACCGGCGATCTGCTTCGCCTCACCGCCCCGCGGCAAGCGGAGGGCACAAACTACATTTGGACCAAGAACGGCCAGGCGATCCCCGGTGCTTCCGACAACAACGTCTTCGTGCTCGCCGCCGTCCACGCCGGCGATGCCGGTACCTACGTCTGCCTCTTCTCGACGCCGACCACGATGCCGCGACCCTCGCAAGCCGTGATCCTCGGCGTCGGCCCGACCGACCGGCTGCTCAACCTTTCCACCCGCGGCAATGTCGGCTCCGCGCCCGACGCCGGTCTCACCGCCGGCTTCGTCGTCGCCGGGGCCAACGCCAAGCGGCTGATCCTCCGCGCTGTCGGCCCGTCGCTGGCCCAGTTCGGCGTGACCAATCCGTTGCGCCAACCCGTCCTCCGCATCTACGACGGCAACGGCCGGCTCTACGAAAATGCCTACGTCTACCTGCCCGTGGTCGGCGCTCCGACCTACGAATCCGAATTGGCCGCCATCCTGCCGCGCATCGGGGCGTTTCCCCTGCGTGCCGGCACCCGCGACGTCGTGGAAATGAGGCCGTTCCCGCCCGGCACCTACACCGCCGTGGTCACGAACGGCGACGGTACCGCCGGCGCCGTCCTGCTCGAGATCTACGAAGTGCCGTAAGCCCGGGCCGCGATCTCGGGCGGACCGAAATCACCGCGGCACTTTCGCCCGGGCCGCGCGGCCCGGGCGCTTTGTTTCCGGGCCCCGGCGGAATTTCTTTTGCATCCCCCCGCGTCGCCGCGAACCTTCCGCGGTCCGCTCCCATGTCCGACGCTCCCCCGCCTCCCACGGCCTTCACCCGCTTTCGCAACGCGTTCTTCGCGGGCGCCCTCCTGCTCGCCCCGTTGATCGTCACGATCTGGGCGTTCAGCGCGATCATCGACGTCGTCGGCGGCACCTTCCGCCCGCTCTACGAAAGCTACCTGCCGCAGTCCCTGCAGAATCTGCCGTTTTTCTGGGACCTGGCCGCAACCGTCGTCGTCGTGCTGCTCGTCACCGCGCTCGGCTACCTCTCGAACTATGTTTTGGGCAAGGTCTTCCTCGGCGTCGGCGAACGAGCGATCCGGCGCATCCCCGGCATCGGCGCCGTCTACAACTCCGTCAAACAGATCGTCGCCACCTTCGGTACCCAGAATCGCAATACGTTCAGCAAAGTGGTGATGGTCGAGTTCCCGCGGCCGGGCTGCTGGGCGATCGGCTTCCTGACCAACCGATCCCAGGCCGAGGCCCAGCTGCGCACCGGCCGGGAGGTCCTGACGGTATTCGTCCCGACCACGCCGAATCCCACCAGCGGCTTTCTCCTCCTCGTGCCCGCGGCCGAGGTGCGCGAGCTCGAGATGAGCGTCGGCGACGGCATGAAGATGATCATCTCCGGCGGCGCCGTCCTCCCGCCCTGGCCCGCCGCCACGGCGGCCGCGACGTCTCCCGCCTGAGCGCGCGCCGCCGTGGCCGGACCGTCCCTCCAGACCGAGGCGTTCGTCCTGCACCGGCGCCCGCCCGCGGAATCGTTCCAGAGCTTCACGGTCTTCTCCGCCGAACACGGCACCTTGCAAACGCTGCAACGCATCGGCGGGAAAAACGCCGCCCCGCTCGATCTGTTCGACGCCGTCGCCCTCGTTCTGGAATCCTCGAACCAAGGGCGCACCTGGTTCATCCGCGAATCGCGCCTCATCGCCCGGCACACCGGCATCGGCCGCAACTACGAGGGGCTCCGGCTCGCCTCCGAGCTTGCCTCGCTCGTGACCCGGAATGCCGTGCCCGAGGAAAGCCGCCGGGCCGTCGCCGACCTCCTGCGCGGCGCCTTCGGCGCCTTCGAGACCGGCGTCCGGCCCGACATCGTCTTTTTCAAAAGCCTCTACCGTTTCGCCCGCGACGAAGGCTATCCGCTCAAGCAACATTGGTTTCCCTCGCTGCCGGCGGAAGACCGCCAGGATGTCGCCGCCCTGCTCAATCTGCCGCTGGCCGAACAGTCCGCGCCGGCCCCGTCCGTGCTCCGGCTGCAACGCCGGCTCGAGGACTACCTCCGCGGCCACACGGAGATCCTGCTCGATTGAGCGGACCCTGACGCCGCCATGGTGTTCGATCTCGATCTCCGCACCGCCACCCTGAGCGTCGGCGAATTCTCCGACTTCCGCGTCGGGCCGCGCGACGCCGGCGGCGGCGGCGCGGCCGGGCTGTGGCGCGCCCAGCTCGGCACGCAGTGGCACCGGCAACTGCGCGAGCGCGCGGCCGCCGAACACGCGGCGGCCGCGGAATTCGAAGTGCCGATCAACGGCCGGATCGTGCACCGCGGCTGGACGATCGCCCTCGGCGGACGCATCGACCAGCTCATCCGGCTGCCGGGCGGCCCGGTCTTGCGGGAAATCAAGACCGTCATCCGCCCGCTCCCGGCCGACGAAACCGAACTGCGTGCCGAGTTCGATTCCTACTTCATCCAGGCCGCCACCTACGCCGCGCTGACCCGCCTCGGCCTCACCGGCGAACCCGCGTCCGCCGCCGCGCCGCCGGCCGCGGAACTCGTCTTCGTCGAGCCCGGGAGCGGTCTGCTGCAAACCGTCGCGCTCACCCGCCACGACGAAGCGCTCTTCCGCCATCGGCTCGAACAGGTGGCCGAGTTTCTCGAACTGCGCCGCCGCGCCCGCGAACGGCTCCGCGGCCTGCGCTACCGGCCGCCCTTCGCCGTCCCCCGGCCCGGCCAGGAAACCACCCAAGCCGAACTCACGGCCCGTTTCTCCACCCGCCCCTTCGTGCTGTTCGAAGCCCCGACCGGCTTCGGCAAAACCGGCGTGCTGCTGGAATTCGCCCTCGGCCAACTGCGCTCCGGGCATTTCGATCGCGTGCTCTACCTCACCAGCAAGGCCACCGGACAATTGCAGGTCATCCGGACCCTCGCGGCCATGACTTCGCCGGACCCGGCGGACCCGCTCGCCGGCTCGACCCCGGTCGCCGCCTGGCACGTACGCAACAAAGCCGAGCACTGCGTCAACCACGTGTACCACTGCGTGCGCGACTCCTGCGCCTACCTCGCGGGCGCCGCCGAACGCTGGCCGCAAAGCGGTCTCGCCCGTTTCTACCTCGACGACCGGCACGCCCGCGATCTCGACACCCTGCGCGCCGCCGGCCGCGACGCCCGCATCTGCCCTTACGAAATCACCCGCACCGCGCTCGCGTTCAACGACGTCTGGGTCGGCGACTACAACTACGTCTTCGCTCCGCGCAACCGCAGCCTGTTCGCCGAACAACCGGGCTGGCTGCCCGCCCGCACTCTCCTGCTTGTCGACGAAGCCCACAACTTGCCGACCCGCGTGGCCGACGCCTACTCGCACAGTTTTTCCGCCGCGGCCGCCGACGCCGTCCTCGCCGAGCTCTACCGCATCCGCCCCCCGGCCGCCCTGCTCCGGGCCTGGGATCACTGGACGCACTTTCTCCGCCAACGCCGGCCCAGCGAGGCCTTGGCCCTCGGCGACGAGGACGACGCCCGCCACCTGCTCGCCCAAATCGCCCAGGCGCTCGCCACCGCGACCCTCGACTATGCCGCGCTCGGGCCGCAGGCCGCCGACGCGCTGTGGTCGGTGCCCGCCCTCAACGACGAACTCCGCGAATCCCTCCTGCCGCGACTGTGGTGGTCGCCCGCGGCCGGCGAACTCCACCTGACCTGCCTCGATGCCGCTGCCGCCATCGCCGCGACGGTGCGCGAGTTCGGCGGCGTGGTCTTGGCCAGCGCCACGCTGAGTCCCGTCGCGGCCTTCGCCGCCGCCTGCGGCCTCGACGCCCCGCCGGAGGTCGCCGCGCCCGCCCCCGCGCTGCCGCCGCCCGAACGTCTCGGCACCCTGACGAAACGCGACACGCGCAAACTCTACCGGCAACTCACCAGCGCCGCCGATCTCCTGCGCGTCGAGGAAACCCGCGAATCCGCCGCTCCGCTGCACCTCTCCGCCCACGCCCCGTGGCGCCACGGGGCCTACGCCGTCGCCTTCGATGCCCGCTGCGACACGACGTTCCAGCAACGGCAACGTTTCCACGCCCTCACCGCGGCCACGATCGCCGGATTGCAGGCCGCGGCCGGTCGGGCCGTCGCGGTCTTTTTCCCCTCGTACGCCTACGCCGAGGCGATCGCCGGCGAACTCGGCCGCAGCGCCGCGCCCCTGCGGGTCGCCCTGCAACCCAAACTCCGCGACCTCGCCGCCCAATCCGCCTGGGTCGATGAATCTCTCCGCACCGCCGACGCCCTGTTTCTTGTGCTCGGTTCCAGTTTCGCCGAGAGCATCGACGCCCTCGGCGGCCGCATCTCCCACGCCATGGTCGTCGGACCCGCCTTGCCGGAAGTGAACGCCGTGCAACGCGCCCGCCTCGCGGAAGCCGTGCGTTCCGGACTCGGGCGCGACGCCGCCTTCCGCCGCGTCTACCAGGCGCCGGGCATGAACAAGGTGAACCAAGCTCTCGGCCGCCTTGTGCGCGCCCCCGGCCAGCGGGCGAAAGTCGTCCTCCACTGCCGGCGTTTCCTCGAACCCGCGTATGCCGAATTGCTCGCCCCCGAGTACCGCGTCGGCACCGCGCTGCACGACGCCGACGATTTCGCGCGCTGGCTGGCGGACTGATCCGCGGCCCCGCCGCATACGCATCTATGCGTAGGCGGCAAAAACGGCGGGACCGCGCGCGGCATTGCCCCCGGCTTCGAATTGCCGCGTTCTCCGGGAGGGCCGATCCGACATCCCGGTCCCTTCCTTGCCTTGCTCTCTCCCGCCCTGCCGTCACGCCGCAGGGCGTTTCCGCCCCACCTTCGGCTGCTGCTCCCGCTGCTCGTCGGCCTGCAGCTCGGCGCGTCCGGCTTCGCCGCCGACCACGAACGCGGCCAGCCGCTCATCCGCGCGTTCACGCGGCAGGAACACAAGGCCCACGCCCAATTCCACGCGCCGCACCAGAGCGCGGAAGGCCTCATGTATTTCGGCAACCAACTCGCCGTGATGGAATATGACGGCCGCACCTGGCGGGTCCTGCCGGTGCCGCTGCCGTTCACGCGCGCCCTCGCCGCGGGACCGGACGGCGACCTCTACCTCGGCGACGAGGAACAACTCGGCGTGGTCGCCAAACCCGATTCCGGCGAACCGCGTTTCACGTCGCTGCTCGATCTCGTGCCCGCCGACGCCCGGCCCTTCGGCCGCGTCCGCGATATCCGGGTCTGGCGCGGCGACGTTTGCTTCGCGACCGATCGGAACCTGCTGCGTTACCGCCCCGCCGGGCGCAGCGTGCGCGCCTGGCCCCTGCCCGGCGAAACCCGCCACCGGCTCGCCGTCGTCCACGACCGGCTGCTGCTGCTGCGGCTCGGGGCCGGCCTCGACGAATTGCGGGACGAGACGCTGGTCCCGCTGAACACCGCCCCCGAGATCGCGGCCGCGGACTCGGGCTTCGTCCTCGGCACCGGCACCGACACCGTGCTGCTCGGCCTCGGCCGGGACGGGCTGTATCGGCTTTCCCGTGACGGCACCCTCGCCCCGTGGGCCACGGAAGCCGACCCGATTCTCCGGCGCACCGCGATTTTGGCGGGCTTGCCCCTGGCCGGCGGCGCCGTCGCCGTCGGCACGGAAGCCGAAGGCGTCGCCATCGTCGACCCGGCCGGCCGCCTGCTCGCCCGCGTGAACCGCGCGAACGGCCTGCCGCACGACACCGCCTTCGCCCTCGCCGAGGATCGCGAGGGCGGCCTTTGGGTCGGAACCAACAACGCGCCCGCCCGCGTGCTGTGGCGTTCCGCCGCCACCGTCTTCGACCACCGGCACAGCGGCCTCACCGACGCCCGCGCCGCCGACCTCGAGCGGCACGAGGGCCGGCTGTATTACCTTTCCAACGACGGTCTTTTCCGCCTCGTTCCCGGGCCCGATCCGCTGACCCCGGCGCGGTTCGAACGCGACCCGCGGGTCGCCGTGCAAAGCCAACTCTCCTCGCTGCTGTCCACGCCCGGCGGTCTCCTGCTCGGCGGCGCCCGCGGCGTCCAGCGGCTCGCTCCCGCCGGACTTGAAACGGTCGCCGCCCGCCCGGCCGGCGTCGTCGGCCTGTCGGCCGGAAAATCCGAGCCGCGCCGCATTTTCTTCGCGCACGGGCGCGGCGTCGGCACCGCCGTGCTCGGTCCGGACAACGTCTGGCGCGACGAAGGCGATCTGCCGGGCATCGACGGCGAATGCTACGATGTCGTCGAGGACGATGCCGGCCGCCTGTGGGTCGGCACCGTCAGCCGCAGCGCCCTGCGCGTCGAGCGCCCCGCCGTCGCCGCGGATTGGCGCACCGCCCGCGTGACGCGCCTCGAGTCCGGCGACGGCATGCCCGAGGGCCACGGCACGGTGTTTCTGTGGGACACGTCGCTCGGCGTGCTGGTCGACACGGCCAAGGGAATTTTTCCGCCCCGACCGCGCCACGGGCCGGATCGAGCTCTACCGGGAACTCACGGCGTTCGCCGATCAGCCGGTGGTGCTGAACCCGGTCGCGCGCGGCGCCCCCGGCGAACTTTGGACCAACGGTCTCGCCACGGATATCCGGACGAAGGAAGCCCCGTATCCGCTCGTCCGGCTTCGGCGGCAGGACGACGGCTCGTTCGCGGCGGAATTTCCCGCGCCGGAGATCCAGGATTTCTTTTCGCCCCAGGCCCCGCACCGGATCCGCTGGGAAGAAGGTCCGCCGGGATCGCGCGGCGTCCTCTGGGCCAAGAACGAGAACGGTCTCCTGCGCATCGAGCTCGACCGTCACGAACCTCGCCGCCTCGCCGTCGCGCCCGTGTTCCGCAGTCTCGGCGCCGAGGGCCGGGAAATCGCCGTCGCGCCGCTCGCCGCCGGCACCGTGCCGCTGCGGTTTTCCCGCGAGCCGATCACGTTGGCGTGGGCGTCCGGGCTCTTCCAACGGCCCGAATCGGAACGTTTCCAGACGCGTCTGCTCGGTTTCAACGCCGCCTGGAGCAAGCCGGGCGCCCGCAACGAGATCGCGTTCACCAACCTCGAGGGCGGCCCGTTCCGCTTCGAGGTTCGCACCGTCGACCGCCAGGGCCGCCCCGGCCCGGCGGCCGCCCTGACCTTCACGGTCGAGCCGCCGTGGTCGCGGCGCCCGCTCGCCTACGCCGCCTACGCCGTCGCCGCCCTCGCGCTGGTCGGCGGTTTCGTTTCCTGGCGCCTCCGGGTCGGCGACCGCGAGCGCGCCCGCCTCGAACACTTGGTCGCCGAACGCACCGTCGCCTTGCGCGCCGCCAAGGAGGCCGCCGACGCCGCCAGCCAGGCCAAGAGCACGTTCCTGGCGAACATGAGCCACGAACTGCGCACCCCGCTCAACGGCGTCATCGGCTACGCCCAGGTCCTGATGAAGGATCCCGAACTCTCGTCGCGCAACCGCGAGCGCCTCCGCGTCGTGCAGACCAGCGGCGAACACCTGTTGCGCATGATCAACGAGGT
The DNA here is from genome assembly GCA_002288455.1 of Opitutia bacterium Tous-C1TDCM. Taxonomy (GTDB): domain Bacteria; phylum Verrucomicrobiota; class Verrucomicrobiia; order Opitutales; family Opitutaceae; genus ER46. The sequence continues at coordinate 11,707 of NEUS01000010.1, forward strand.
GCTCGATTTTTCGAAGATCGAAGCCGGCCGCCTCGAACTCGCCGCCGCTCCGTTCCATTTGCCGCAACTCCTGCGCGACATCGCCGCCGCCATGGTCCCGCGCGCGCAGCAGAAGTCCCTCGAGTTTGTCTTCGACGCCGCGCCCGAGCTGCCGGAATTGGTCCTCGGCGATTCGCTGAAGCTCCGCCAGGTGATCGACAACCTGCTCGGCAATGCCGTGAAATTCACGCCCGCCGGCCTCGTCCGGTTCCACGCCGGCCAGGTCGCCGCCGACGAAATCCGTTTCGAGATTTCCGACACCGGCGTCGGCATCACGCCCGCCGACCGCGCCAAACTTTTCCAGCCCTTCCAGCAAGCCGCCAACGGCCGCCCGCCCGAACCCGGCACCGGCCTCGGTCTCGCGATCAGCCAGCGCCTCGTCGAACTCATGGGCGGGAAACTCGAGCTCGAGAGCACGCCCGGCGCCGGCAGCCGTTTCTTTTTTACCTTGTCCCTGCCGGTGATCGCCGCCGACGCCTCGGGCCCGACGGACGCCGTCCGGATGATCGACGGCTACCGCGGCCCCCGCCGGAAATTGCTCGTGGTCGACGACGTCGACACCAACCGCCACGTGCTGCGCGACCTCCTCGCCCCCTTGGGCTTCGAGATGCTCGAAGCTGCCGACGGCCCGGCCGCGCTGCGGCAAGTCGCCGCGGCCCGCCCCGACCTCGTGTTCCTCGATCTGCGCATGCCCGGCATGGACGGCTTCGAACTGGCGCGGCGCCTCCGCGCCCTGCCGGACGGCCACGACCCGGCAGCCCGCCCCCTCAAACTCATCGCGATGTCGGCTTCGGTCCTTTCCTTCAACCGCGCCGACGCCTTCGCCGCCGGGTGCGACGATTTCCTGCCGAAGCCGTTCCGCGAATCCGATCTGCTCGCCCGGCTCGGTCTCGCCCTCCGGCTCGAGTGGTCCGGCCCCGTCCCCGTTGTACCGGCCCCGGTACCCGGCCGCACCGATTCCCGGACGCCCTTCCCGTTGGCGACCGCGATCCCGTTTCCCGACCTCGACCAATTGCTGACGATCGCGCAACGGGGGGAAATCACCGCCCTCCGGCAACGGCTCGAAACCTTCCGCGGCGACCCCTTCGCCGACGCACTGCTCGGCCTCGCGAAATCCTACCGGATGGAGCGGATCCGCGAATTGCTGCAGGAGCACGCCGGCCGGTCCGCCCGTTGAGGCGCCGGCACGCCGGACCGGATTCGGCCGGACCTTCTTGCGGCCGGACCAGTTCCTCCTTTTCTCCCCGGATGCGTTCGTTACCCCTCCTCGTCGCGGTTCTTTTTCTGGTCGGTTGCTCCAAGTCCGACCCAGCCCGCGGGCCCGGGTCCGCCGCCTCACCGACGGCGCCCGCCGCCAAAATCCTGCATTTCGGCAACGGCACCGAACCCCAGGATCTCGACCCCCAGATCGTCACCGGCGTCCCGGAAAACAAGATCGTCAACACCCTCTTCGAAGGGCTCGTGGCCGAAGGCGCCACCGGCTCCGATACGGTCGGCGGCACCGCCGAACGCTGGGAGATCTCGGCCGACGGCCTCGTCTACACGTTCCACCTCCGCCCCGCCGCGCGCTGGTCCAACGGCGACCCGGTCACCGCCGCGGATTTCGTCGGCTCGTATCGCCGGATCCTGACTGCGTCCTTGGCCGCCGAATACGCCTACAAACTCTACCACGTGGCCGGCGCCGAGGATTACCACCGCGGCCGCATCGCCGATTTCGCGGCGGTCGGATTCAAGGCCCTCGGGCCGCACACCTTGGAAGTGCGGCTCCGCCAACCCACTCCCTTCCTCATCGAATCGATGAAGCACTACGCGTGGTTCCCCGTGCACCTGCCGACGGTGGAAAAATCCGGCGGCCTCGCCCGCCGGGGCACCGCCTGGACCCGGCCCGAGAACCTCGTGGGCAACGGCCCCTACCTGCTGAAATCGTGGCGCCCGAACCAGAAGATCGTCGTCACCCGCTCCCCGACCTACTGGGACCGCGCCGTCGTCAAACTCGACGAAATCCACTTCTACGCCGCCGAAAGCATCGAGACCGAGGAACGCATGTTCCGCACCGGCCAACTCCACAAAACCAACGAACTCCCGATTTCCAAGATCGACGTCTACCGCCGCGACTTCCCCGCCAGCTACCGGCAGGACCCCTACTACGGCGTCTATTTCTACCGCTTCAACGTCACCAAGCCGCCGCTCAACGACAAACGCGTGCGCCGCGCCCTCGCCCTCGCGATCGACCGCGAGGCCCTCGTCCGCAACGTCAGCCGCGGCGGGCAGATCCCCGCCTACCACTTCTGCCCGCCTTCGGCGCAGTACACGCCGGAGGCCAGGCTCAAGGGCGATGTCGCCGAAGCGCAGCGGCTGCTCGCCGAGGCCGGTTTCCCCGGGGGCCGCGGCTTCCCCAAAATCGACGTCCTCTACAACACCTCCGAAAACCACCGCGCCATCGCCGAGGCCCTCCAGCAGATGTGGCGGCGGAATCTCGGCGTCGAGATCGGCCTGACCAACCAGGAATGGAAAGTGTATCTGGATTCTCAGGACACCCGCAGCTACGATCTCGTCCGCGCCGGCTGGATCGCCGACTACACCGACCCGAACACGTTCATGGACATGTGGGTCACCGACGGCGGCAACAACGACACCGGCTGGTCCAACGCGGAGTACGACCGCCTGCTCGCCGAGTCCTACACCGCGCCGACCAATGCCGCCCGGTTCGCGTACTACCAGCGGATGGAAGCCCTCCTCCTCGACGAGCTCCCGGTGCTGCCGATCTATTTCTACACCCGGGTCTACGCCATCGACCCGAAGGTCCGCTGGGTGCCCAACGTCATCGACAATCGGGCCTGGAAATTCGTCGACCTCGCGCCCTAGGCGCCGCCCGCTCGCCCCGCAGGCTTGCGCGGCTTTCGGCCCCGCCCATTGTCGCGCGATGCATCGGTCCCGGCTGCTCCTTCCCGCCGTCGCGGGTCTCTTACTCCTCGCCGCCGGCCGGCTCGCCGCCCAACCCGTCGCCCTCAGCGTCGACGCCGCGTCCCGCGAACAGGTCCGCCAGTTCTACCGCTCCGTCTACGTTGCGTCGCAGAACGTCCCGATGGGCTGGACCGGCAACTACACCGCCGGCCTCCCCGGCGACACCGCCGCCGCCTTCAAGGAAGCCACCCGGCTCCGCATCAATTTCTTCCGCGCCCTCGTCGGCGTGCCGGCCGACATCTCCTTCAACGCGGTCTACAACCGCAAAGCCCAGCAGGCCGCGCTGATGATGAGCGCCAACCGCGCGCTCGACCATTTCCCCCCGTCCTCCTGGACCTTCTTCACCGCCGAAGGCGCCGAGGGCGCCGCCAACGGCAACCTGGCAATCGGCTCCGCGGGACCCGACGCCGTCGACAACTACATCGCCGACGCCGGCGCCAACAACGCGGTCGTCGGCCACCGCCGCTGGTTGTTCTACCCGCAGACGCTCGCCATGGGCACGGGCGACGTCCCCGGCGACGGCACCCTCCAGGCCGCCAACAGCATCTGGATTCTCGATTCCACCCCCGGCGGCCGGTTCGGCGATCCGCGGCCGACCACCCGCACGACCCACGTCGCGTATCCGGCTCCCGGATTCACGCCCTATCCCCTCGTCTGGCCGCGCTGGTCGTTCAGCCATCCCGGGGCCGATTTCTCCGCCGCCACCGTGACGATGACCCGCGCCGGCCAACCGGTCGCCGTCGCGCGCGAACCGCTCTCCTCCGTCTCCGTCGGCGAGCCCACGCTGGTCTGGGTTTACGGCGGCCTCGATTCGGCCGTCGACACCCCGCATCCGAAACCCGCCGCCGACACCGTCTACACCGTCACCATCGGCAACGTCCGGATCGCCGGCGCCACCCGGTCGTTCACCTACGATGTCGTCGTCTTCGATCCCGACGTCCCTTCCGCCGACGCCGCCTCCCTCGCGGTTTCCGGCCCCGCCACGCCGGCCCGCGGCGCCGCCAATTCCTACACCTTCGCCAAGCCCGCGTTCGCCGCCGGCTTCGATTGGCGCACCGTCGCCGTCTCGGCGTTTTCCCGCACCTTCGGCGCCGAGGGCGGTCTCGACGGCCTCGCCGCCACCACCTCGTCGTCCGCCTATGCCGTGGTCCAATCCTCGATCGTCGCTGCGGGAGCGTCCGCCTACCGCCTCGCCCACGTCACGCCGCGCACCGATCAGATTCTCCAATTGCCGGGTCTCTTCCGAATCGAAAAACCGGATGCCGCGCTGACGTTCCAAAGCCGGCTCGGCATCGCCACGGCGATCCAAACCGCGCGCGTGCAGGTTTCGGCCGACGACGGCGTCTCCTGGAACGATCTCTTCACCCAAGTCGGCAACTCCTCGACCGGCACTTCCACGCCCGCGCCGACGGAAGCCGCCTTCGTCGCCCGCTCGGTCGCCCTCGGCCGCTTCCTCGACCGGACCGTCATGCTCCGCCTCGTGTTCACCATCGAAGCCGCCGGCACCGCGTTCCTGCCCAATCCCGGCAACAGCGTCGGCTGGTTCATCGACAACGTCGCCGTCTCCGGCGTGCAGTCCGCCGTGCCGGCCCCGGCCACGCGTATCGCCGCGGGCAACACGTTCGCCTTCGCGCCCGCCGCCACGGGGCCCTTTCTGCTCCAGGCCCGCGCCGTGATGTTCGGCGCCTACCCGCTCGACTGGGGTCCGGTCGCCGCCGTCGTGGCGACCGAGGGCGGCACCGCGCCCGCGCCCGGCCGGCTCGTCAACCTCTCCGTCCGCACCAACGCCGGCAACGGCGACAACACCCTCATCGTCGGCCTCGGTATCGGCGGCGCGGGTACGGCCGGCGCCAAAGCCGTCGTCCTCCGCGGCGTCGGCCCCACCCTCTCCGCCTTCGGCGTCGGCGGCGCCCTCGGCGATCCCGCGCTGACCGTTTTCCGTGACGGCACCTCCGTCGCCGCCAACGACAATTGGCGCCCCGCGGATGCGCCCGCCTTCGCCGCGGTCGGCGCCTTCGCTCTGGCCGACGGCGGCCGCGACGCCGCCCTCGCCGCCAACGACTTTTCCGGCGGCTCCTACTCGATCCAGATCGCCGGCCGCGACGGCGGCACCGGCATCGCGCTCGCGGAAATCTACGATGCCACCCCCGCGGCCGCCTTCGCCGCGTCGACCCCGCGCCTCGTCAATGTCTCCGCCCGCACCCTCGTCGGCACCGGCGACAACATTCTCATCGCCGGCTTCGTCGTCGGCGGCGGCAGCCCCGTCCGCGTGCTGATCCGCGCGGTCGGTCCCGCGCTCACCGCGTTCGGCGTCGGCGGCGCTCTGGGGGATCCCCGGCTCGAAGTCGTCCGCAATTCCGCCGTCGTCGCTGCCAACGACAACTGGAACCAGGCCGACGCGCCGGTCTTCGCGAGCGTGGGTGCCTTCGCCCTCCCCGCCGGCAGCCGCGACGCCGCCCTCGTCACCACCCTCGCTCCCGGCAGCTACACCGTCCAGATCGCCGGCGTCGCCAACGGCACCGGCGTCGCGCTCGTCGAGGTCTACGAGGTCCCGTGACCGGCGCCCACCCGCGCCGTCTCCGGCCATGCCGCCGAAATTCCTCAACCTCATCGTCGCCTGCGCGGAAAACCGCGTGATCGGCCGCGGCGGCCAGCTCCCCTGGCACATCCCGGAGGACCAGCGTTTTTTCCACGCGCAGACCGCCGGGCAAACCTGCGTGCTCGGCCGGATCTGCTACGAAACCTGGCCCCGCGTCCGCGCCGACGGCCGGCGCCCGATCGTGATTTCCCGGCGCACCGACCTCGCACAGCCGGGCGTCGTCGTCGTGCCGGATCTGGCCGCCGCGCTCGCGGCCGCGGACGCGTTGCCCGGCGAAGCCTACATCTGCGGCGGCGAACGCATTTACGGGGAAACGCTCGCACTCGCCCGGCCGCTGCGCCTGCACCTCACGCTCGTGCACGCCGAGCTTCCCGGCGACACCTTCATGCCCGAGTGGCGCCACTTGCCCTGGCGCGAGACGGCGCGGCGCGAATCCGCCGACGCCGGCTTCCGACTCACGTTTTCGACGTGGGAGAAACCGTAGCGCGCGCCGCGTGGGCCTGCGCGACGGCCACGTACTTTTCCGCCCAACGCCGCAACCCGGCCTGTTCCTCCGCGGTCAACGCCCGCACCACCTTCGCCGGCGCCCCGAGAATCATCGAACCCGCCGGCGCCTGGAAACGCTGCGTGACCAAGGCGTTCGCCCCCACGATGCAGCGGTCGCCGATCACCGCGCCGTCGAGCACCGTCGCGCCCATGCCGATCAGGCATTCGTCGCCGATCGTGCACGCGTGGATGATCGCGGCGTGGCCGATCGTCGTGTGGTCGCCGACCTTCACGCCGTAGTCGTCGGCCAAGTGGACGATCGTGCCGTCCTGCACATTGGACCCGGCGCCGATCTCGATGCGGTTGATATCGCCGCGCAACACGCAGCCGTACCACACGCTGCTCCCCGGCCCGAGCGTCACGTCGCCGATCACCGTCGCATTGGGCGCCACGAATGCCGCCGCTGCGGTCTCCGGTGTGCGGTCGAGATGGCGGGCGAGGCGCTCCTGCACGGTCATGGTGACTTGGTTCTCGCCGGACCCGCGACCCCGCGCAAGCTCGGCATCAAACCAGCTTTCGGTCCCGCTCCCATGGATACCCTGAATCACGTCCTCCGCGGCCTGCTCGGCATCGCGGTCTTCCTCGGCCTCGCCGTCGCGCTGAGCGAAAACCGCCGCGCCATCAACTGGCGGCTCGTCGGCGCCGGTCTCGCGCTGCAGTTCGTTTTCGCCGCCCTCGTCATCCATGTCGGCCCCGTCCGCAGCGTCGTCGAGGCCCTCGGCGGCTTCTTCGTCAAACTCCTCGGCTTCACCGGCGAAGGCACCCGGTTTCTCTTCGGCTCGCTCGTCGATCCCTCGAAACACGGCGTCGTCTTCGGCCTCTCGATTTTGCCGTCGGTGATCTTTTTCTCCGCGTTCACCTCGATGCTCTACTACCTCGGCGTGCTCCAGAAGATCGTCTACGGCTTTGCCTGGATCATGTCCAAAACCATGAAGCTGTCCGGCGCCGAAAGCCTTTCCGCTTCCGCCAATGTCTTCCTCGGCCAGACCGAGGCCCCGCTGCTGATCCGCCCCTACCTCGCGCGCCTCACCCGCTCGGAGCTGCTCTGCATTATGGTCGGCGGCATGGCCACCATCGCCGGCGCCGTGATGATCGCCTACATCAGTTTCCTCGGCGGCAACGACCCCGCGCAGCAGACGATCTTCGCCACCCATCTCATCACCGCCTCCGTGATCTCCGCGCCCGCCGCGATCATGGTCGCCAAGATCTTGCTGCCGCAGACGGAAAAGGTGAACGAGAACCTCGAAGTCGCGCGCGACAAGATCGGCGCCAATCTGCTCGACGCCATCTGCCTCGGCACGACCGACGGCCTCAAGCTCGCCGTCAATATCGGCGGCATGCTCATCGTGTTCACGGCCCTCGTCGCCTTCTGCAACTACATCCTCGGCGACTGGATCGGCGCCCCCACCGGCCTCAACACCTGGATCGCCGGCCTCACCGGCGGCACCTACAAAACCTTCTCCCTCGAATTCATTCTCGGCCTGCTCTACGCGCCGATCGCCTGGCTCATCGGCATCGACCGCGGCGACCTCATGATCTCGGGCCAACTGCTTGGCACCCGCACCGTGCTCAACGAATTCGTCTCCTATCTCCAGCTCGGCGAAATCAAAGCCGCCGGCACCCTGCAGAATCCGCGCACGCTCGTTATCCTCACCTACGCGCTTTGCGGTTTCGCCAACATCGTCTCCATCGGCATCCAGGTCGGCGGCATCGGCGCCTTGGCCCCCGAGCAACGCGGCAACCTCGCCAAACTCGGCGTCAAAGCTCTCATCGGCGGCAGCATCGCCTGCTTCCTCACCGCCTGCGTCGCCGCGATGATGGTCTGAGCGCCGGGCCGCGGCGGAGGGGACCACTTATTCTCACTGATCTTCACTGAATCGGACGGAATCCGATCTGGGCCTTAAGCCCGTTTCCATTCCCTTCCATCAGTGGAAATCAGTGTCCATCAGTGGTTCACTCTTCCGGCGAACTACGCCGCCCGTCCCCTCCGCTTCGCGGCCGAAGGAACCACTTATCCTCACTGATGCTCACTGAATCGGACGGAATCCAATCCCGGCCCTAAGCCAGATTGCATTCCGTGCCATCAGTGAAAATCAGCGTCCATCAGTGGTTCACTGCCTTCACCGGCCGGCCACGTCGGCTCAGCTCTTCTGCCGCCACTCGCCGGACGCTTCCTGGATCCACACGCCGCGCTTGCTGCCGATCGCGATGCGCTGCGCCCGCGCGCGGCCCACGGCGTCGACATCGGAATTGGTCTGCTGCGCAATCAAGGTGTAGGCCGCGCGGCGATCCGTGTTCTCCTCGGAAATCAGGCGCTGCTCCTCGCCGCCGGCCGCCCCGCGGGCCTCGAGGTAGCCGCGGTTGTTTTCCCCGGCGATGCCGCGGTCCTTGAGCCCGTCGATCGCGCCGAGCCGTTGCGCCATGCGCGACTTGATCGCGCCGGAATCCTGGGCGCGGCCCGGACCGGCAAAACCGACCGCCAGCACGGTGAACAGGAACAACCGCCAAAAAAGTTTCGTTTTCATAGGGCCAGGGTCAGGTGCGCGGGGCGTTGATCGTCTTCGAAGTCTTGTCCAGATCGCCGAAAAAATCGTCGAGCGCACGGTCCACTTTCACGTTCACGTCGACGACCGCGTTCACCCGGATCGGATCCATCGACACATGCAGGCAGCCGCCGGAACCGGCGGCGAAAAGACAAAGCAGGCAAAGGCGCAGGGACATGGCGACGGGAGTGTGCCGCTCTGACGCCTTCGCACAACCAAAGTTTCCTCCCGCGCTCCGATACCTCCGATCTTTCAACTCTCACCTTTCACCCTTCAACCGCGGCGGCGCACCGTGCCGCCGCTACCGCGTCGTCATGTTCAATTTCCCTTCCATGCCGAGCCGCACCAGTTCCGCCAACGGCCCCGCCACATTCACTTCCAGCCGCACCGATTCCACAATATCGGTCCGGCCCGCCGGCGCCGCTTCCACCACCACCTGCGCCGTCCGGTCCGCCGTGGTTCCCGCCGGATCGATCCGCACCGCGACCGACTGCACCTCCAGCGGCAACTGCCCGAGCTCGATCGCCTTGAGCGTGGCATAGGCCGGATTGACCGGCGAAAACAACCCCCGCAGCGGCCCCAGCCACTTCGGCAAAAGGTCGATCCGCTCGCGCAGATTTTCCGGCAACCGCGACGTCAGCAAATCCGGCGACGCCGCCAGCGTGATCGACGCCTGCGCCTGCCCCACCGGCGCCAATTTCCCCTGCGCAAACCGGAATCCCTCCCGCGCCGACCAGCCCACCGTCGCCTGTCCGCCCACCTTGCCCTTCGCCCCCGCCAGCACCGCGGGCAACCACGCCGACAATCCCCCCAATTCGATACCCGCCACGTTCACCGTCGTCAGCACCTCCGGCGCCGCCGGATCCAAGGTAAACGTCCCGACCTCCGCTTTTCCGCCGAACGCCTCGAGCGCCAGCCCGCTCACCGTCAGCCGATCCTGCGGATCCATGGCCAATTCCGCCTGCGCCGCCCCGAACCCGACGTCGCCGAAAACCGCCTGCGTGAAACTCAAGGTCAGTCCCTGCCCCGGCGCCAAGGTCTCGCCCCCGCGCCGCACCCCGCCGCGCAACGCCAGCCCCTCGACCCGCCACTTGCCCGCGGCCTCGCTCACCTTGCCGTCGCGCAACTCCACCTCGAGCCGGCCCGTCACCACGCCGTCTTGCAACGTGCCCGCGCCCGTCACCTTCACGCGGCCCTCGGCCGTCACCGCGCCGACCGACGCCGGCAACATCCGCGCCAGCCACGCCGGCAACCACGTGCCCAAATCGATTTCCGCCGCCGGCACTTCCCAAGTCCCGTCGCGCCACGACCGCAGCTTCACGCCCGCCGTCACCCGCATGCCCGCGCCGTCGATCCGCAACGTGCCCGCCTGCCCGGTTCCGTCCGCCGCCGGCGCCAACGTCAGCTGCCATTTCACTCCCGCCGCCGGCACCCAGCCGCCCGGCGCCAGCTCGCCGCCGAATTCGCCCGCGAACAACGGCCACGCCCAGCCGCGTACTTCCTCGGCTGCAGTCGCTCCCGAAATCGCCAACCCGCCCGCACCCAGCCCCAGCCCGACCAGCAAACGGCCGACGGAGAGAATGCGAAAAAGGGACGGCACGCGGCAGCTTGGTACTGCGGAGTCGGCGAACTTGCCAACTCCGGACTGACCGGGCCCGGTCGACCGAACCGCAGCTCTCAGCAGTCAGCTCTCAGCTCTCAGCGATCAGCGGTCCGGGCTTTCAACTTTCACCCTTCAACTTTCAACCGGCTGGCGGCCCTCGGCCGCCAGCCCATGCCGCCGGCCTTCACTTCACCGGAATCGCCGGCAAGTTCCAGATCTGCTCCGCGTATTCGCGGATCGTGCGGTCGGAGGAGAACTTGCCCATGCGCGCCGTGTTGAGAATCGCCATCCGCGCCCACTTGGTCTGGTCGCGGTACGCGGCATCGACGCGCGCGTGGCAATCGCTGTAGGAACGGAAATCCGACAACACGAGGTAAGGGTCGCCGCCGTGCGTCAGGCTGCCGTGCAGCGAGGCAAAGGCCCCCTGCTCGCCCGGCGTGAAGTAATCGCTGCCGAGCCAGTCGACCACGGCCCGGATCTCTTCGTCGCGGTGGTACACATCCCAGGGATTGTAGCCGCGCGCGTGCAGCGCCTCGACCTCCTCGACCGTGTGGCCGAAGATGAAGATGTTTTCGTCGCCGACCTCTTCCTTGATCTCGACGTTGGCGCCGTCGAGCGTGCCGATCGTGAGCGCGCCGTTGAGCGAGAGCTTCATGTTGCCCGTGCCCGAGGCTTCCTTGCCCGCGGTCGAAATCTGCTCCGAGAGATCGGCCGCCGGGATGATTTTCTCGGCCAGCGAAACGCGGTAGTTCGGCAAAAACGCCACCTTCAATTTCCCCTGCAGGCGCGTGTCGCTGTTGATGCGGGCGCCGATGACGTTGATCGCGCGGATGATGTTTTTCGCCAGATCGTAGCCGGGCGCCGCCTTCGCCGCGAAGATGAACACGCGCGGCACCAGATCGAGATCCGGGTTCTGCAGCAGCCGGCGGTACAGCGCCAGAATGTGCAGCAAATTGAGATGCTGCCGCTTGTACTCGTGCAGGCGCTTGATCTGCACATCGAAGATCGCGTCGGGCGAAACCGTCACGCCGCACTCCGCCGCGATGACGGCGGCGAGTTCGACTTTGTTGGCCCGCTTGATCGCCATGAACTCGCGCTGGAACGCGGGGTCGTCCGCGAACTTTTCCAGGCCCTTCAGCAAATCGAGATCCTTGGCCCAGGCGTCGGAACCGAGCTTTTCGGTGATCGCGGCCGACAGGCGCGGATTGGATTTCAGCAACCAGCGCCGCGGCGTGATGCCGTTGGTCTTGTTCTGGAATTTGCCCGGGTAAAGCGTGTCGAAATGCGGGAAGAGGTGCTTCTTCAGCAACGCCGTGTGCAGGGCGGCGACGCCGTTGACGGTGTGGCAACCGGCGACGGCGAGGTTGGCCATGCGGACCATTTTGCCGCCGCTCTCCTCGATCAGGGAGCACGTGCGCTTCATCTCGACGTTGCCCGGCCACTGCGCCTCGACCAGCTGCATCAGGCGCTGGTTGATGTCGTAGATGATCTGGAGATGGCGCGGCAGCACGCGCTCGAAGAGCGGCACGCCCCACTTTTCCAGGGCCTCCGGCAACAGCGTGTGGTTCGTGTACGCGAAGGTCCGCGAGACGATGCCCCAGGCCGTGTCCCAGGCGAGATTGTGCTCGTCGAGCAAGATGCGCATGAGCTCCACGACCGCGATCGCCGGATGCGTGTCGTTGAGCTGCACCGCGACCTTGGCGGAGAAGTTGTCCCAGGAATTGCCCTCGGTGCGGAAATGCCGCCGCAGAATGTCGCGCAGCGAACACGCGACGAAGAAGTACTGCTGCACGAGGCGCAGCTCCTTGCCGGCTTCGCTCTTGTCGTTCGGGTAAAGCACCTTCGAGACCGTCTCGCCGACGGCCTTTTCGCGCACGGCCTCGACGTAGCCGCCGCTGTTGAACGCGGCCAAATCGAAGTCCTCGGTCGCCTTCGAGGCCCAGAGGCGGAGCAAATTCACCGTCTTCGTGCCGTAGCCGGCGGTCGGGATGTCGTGCGGCACGCCGAGGATCGTCTTGGTGCCGACCCAGCGCGGCCGGTAATTGCCGCGGTCGTCGAACACGTTCTCCACCCGTCCGTACAGCCGCACTTCCTGCGTGTACTCGGGGCGGACGATTTCCCACGGATCGCCGTAACGGATCCAGTTGTCGGGATGCTCGACCTGGTGGCCGTTGACGAAGCCCTGCTTGAAGAGACCGAATTCGTAATAGATGCCGTAGCCGAGCGCGGGGTAATCCAGCGTCGCCAGCGAATCGAGGAAACAGGCCGCCAGCCGGCCGAGGCCGCCGTTGCCGAGACCCATGTCGACTTCGGATTCGCGGATCGCCTCGAACTCCAGCCCGAGCGAGCCCAGCGCCGCCTTCGCCGTCTCGTAAAGATCGGTGGCGATCAGGTTGTTCCCGAACAGGCGGCCCATCAGGTACTCGAGCGAGAAATAATAGATGCGGCGCACGTTGCGGGCGTTGTGCTCCGCCTGGGTCGCGATCATCCGCTCGTGGATCGTGTCGCGGACCGCGAGCACGGTCGCCACCCACCAGTCGCGCGGCGTGGCCGACGAGGCATGCCGCGCCAGCGTCGAAACCAGATGGCGCTGGATCAACGCCCGCATGACCTCGGTCTGGCCTTGGTCCGCGGTGGCGGCGGCCGGAGCGGAAGCCGCGACCGGCGCGGCGGGTTTGGCGGTGCGGGACGAACTTTTCTTGGCGGCGTTCGACATAGGGAAAGGCGCGCAGCCTGTAGAACGAACCGTGCCAGCGCGAGCGCGGGTTGAGGCTTATTTCTGGAAACGCCGCGCCAGCTCGCCGTGGTTCAGTTCGATGTAGGTCGGCCGGCCCCCGGGACTCGTCAACGGCGTCCGCGTGGCAAACAGCTGCGCCACCAGCGCCCGCAATTCCGTCTCCCCCACGCTGTCCGGCAACCGCACGGCCTTCGCCGCCGCCCGCCGGGCCAATTCCTCGCGCGCCAACTCCGTGTTCCGGTCCGGCACCGAACCGTCGCGGAACGCCCCCAGCAAATCCCGCAGGAACGGCTCCGCATCCGCCGGCTCCATCCAGGCCGGCACCGCCTCGATCCGGAAGAAATTCCGGCCGAACTCCGCGATCTCGAACCCGTGGGCATTGAGAAACGCGAGCCGGTCCAGCAGCAGCGCCGACGCGATCGCGTCCAGTTCCACCGGCAACGGCAGCAGCAACCGCTGGCTCGGCACCGCGCCCGCCCGGAATTGCTCCCGCAACCGCTCGAACCACACCCGCTCGTGCGCCGCCCTCCGGTCCAGCAGCACCAGCCCCGCCGCCGTCTCGAACAAAGCGTAATTCCCGTGCGCCACCCCGACGAACCGCCAGGCCGGAGCCGCGGATAACTGCGGATCGCGGATTGCGGGTTGCGGATTGGCTCCGGGAGATAAAAACGGAGACCGAAAACCGGAAACCGGAGTACCAGACCCCGGCAAGGCGCGGGCCGCCAACGCCGGCAAATCCGTTTTCCGGATTGGCTCCACGGGATTTGCACTTCCGGCCCCCGTGCTCGGACCAACCGCCTGCCCCCCAACTCCGAACTCCGAACCCCGAACACCAAACTCCGTTGCTTGCACCGCATTCCGGTCTCCGGTTTCCGGTTTCCGGTCTCCGGCCTTGTCCCCGTCTCCGGTTTCCGGTTTCCGCATTCCGGTTTCGCCCATTTCCCGCAGTCTCTGCAGCACCGACCGGATCACAAAACTCCGCACCTGCGGCTCGCTGCGGAAGCGCACTTCGCGTTTCGCGGGGTGCACGTTCACGTCCACCGCCGCCGGATCGCATTCGAAAAACACGAACGCCAGCGGATACCGCCCCTTCGGCAGCGACTCGTGGTAGCTCTCGATCAGCGCGTAGTTCAGGGTCCGGCTGTCCACCGGCCGCGCGTTCACGAACACGATCATCTCGTGCCGCGTCGACCGCCCGATTCCCGGTTTGCCGATCAGGCCGCGCAACCGCATCCCCGGCTCCTCCGCCGCCAGCGGCACCAGCGCCTCCGCCGTCTGCCGGCCGAAAATCTCCGCGATCCGCTCCTCCAGCGTCGCGCATTCCGGCGAACGGAACACGACCCGCCCGTCCTCGATCAGCGTGAACGCCGTCCCCGGGCACGCCAGCGCGTACAGCCGCACGCAGTGCACGATGTGCGCCGCCTCCGTCTGGTCGGTCTTCAGGAATTTGCGCCGCGCCGGCACGGAATTGAACAGGTGCGTCACCTCCATCCGCGTGCCCACCGGCCGCCCGCACTCGCGCACATGCACCAGCTTGCCGCCGTTCACCAGCACCTCCGTGCCCGTGTCGCTCTCCGCCTCCCGCGTCTGCATCAGGAAACGCGATACGCTCGCGATCGACGGCAGCGCCTCGCCGCGGAAACCGTAGCTCGCCAACCGGTCGAGGTCCGTCGCCTCCGTGAGCTTGCTCGTCGCGTGCCGCTCCAGCGCCAGCAGCGCGTCGTCCCGCCCCATGCCGTGCCCGTTGTCCTCGATCCGCATCAGCGAACGCCCGCCGTGCCGGAACTCCACCTCCACCCGCGTCGCCCCCGCGTCCAGCGCGTTTTCCACCAGCTCCTTCACCACGGCCGCCGGCCGCTCGATCACCTCGCCGGCGGCGATCTGGTTGGCGACCCGGTCGGTCAAAATGCGGACTTTGGCCATGCGTCCGGCAAGTAGGGCCGCTTTGCGCGCGCCGCGTCAACCCGCGCCTTCGCCCCCGGCTACGGCCGGTTTTCCGGCGGCGGTTTCCGCTCCGCCGCCTGCTGCCGCCGCCGGTCGAAGGCGCGCGGATCCACGAGATTCACCAGCGCCGTCGCCGCCCGCAGCGGCCGCCAAATCGCGTCCCCGATCACCAGCGGCTCCACCGCCTGGTCCTTGTTGTCCGGCAACTGCGCGAACCACGGCATCAGCAGCACCGCGCCGCCCGCCACGACGAGAAAGAAGATCTGGAAAACCTCCGGGTCGATCGCCCGCGATGCGCCGTCCGCCTGCTTCAGGAACAGCCCCCACACCATCGGCGACACCCCGCCCATGAACGCCGTCACCGCCCCGTGGATCGACACGCCCAGCGTGCGCTCCTCCCCCGTCAGAATGCGCGGCAGGTAGTTCAGGTTGGCGATCGCCCACGTCACCGTCGCCAGCCCCAGCAGCGCGTAGAGGACATAGATCAGCCCCCGGCCGCCGAATCCGTTTTCCAAATACAGCCACCACAGGCCCGCCGTGACCGCGAAGATCCCCAGCGCCGCCTGGAAAAACGGCTTCGCCCCCCGGCGGTCGATGTGCCGCCGGATCAGCCACGCCCCCGCCATCACGCCGAGGTAGCGCAGCACCTCGAAGAGCATGATCTGCCCGCTCGAAAGCCGCGGCCCGGCCTTGAGGAAGTACGCCGCAAAGGGCGGGATCGGCGTCGACAGCACCGCGCACGCCACCGCCAGCCAGACGTAGCTGCGGAAATGCGAGGGGCGGAACAGCAGCCGCGGCGTGTCCCGCAGCACCGAACCGAGATTGATCGACTCCGGCCGCGGCGCATCCGGCAGCCGCTTGAGCGAATAATAGCTGATCAGCGATCCCGCCAGCGCGATGCCGTACTGCGCCAGCACGGCGGGATAAACCGGCAAAAACGCAAACAGCGCCGCGCTCGCCAGCAAAGTCGCCACGCCCGCCACCGCCGACACGAATTGGTCGCTCGAAAAATAGCGGCCGCGCAGGCCCTCCGGCAAAATGGCGTAGAACCAAGACGCCCCCGACGCCACGCCGATCGACCGGAACACGCAGAAAAGAAACACGCTCCAGATCAGCGCCTGGATCATCCACGGCCGCTCCGGCGAACCCGTCATCATCAGCAGCGACAGCCCCGGCGGCACCGCGAGAAAAATGCTCCGCGTCCGCCACCCGCCCAGCATCAGCCCTTTGAAACCGAAGCGCGGCAACAGCGCCGTCGACACGATCTGCAGCGGCGTCAGCACGAACACGAACGAGTACGCCAGCGCCGTCTGGAACGGCGTCGCCCCCAGCTGCTCCGCAAACAGCACCATCGGCGTGCCGATCGCGATCTGCCAGGTGAGCGCATTGAAAAACGCGAACACCAGCCCGGGCCGGAACGGCGCGAGCTCGGGATCGGATTTGGCAGTCGGGAAAAGTGAAAAACGCACGCGGCGGGATTCTCAGGCTAGCGCGGCAACGCCGTCCTTGGACAGAACGAACCCCGCCCGCCCGATGGCAGGTTCGATGCCAAACCGCGGATCAATTCCGGGGACAGGACGGACAGGAGGGCGGCGACCGGATTGACAGGACGAAAACCCCGGCGCGCGAATCCTGTACCTCCTGTCTCCGAAGATTCTGTCCCTCCTGTCCCAATAAAAAATCTCCGGATCGCAAAAACGCGCCCAGCTCCGCCCTTCCGGTCCTTTCCTCCCGTCAATCCGCCGGAATCAATCCTGTCCGTCCTGTCCCCTCGATCGAGGGGCCTTACCGCAGCAGCTTCTTCCACCGCGCGAATTGCCGCGCCACCTGCTTCGGCCCGGGCATGCCCGTGCCTTCGCGTTTCGCCAACGCGCGCTTCAGGTCGAAGATCTCCGCCCAGTCCGCCTTGAACGCCGGGTGCACGCCTTGCACGTCGGCCACCGTGAGTTCGTTGAGCCCGACGCCCTTCGTTTCCGCGAGCCGCACGATCGCGCCCACCGCATGGTGCGCGTCGCGAAACGCCACGCCCTGCAGCACGAGATAGTCCGCCACGTCCGTCGCCAGCAGCGCCGGATCCGCCACCGCCGCCGCGCAACGTTCGCGGTTCACCGTCATGCCCGCGAGCGTGCCCGCCAGCACGTCGGCGCAGATCGCCGTCTGGTCGAAACTGTCGAACACCGGCGGCTTGTCCTCCTGCAAATCGCGGTTGTAGGTCAGCGGCAGGCCCTTCGCCAGCGTCAGCAGCGTGTGCAGATTGCCCTGCAGCCGCGCCGATTTGCCGCGGAGCAATTCGCAGGAATCCGGATTCTTCTTCTGCGGCATCAGCGACGAGCCCGTGCAGAACGCGTCCGGCAATTCCACGAATTTGAATTCGGAGCTCATCCACAGAATGAGGTCCTCCGCGATCCGGGAAATGTGCACGCCGAACAGCGCGCAGGCCCCCGCGAACTCGATGAAGAGGTCGCGGTCCGCCACCGTATCCATGGAGTTCTGCGTCACCTGCGGCCGGCCCTTCGCGTCGACGAACCCGAGCGCCTTCGCCGTGAACTCGCGGTCGATCGGCAGCGTCGTGCCCGCGATCGCGCCCGACCCGAGCGGGCACCAGTTCGCGTGCGCCGCCACGTCGGCGAACCGCGCCCGGTCGCGTTCCAGCATTTCCATCCAGGCAAAGAGGTGATGCGGCAGATAGACCGGCTGCGCCCGCTGCAAATGCGTATAGCCCGGGATCAGCACGTCGCGGTTCGCTTCCGCCGCCGCGAGCAGCGCCCGCTCCGCGCCGCGAATCCGTTCCTGCACTACGCCGCAGGCATGTTTGAAAAACAGCCGCATGTCCGTCGCGATCTGGTCGTTCCGGCTCCGCGCCGTGTGCAGCTTCGCCGCCGCGGGCACGCGCTTCGTCAGCGCCTGCTCGATGTTCATGTGCACGTCCTCGAGCTTCGTCTCCCACGTGAACTTCCCGGCCTCGATCTCGGCCAAGATCGCGTCGAGCCCGGCGTGGATCGCGTCGCGTTCCTTTTTCGTGATCAGGCCGACGTGCGCCAGCATCGCGGAATGCGCCTTGCTGCCCGCCACGTCGAACGGCGCGAGCCGGCGGTCGAACGAGACGGACTCGCTGAACTGCAGCATCAACTCGGCGGGTCCGGCGGTAAACCGGCCGCCCCAGGTCGCGTGGGAAGGCTTGGCCATATCGGGCCGAGCACACGGTCCGCCGCCCGGCCGCGCAACGCGAAAGATGCCCGCCGGCTCCGCGCTTGCCGCTCCCGTCGCGCTTCCCATCTTGCCCGCCATGCCGCGCGCCGCCGTCCTCGCCCTCGTCCTCGCCGTCGCGGCCGGACGCGCCTGGACCGCGGAGTCCGCGCCCACCGCCGCAACCCCGGCGCCCGCTCCCGACTTCGCCCGCGTCGAGGTCGCCCCCGCCAAGACTTCGATCTACATCGGCACCGTGAGCCTGACGATGCCCGCCTTCGTGCGCGAGGGCGGCACCTACATCTCCGCCTACACCGCGAAGGTGTTTCCCTATTTCTTCTACAACGAAGCCGGCCGCCTCGCGATCGACTTCTCCGACGCCCAACTCGCGCGCCTCGCCGGCGGGGAAACCGTCGAGTTCACGGGCCGCGCGCTGCGCACCGACGGCGCCGTCCACCGCCTCGAAGGCCGCGCCGCCCCCGCGGACGCTCTCTCCGGCAAACTCAAGGTCCGCGTCTTCGTCTCCGCCCGCATCGAGCTCATCTTCAACACGACCTATCGCTTCGCGCCCGCGTCGATAAAACCGGAATTCGGAGACCGGAAACCGGAAAGTCACTGAGGCGAGCTGATAGCTTTCAGCATTCAGCATTCAGCGATTGGAGCACTCCGGCAACCCGCACCCCGCAATCCGCGATCCGCATTTTCCCCGTTTCGCCTTCCGCCTTTCGCCTTTCGCCTTTCGCCTTTCCGGTCTCCGGTTTCCGCACTCCGGTCTTATCCCGAGGCCAGGTCCTTCAGGTCCGCCCGCGCCGCCGCGTAGCTCGTCGCGTACGCGAGCGTCTTCGGATCCGGCGTCGTGCCGCGCAAGGCGCACGCCGCGCGGTACAGCTCCGGCCACCAATTCTCGTGCTTGGTCAGGCCCTGCGCGACGTACGCGTTCCAGTCGATCAGCACCTTCGACCAATTCGCGTCCCCGTACTCGATCGCCTCCTTCACGCTCGCGCACGTGCTCACGTACCAGTCGCGGCCGATCCGCGCATGCAGCACTTCGTCCGCCCAATCGAAATCCTGGCAGAGCGCGGCAAACGGATCGCCCGACGCCACGCCGACTTCCCATTCGTAGCGCTTGCCGGTCTTCGGCATCAGGCCCTGCTCGATGAAGTAGAGCACCGCGTGCCGCTCCCGCGGGCCGAGCTGCGTGTTGAGCGCCAGCGACCACGTGAAATTCACGCGCACGAGTTTCGCCCAATCGATCCCGAGCCGCACGAAGCCCACCTCGCCCAGCATCGCGTGTCGCGCCTCGTCCCAGAGCTGCCGCGTCATGTCCACCGAGTAACCCCACGGCTTGCCCGGCGTTTCGCGCAAGATCGACGCCATCATCTCCGGCACGTCGATTTCGCGCAGCCGCTTGTAGAGCATCATCAGCACCTTGTCCGCCGGCGCGAAGCTCTCGTCGTAAAGGAACACCTCCGCGTGCACCCCCATGTTGTACGGATCGGGGAAGCGTTCGTCGCGCTGCGGCTTCGGGTCGTAGACAAATGCCGCCGCCGCCAAGGCCTGCCCCGCCGGCCACGGCACGACCGGCGCCGTGCCGTCGAGTCCGCCCGCCACCGCCAGCAGCGTCTCCAGCCGCGTCCGCCAGGCCGCATGCGCCGCGCGCACCGCCGGCGTCGCGTACGCGGCGAGCGCCTGCGTGCCGTACGTCGCCATGTCGCCGACTTCGAGCGCGGCAAACCGGCACACGCGCACGCTCGGGCTGTCGGCCAAGGGATTCGTTTCCCGGCGATAGCGCTCCAACGCGTCCGCCAGTGCCGGCACCGCGACATCGTACAAGCCAAGCAGCAGACTCTCGGTCGCCGGCGTCGCGAGGATCTCGTCGAAGCACACCTCGAGCGCGCGGTCGGGCACGACGTCGAGTCCCAGCGGCGGCTCGCGCATTTCGCCGACGCGTTTGCGCAGCGCCGCCGCGTGTTCCGCCGCGTAGTAAGCGTGCAAACTGAACGCCATTTTCAGTTCGTACGCCGGCTCGGCCGTGAGCCGCGCGATCCAGATTTCGTGCAGCCGCTTGAACGCATAGTGCAGCCGCTTCAGGCGCGCGACGCACGCGTCGACCCCGAGCCCGGGCACCGCCGCCTGCGGCAGCGTGCACAAGCCTGCGACCGGCGGCAGGTCGCGGTACGAACGGTAGGTCGCAGGGGAAATCGGCGCGGAGGTCGTCATGACGGAAAACAAAGGGGCGAGTCGGGCTCCCCCGACCCAATCCACCCGCCGCCCCCGCGCAACGCCGGAAAGGAAGCGCACGGAGCGGTCGGCTATCAGCGGTCAGCCGTCAGCGATCAGCGATCGGCTGACCGCTCTCTCAACTCTCAGCTCTCAACGCTCAACTCCGATTCCTCCTTCAGCATCTTCGCCTCGACCACAAACGGCCCCGCCGGCACCAGACTCGCCGCGAGCACGATGGCCGTGCGTTTCCACGACCAGTCGCGGTCGAGCGCGGTCTGAATCGCCGCGAGCACGTAGAGCATGAAGAGCACGCCGTGCGCCATGCCCACCACGCGCACCCCGAGCGGCCAATCGGCGAAATACTTCAATGGCATCGCCACGCCCAGCAGCAGCAGGAAGGACCAGCCTTCCCACAGCCCGATGATCCGCAGCCGCCCCAACGACGTTTTCAACGTGTGCATAGGCTCCAAACTCCGACGCCTCCGCCGCACGAGTCGAGCCGCCACCGGCATTTTCCGCGGTGAATTCCCGCCGAATTTTCCACGGCGCACCGGGCGACGGGACATTGCCGGAGAGGGACAGGATCGACCGGAGACCACACCGGGAAGAAACCGGACGGCGACCGCCGCGACGTTGCTTCCGCGGGATTGGCAAAACGGCAACGCGAACGCGGCACACGCTTCCGCCTGCCTCGCTTCGGATGCCCGCATAAACCGACCCAGTCCGGAACCCCAATTTCCGTCCCGCGAATTCCCTCTCCCCAATCAGGACACCTTCGCCGTCCGAGGTTCGAAAATCCGCAATCCGCATTCCGCAACCCGCAATCCACACTCGATACCGCCTGCCAATAGCCTTGCCGGTTGCCGGCGGCCGGCAAAGCTGCCGCCCCGGCTTCCCCCCACTGCTGCATGAACCAATCGAACCGCCGCCGCGACGATGCGCCGTCCGAGCCCTGGCTGGAGCGGCCGGCCTGGACCCACCCGCTGGGTATCGCGCCGCAGGACCCGCGCGGGCTTCAACCCGTCTACACCATCTTGGTGGTCGTTTGCGCGCTCTTCGCGTTCTCCAATCTCTATCTCCTGATCGGCGGCGTCGCCGGCGCGTTGGCGGCCAAGGACAAACCCGGCCGCGCGGGCGCGACGACCGACGGCATCGTTTCGACTCTCTTCATGACCGTGGCCTTCGGCGCCGGCACCGTCTGGCTCTGGCGTCGCCGCGCCGCCCGCGTCAGCCGGACCGCGTTGCTCAACCGCGCGCGTTTCGTTCCCGCCGACTTGCCGATTCCCCTCGGCGGCGCGCTTTCCGGACGGCTCGATCTGCCGGATGAACTGGGCGTCGGCGGCGACGGTCGCAGCTCGATCTACTGCGTGCGACGGACCAGGCGCATCGAGACGGACGAAGGCAAAAAAGTGGAGCGGGAGGACGTCGAACCCGTCGGCGTCACCAATTCGCGCGTCCTGCCGCTCTCCGCTTGGCAGAGTTCCGGCCGGGATCGGCAAATCCATTTCTCGGTTCCGGTGCCGCAGGGGCCTCCTTCCGACACCGCCGAGCCGACCCTCGACCGGGCGATCCACGAATGGCGGCTGCACGTGGAGCTCCCGGCCGCGCGGGGCGACGCCGACCTCATCTTCGTCGTACCCGTGTTTGCCGTGCCGACTGCGACGTCCGCCGCGCCAGAGGCCGCCGCGGAGTGGGCCGCGCCGCCGTTGCTGCCCCCGCCCGTGGCGCAGTGCCCGGAGGAAATCATCGCCCAGATCGCCATGCCGAGCGCGCCCGTCGCCCGCGACCGCCACGAACTCCGGGAGATTTTCGCCGCGGGCAAGCTGCGCTTCGGCGACCAACCCGGCGCCGTCGGCGGACAGGCCGTGCGACTCGATCCCAGCTGCGCCTTCAATGTCGTCCTGCTGCGCGCCTTGGGCACGGCGTTCGTGGTCGGACTGGTTTTCGTCGGCGCCATCGTCCTGCCGTTTTTCGGGAGTGTCGGCCGGTACCTTGCGCTCGGGCCCGTGCTGCTGGCGCTCTACTTCGCGGCCTGCGGCGCGCGCGACATGTGGCGGACCTGGAGCGGGGCGGTGGCCGTGTGGGCGGAGCCCGACGCCGTGGTCCTGCGCCGCGCCACCGGGAAGATCGAACGCATTCCGCGCGCGGAGATCGCGCGCTTCGAGATCGTGCCGGTCGGCGGTTCCACCACCGCGCAGTACTTCCGGATCAACCTCGCCGGCCGTCCGGCGCCCGGAGCCGCGCTGCGCCCGCGCCGCAACCTCGCCGAAGCGGTGCGCACCAGCGAAGCCGCGCAAGCCCTCGCCCACTGGCTCGCCGACGCCCTCGCCGCTCCCCGGCCCGACGTCATCGTCACCGAAGAAGGCATCGCCCTCATGGAACGGCTCGCCGGCAAACGCCGCTGAACAGGAAAAGCATGCGGTTGGACCCGCATCCTCGGGACCTTCGCGCCCTACCGATCGCAACCCCATTCCCCGCTCCCGCCGCCCACCCGCGGGTGCTCGCGGCCACACCGCGAAGGCGGAGGCCGCGTTTTCCCGAGGCGCCTCACCTTTCGGCCGCGCTCCGCTCAGGGTTGTTTCTGCCCGGCGCGGCTGCGGCGGTGCCGCACCAAGTCGTCCCGCTCCACCACTCCGGCGCGCCCGGCCCAGGCCGCCCAGAGCGCGGCCAGCTCGCGCGTCTTGGCCGGCTCCGCCGCCGCCAGGTCGCGGGTTTCGGTGCGGTCGGCCGCCAAATTGTAGAGCGCCCACGGTTCGCGCCCGCGCGTGACGGCCTTCCAGTCGCCCACGCGCACGGCCTTGTTGCCCTCGTGCTCCCAGTACAGGGCGTCGCGCGCCACCGTCCCGCCGGCGAACACCGGCAGCAAATTGCGTCCTTCGGGCCGCAGCGTTTCCCGGCCGTCACGGTGTTCCGGATACGTCGCGCCGGCCGCGGCCAGCAGCGTGGGCATCACGTCGACCAGGTGCCCGGGCGCGGACCGCAATTCGCCGCGCGCCGCTATGCCGGCCGGCCAATGCGCGATGAACGGCGTCGCGATGCCGCCTTCGTGCGTCGCCATCTTGTACCGCGCGAAGGGCGTGTTCGCCGCGTTCGCCCATTCCAGCCCCGCGCTCGCGTACGAACGCCCCGTCCCGAGCGGCGCCCCCGCCACCCCGCGGCTGAATCCGCCCGGCCCGCCCTCGGCGGAGCTGCCGTTGTCGGACAGGAACAAAATCAGCGTGTTTTCAAATACGCCCCGCGCCTTCAGGTGCGCGACCACGCGCCCGACCGATTGGTCGAGCCGGTCGATCTGCGCCGCGTAGATCTCCATGCGGTGCGCGAGTTCGCGCCGGCGCTCCGCCGGCAGTTCGGCCCACGGTTTCGCTTCCGCGGGCCGCGGACTCAGCACGGCCTCGGCCGCGACGAGCCCCATTGCCTTCTGCCGGGCGAACCGCCGCGCGCGCACCTCGTCCCAGCCCGCATCGTAGCGGCCAGCATACTTCGCGATGTCGGCCGGCCGCGCCTGCAGCGGCCAATGCGGCGCGATGTGCGCGAGGTAGAGGAAGAACGGTTTTCCCGCGCGCGCGACGGCCTCGTCGACAAACTCCAGCGCGCGGTCGGTGAACGTATCCGTCACGTACATATCCGCCGGCGGCGCGACGCGCTCGGCGCCGGCGACGAAGAACATCTCCGGCCGCTGCGCGAGCGTCTCGGCGAAATACACTCCGCCGCCCACCGGCGTGCCCCAGAAACGGTCGAAGCCGCGGTCGAGCGGCCAGCGCCCGGGCGCGGAGCCGACGTGCCACTTGCCCGCCATCAGCGTCGTGTACCCCGCGGGCCGCAGCGCCTCGGCGAGTGTGACCGTCCGGTCGTTGAGAAAACCGCGGTAACCCGGGAGTCCGTCGTCCGCGACCATGTGGCCGATGCCGGCCTGGTGGGAATAGACCCCGGTGAGCAGCGCCGCGCGCGTCGGGCAGCAGCGGGCGGCGTTGTAGAATTGCGTGAAACGAAGGCCGCCGCGCGCGAGCGCATCGAGGTGCGGCGTCTCGATCTCGCCGCCGTAGCAGCCGAGATCGGACCAGCCCATGTCGTCCGCGAGAATGACGACGAGATTGGGTTTCGGCGCCGCCGCCGGCGCGGCCCGGAGTGCGCCGACGAGGAAAATCAAGAGGAACAGCAGGCGGAAGCACATAGGGGAGGAAAGGAAAGGGAATTGCCGGCGGGAACCCCGGCGGCGCCTCAACCGATGAGCCGACAAACGCCCACCCGGCGCAAGTCCGCACTCCCCAACCACCGCTGGCCGCGAGGATCGAAACCCGCCGCGCGGCCCGAAACCCCGTACGCACCTCTCGCCGGCCGCCACCGGGTTGGACCGTGGCGGCCGCGAGCCAATCGATCAAACCTGGGTTGCGGCTGCGACCGCGTCTTTCCGGCGCCGCATCCACGTTGCGCCCACCAGCGCCAAGGCGCCCATCATTCCGTAGGTCGACGGCTCGGGCACGGGCGTGATCCCGCCGACAAAGCCGCCGCCCGGACCGCCCCCGCCGATGATGGAACCGTTGCGCAATCCGATGGCCACGGCCGAACCGTCCACGTCGTACGTTTCAAAGATGGTGAACAGGTTTTGGTTTACGCCCGAGAAAGTGGTGTGGGTGATACCGTCGTGGAAACCGCCGCCGGGCCCCGCCATCGCCGCCGCCGCCGCCGCGATCAATACCGGGACATGCTTCGTCTCGCGGCCGCGCACTCTGCCCGGCGGGATCGGCTGGCCGATGACGGCGTCGCCCAAGCCTGCGCCATCCTCCGCCGGCATGACCGAATCGAGTGGTACCTTCGGGTCTGGTCCCGTGACCTCCTCGCCGGAGCCCTCGGCCTGCCGACCTTCACGCGCCGCCAAAACCGCCGGCTGAACCGACTGCTCCGCCAACTCGGCCGCCCCGACCGCAACCACCACTACAGCGAGCGCCAGGTCTTCCTCCACACGTGGTGGCGCCTGAGCGTCGAGGCCGCGCGCGTGCCGTTCCTTAAGGGCTGGCTGGCCGCGTTCCCGTTTCACCGCTTCCGCTCGTTCCACGACGCCAACCGTCACCTCGCGACCTACACCGCCGGCGCCGCCCGCGTGCGCGACCACCCTGCATCACCCGCGGCAACTTGCCTTCGCCTATCCGCCGGCAGATCGCCGCTCGAGCCGCTCACGCCGGGGCCGATCAACCGCCGGCTCCGGCTTCTTCTCGGGGATTTCGGTCGGGTTCAGGGGCCTTCCTGACTTCGTTTCCAGACGACCGTCCCGAACGAACACATCCTCGACCCTGTAGAGCGACCGATCTTCTCTGCGAAGGAACCCCGCCATCTCCTCTTCATTGAAAGGCCGGCTGCCGCGACGACCAAAGACCACCGTCTGATTACCGGTCTCATCAACGATGCGATCGCGATCGAGACCTCGGCTCACGGCCAACGCCTCGTGCGCCGTCGGGTAAGTGGCGATGAGTTTCGGCGCTGGAGGGGGACTGAAGCCCATGTGTCCTGGAACGTTTTCCGGGGAGATCATCTGAATGACCCGCAGGCCGTTTTTCCCGTCGGCGACGAGGGCGAACATCGATGCGTTGATGGATCCAATCTGGACCGCACGGGTGTCATTCAACGCCCCACCCGCGGTGAATTTCTCGCGCAAGGCGGGTGCGGCCGGGTTCTTGATGTCGATGATTGCCAGCCCCTCGCTTCCCGCCGCGACATAGAGGTAGGTGCGGGCTGCATAAACACCCTGTGCGTTCCCAAGGGCGATCGTCGCCGCGGGCAACAGCCTTGGGTTCAAGGGATCGGACAAGTCGAAGACCTTGACCCCCTCCGCGTCGGTTACGAAGGCGTGCAGATGCTGCACTGCGATCTGGCGCGGGCGGTCCAAGGCGCCCTCGGGGGAGCGACCAACGATGCGGGGTTGGCGCGGATCCTTGATATCGACCACGACCAAACCGGCGGAGCAGACCACGTAAAGCCGGTGGCCGGCCATATACGCGTGGGACGCGCCGTTCAGCTGCCCTCCGGGATTGAACCGCACCACGTCGGCTTCCGTGAAAAAATTGTTCGCCGGATCGCCATCGAGCAGCGTGCCCGCCATCACGCTTACCAAGCCTTCCTCGCGGTCGGTCACATAGACGAAGCCGTAAATCATGGAGATGGGTTGCTCCTGATTTTCCGGCCTGCGTGAGCGCAGCGGATCAATGCCCAGAGTGCTGGGCAGAACGACGCTGGTGGCGTACTTGGTTTTGACCCAAAGCCTCTGGCCAAGCGGCGAAACCGGAGCGGAAACGATTCGTTCCGAGAAACCCTTGTGGTCGATGTTCGCCACGTCGAAGACCTCAAAGCCCCCCGCGCCGTTGGCCGTGTAAAGGTACTCCCCTCGAAGGACGAGGTCCCGGATGTCCCGACCTCCGTGGTGATGGGCCTCTTTCAGGAGCCCACCAGCATCCTCTGTGTGTCGGCGATAGTTGTCCGGGTAAGCCAGCCGATGGAGGTGGCTACCCAAGGCGGCCTGCGGCTCCTCCCGCTCGGTCCAAGCCACGGCACTGAAGCCATCTCGGCCGGTCGCCACATAGGCGTAGCGCCCGAAAAAGTTCACCGTGCCGGTACCGAATCCCAGCAACTGGGCCATCCAGGCGTGATTATCATTGTCCGCGGAAAGGTGGCAGTCCGTGCAGTTCTTGGTTGTCCCCACGGAACTCGTCGTATGCGGGAAATGCGGGTTAAACGCCTGACCGGAATAACCCTCAGCGGAAATCGTCTGTTGCTGGGAATAGATCCACTCGCGGTTGGAGTTTTCGGAACCGACGATGACCGCGCTCGATGAGCGGAGCACGGCAAGTCGGTTGTCCTTATAGGTCGCGTCACGGCCCAGCATGAAGACGTCATCCCGGACCACTTGGGGATTGTAGCTCGTATGATTGCGAGTTGTGAGACCCTCGAACTTGTTCCCCGGAACCAGTTGGTTCGCCTGCATCGGCAGGTGACAGCCGAAGCAACTGGTGGCCCACGATGAGTGGCACACCTGGCAAGACACTGTGTTGTTCGCGTGTGCGAACGCGCCTTTTTTCGTCTGCTGCTGGCAATTGGTGAGACCGCCCCAAGACTCGCCGTCCCGTCGCAGGGTCTTCGCGTAAGCGGACTTCGGATTGTAACGAGGCGAAGTCGGATCGACCGTGTCGACGGTCTGAGGAACCTCCCACGTCACGTCGGGACTCATCATGGAACGCTGAAAGAGCTTGCTGCCCTGCCAATAGAAACGTGGTCCCCAGGGCGTGGACCCTTTGGCAAGATCGGCCGGCGTGACCTTCCCGTCCTTCAGAGGACCGGAATTTCCACTGGTGACCAAGGTGGGGCGCTTTTCGACCGTGCCATGACAGTCGATGCACTCGATCGCCGTGGCCGCGCGCGGCTCCCCGTAAAGCAGGCCGTTCCCGTGCACGTCAGTATCGAAGTGGCAATCGACGCACTGCATGCCGCGAGCAAGGTGGATATCCTTCAAATGGACCGCCTTGGAAAACTTCTGCGGGTCATCATGGGCGATGGGCTTGTCATCCAAAGTCTGCAACGTGCCCTCGCGGTCCTTTTTAAACACCGCCCGGAAGACCCATCCGTGACCATGATAGTCGGCGAACTGCGTATCCTTCAGCTTGGGATTCAACTCCGCCACCTTTTCCAGGAACTCGGGATCTCCCCAATTTCCCCGGAGGGCGGCGGCCTCGGGGTTCCGCCGGAGGCCGGCCGCCTTCTCCGCCTCGGTCGGATTCTTCTGCTTCTCAGGGTACATGTGCTTCCCGTCCGTCTCCTGGTCCCACCACGTGTACCCGAGGTATGGATTCACGAAGAGGTTACCCTGGTGCATATGACAGGTCATACACTGGCTTGAGGGTATGCTTCGCGTAAACTGGTGCTTGATCGGATGTCCTTTCTCCCGCTTGGAGATCATCGGGTCGGCGGAAAAGCTAAGCCCTTGATGCCCGTACTTTGACCACCAACCGGAGTTGGTGGGAGAGCGGTCATTGGCGTAAACCACATGGCACGCGGAGCAACCGGAGGACCGGTAGTCGCCGGGGTGATCGTTCGAACCCATGAAACCCAGCAGCGGATCGTGCAGCCGGGTTTTTTGGAGATTCAGAAACACCGGGTCGGTGCGATTCAGCGTACCGAGACCGCGCTCGGAGAGCCTGCGGGCGGGTCGCCCCGGAGGCTCGAAGGGATTCGGGTTGCCGATTTCAACCTGACGCTCCCCACCACGCTCGAAGGCGCGGAGAATGTTGGACGGCTGGCCGACCTCGAAGCGCGGCAGCGGAGTCAGAAAAGGCAGGATGCCGTTGCGCAGCGTCATCTCAGGCGTGACCGGTATGGGGCTGCGTAGCATCAGCGGGACTCCGTCCAGACCGTAGGCCTGTCCGTAGCGAGGATCCTTGAAGGGAACCGCGCCGTTGTTGTAGAGCGCCGCTCCCCAAAGCATTGCCCCGTGATTCATCATGCTATGGCCGACGTTGTTGATGATCTTATCGTGGCACTCCCCGCAGGCCTGCTGGGCGACCCTAAGGTCACCGGGGTTGACGAACCTGATGAATTCCGGGGACTCGTGGTTGAGCAGAACCGATGAGTCCGCGGGGTTGGCTGAACTTTGCCAGAAGAGCGGGTTCCTCGGCGCGACATGCGCTTTCTGAAGGGTGAGGCCTGGCGTCGCGTTGCCTCCGTGGCAATCCGTGCAACCGAGGACTACGTTCGGGGAGGCGTGCATGTCCTCGATGCCGGAATGGCACTCCACGCATCCCGCGCTCTTGCGATGGGCCTCGTCGCGCGACTGGTCGATGAGATTGGGGCTCTTGGGCGGAACCGCAGCCGGCGCCGCGGCCGGAGGCTCGGAAGTAGCGGGCCCCATCACCGCGGCGGCTTCGAATCGGGTTCCGCCCGGACCTTGCGAGCGACCAAAGACGATCAACGAGGTCAGTCCCACACCCCAGATTGCGGCCCCAATCACACCAATTCGGAATAAACTAGATCGAAGGGAGGCGGGCATCATCGGAGCTTCGGGATACGATCAATAGGTCAAAGTGGTGGCGAGCACCCCGCTATGCAGAAAGCGATCGACGGCCGGCCCCGCATTCGGGCCGGTGAAACCGGCAACCTCCGGTAACGTTCGCCGGTAAATGTCTCGATAGCCCCGGCCCGGGGCCAGCCAGCCAGTCCCTACCGTGACGATCCAATTGTCGGTGAGCAGCGGTCTCCACTGAAGACCGAGGCTCAGATCGAGTCCGATCTCTCGATCGACCTGATTGGTGAGCAGTGCGGCCCGGATCGGATGGGTAGAATTAAAGCGGACATGGTTTGCATTCAGGAAACCCCGGACCTTGGGAGTTAACTCGATGTCGGCGCCGAGCCCCGCCAGAGCAAGCCCTGGATTAACGAAGTTCTGCTGCCCCTGCGTCTTGCTGGTCCGCAGGTTGGGCAGAAGGCTGAACCGCTGTTTAACTCCAACGGCGGTGCCAGCCAGATTGAATCCTTGCCGTACGTAGAAACTGAATGGACCTCCGGTGAAATTCGTATTATCGAGAATTGAGTCGAAACCGGTCGCCCGGCCGTCCGTTGCATCGCGGTCACCGGACGCATGCACCACCGAGGCCTTGAAGCGGATCCAGTCCCGATCGTAGCTAACCTCAAGCGCGCCCAGGGAGGCTGCGATATTCACCGGCCGTCCCGCCAGTCCATTAAGGTAATCCCTGCCCGTTGCCAGGTACAGGGCGTGGGAGAGGTTCCAACGGCCTAGATGGCCGTCGCCCGCCCATCCGAGGTAGTAGCTATTAACGCGGTGCGCGCGGACGGTACCGAGCGGAGCGGGACGCACGATTCCGCCGTTGGTATCGTAATGGGTGCCGGACTGATCAAAACTCGCGTGTACGCTGGCCTGCGCCGTGTAGCCCTTCCAAACGAAGTCCTGACGGTAGAGGTTGGCGACGGCCACCACCTGACCGCGACGGGAGAAGGTGTTTAACTCCGAGTTGGTGTCCCTTTCCCTTAGATCGAATACGGCCAAGTTATACTGCCACTGGTTGTTGTCATAATTTCCGAATAACCGGGCCCCGAGATTGGTATCGTTGAATATGAAACCCCGGAAATCACTATTGAAAGACTGGTTTCCAACTTTCACCGCCACGAAGTCGTAGTTGGGTGAGAGATCCGCCAAATGCTTCTCGAAAAACGCCTCTTGGAGCGCCGCATAGAATTTACGACGGACCGCATGCGGGCCGGACGCATAGCTGGTTGGCGCCGGAACAACTTTCCCGGCCAACAGCGCGTCGATATCCGAGGGATTGAGTACAGCTTCGTTTTGCGGCACCGTCCCAACTCCCGCTCCCACGCGGCCCCTTGGGTCCGGGGAGACGATTCCACCCTCGGCGAAGGCGACGCGGTTTACATTGAAGACCAAACGAAGCCTCAGCAGCCAATCAACCGGTCGAAAGACTGTCGCGCCCCGGAACAGATCGCCCTGCACACCGAGGTTTCCCACAGAGACTTGGGTTCGACTGCCCCCGAAAAAGTCGAAACTTCCGGGACGAGTAGCGCTGGAACCGCTGGGAACGGGCAGGAGACGATCCTCGTGAAGGATATCGGCGGTTGCGGTCAGATTAAGGAATAGGTCCTGGCCGCGAAAAGGCAGATCACCTTTCAGCAAGCTTTGGCGGTAAGGATGCCAAAGCTCGGGCTTCGGGAAGGCGTAAGGCGATTCTTCAGCCACGCCGCTGGTATATCGACGCCAAGGTAAAAATCCGGTGGACCGCCAGCGATCCGGCACGGGGGATGAGTTGGCGGGAATCCCCACCCCGGAATCGGCCAGCGGGTAATTCTCGGGCGCACGCCAGCTCGAGGGTATCACCTGATTCTCGCGAACCGCGCCACGAGGCCGCGGGAGGCTCTCGGGGTCGGTGAAGGCGTCTCCCCTGCCGCGTGCGGGCTGGGCGGAAGGGGTACCCAAGAACACCCTCTCCAGCGGAAATCGCGGCAGGGCGCGATCGGCCGGGACAGGCGGCGATCCCTCCCTCTTTGCGGGGCCGAAGAGAAAATCACGGCCTGCATCAGGCTCCGATCCAGATCCGGTTGGAGTCGCTCCGCCTCCCGGATCAGGGTTGAATTGGCTGGGTGGCTTGGGAGGCACGCCGCTCTCAAGCTTCCGCTGCAGAATCGGCGCCGGCGCATCCGTGGATCGTCTGACCGGAGGAGGGCTGCCGGGATCAACCGAAGTTTCCTGCGGTGCGGTGGGCGGAGTGGATTGATCGACCCTTTGATAGGGTTTCGGATCATCGAAAGGGATTCCGCGCTCTCCAGGACCGGGCGTCCGCTCCGCCGCCACGAGCGGCAATGAAGCGATCACGAAAAGCGCGAGAAGATACCTGCCGTCTATTCGGCCCGTCATGGCTTGGGAGCCGCTCGAAACGCAGGCGGCGGAGCCTCTTGTGGCCTGTTGTGGTAAATGTGACACGCGCTACAGTCGAAACGGACGCCACCCTTCGGACTATGGCACTCCGTGCAGCTCTGCTTGGAAGGCATGATCACGTCAGAGGACTTCTCGCTCAGATTGGCGGCATGACACTGCAGGCAGGACATCGAAACATGCTGCGCATGATTGAAACGGGCGTTCGCCATCCATCGATCCGGCACTTGCGCCGGAGAGATCAACGGGGGCGCCTCGCCCTTCGGAGTGACTTCGTGGCAATAGGCGCATCCAGCGAACTTGGCACGCCCCGGCCCGGCCAAGCCGGCTATCGCGGCCGCATCCCCGAACCTGCCATCCGCGAAAAATACCGCGCGCTCAAGGTTTTCACCCGAAAGAGAGCGGGAACGCAGATTCTCCATCTGCCGCGCGACAAATTCACGGTTTTCGCTCTGCCTGTTCATTTTCAGCTCACGAGCGGCAAAATCGGCGTATTGGGTGGGCAAGCTTCTAAGAAACGCCCGCACCTGCGCGGGACCGGCATGCGGAACCTCCAGGCCGGGATTGTTCTCATCGAAATTGAGTGAATGGCAGGCCCTGCAATTCCGCTCGAAGGAAACGCGCTGCATGAAAACGCCCGGGGCGTCGGGTTGATGACAGGAGGCGCACTCCAGCTTCTTGCCGTTAACCATTGGAACATCGCCTTCCAAGTGGACCCTGTGATTGAACTTGATCGTGTTCCCGTCCCGGGACTGGGCGCGCACGGCCTCAAATTCCGGGTGATCCAAAATGAAACTGGTGATGAGGCGGGTGTAACCTTCGGCCGTGCGGGAACGGGGATGCAGGACCGCTCCATCGGCGACACGCGGCTCAAAAAGCGATGCGGGCAGGGTCCGGCTTTTCTCCGCCGAAGCGGCCATTTTGTCCGCGGCGCCATGGCAGGAAGCACAATGGGATTCAGCCACCGGTAGCAGGCCTTTCTGTCCCGCGTGCTCCTTGTGACAGACGGAGCAGGAGACATGTCCCACCACATTGGCCTGGTGAAACGTTGCTGATTGATGACAGGAGATGCAGGTCTGATCGATTCGTGAAAAGTCCTTCGGATGAGGAGCGGCCAGCTTTGAAGCCGCCAGGGAATCCCCAGCCGCCGCGATTGCACTGGAGACAATTCCCGTCAGCCCCGTGTGGATGTCCTGATGGCAATTCACGCACCCCTGCCCTCCACCATGCGTCTCCGCCAAACGCGCGAAACCGGGCCCGGAGTGCGCCTTCGAGAGCGGCGCCGGATTTATGAAGCCTTCTCTCCAGCTTCCACCGAAACCGATCAACAGGAAGCCCGCGGTGGCCGCAACCACAGCTCTGGTCACGAGACCGCGGCGGCTTCTCAAGCTGCGCCTCGGCTGGCACTTCGTTAGTACGCGACAGCAGGAGCCGTCAGGTAATGGCCCAGCCTCGCAGGGGCCTCCCCATTCCTTCGGCCGGGTGCATCTCCAAGTGCCCTTTTTCTCGGAGGGCTTAACGTCCAGCACGGGGCTGCATTCCGACGAAGCACGGCATTCCCCGGAAGGGCTCGGCCCGATCCGACAAGGGCAACCGTCGCACGCGTTTCCGCAAATCCAGTCCTTGTTGGGACGCTCGTAGCGCGTGGAGTCGAAATCCGGCGAAGGCATGCGTCCTCCGCTCATCGGGTACCTCCCGAGAAAGCGTACACTACCACCACATGCGCGACGCTTGCGAGAAGCAGGCCGTATGTGAGTGGGATGTGCACAAAGAGCCATCCTTTCAGCACCAGCTGAAGGGATCTTTGATAATCGACGGCATCCTTCTGGCGGACCAGGTCGGCCAACTGGTCCAGCGAGGCATTCTCCTCCGCATTTAGGAAGCGACGAACCTCACCTATCACATTCAGTCGCCGATTCAGGGGGCGACGCGAGCCGCGCAGATGAGCGGTGAAATTGGCGGGGGCGGAAAAAAAATCCGCCAGTCGCTCGGTGTAGAAATCAGCCAACGTTTTCGCCCGCGCGGTTGGAATCGCCTGGAGCGCCACCCGCTCCGCACGAAGGCGAAGCGAGCGCAGCACTTCGGGAATCCGGTCGAATGGGACCTCGCCACCCGCGATGGTCAGTCGTGAGGGCAGCACGCGGGAAATCCACCAACCGGCGATTCCGCTCGCGGTCACGGCCACAAAAAGCAGCGCGAGGGCTGTTTCAAACACTCCCGAGGGCCACCTCCATTCAATATGGAGCAGAAACAAGAAACCAGTGAACAGCCCCGCATAGATGTGAACCTGAAGCCAGATGCGGGAACTGATGAGCGGTATGAAGGGGAGCTTCTTCCTTCCGTTGTATGCGGTCAGGAAGAGCATCAGAAGAAAAAGAGCCCATCCGCTCAGATACGCGAAATACGGGAAAGCCAGCTGCCACTGCTCGCGGTAGGAACAGGTAAGAGCCACCGCGGCGGCCAGGACGGCTGCGAGTACAGCGCGACGTAGTGCCAATCGGCGTCTCATCGCTTCAACCACCCGGCCAGATCTTCCAGCGTGTTCAGGTTCACACGCTCGAGGGCATCGTGGGGACAGGCATTAACACACGCCGGGCCACCATATTGATCGAGACAGAGATCACACTTGGTGGCCTTGACGATGGGCTTGGCATCACTGGCGATAAGGATACAGCCCGATTCATCCCGGGCCTCTACCATGCGGATGGATCCGTAGGGGCAATTGTTCGCGCAAACCGTGCAGCCGATGCAGGTAGCCGGATTGATGACAACTTCACCCTCGAAGGCATCACGATGGATCGCACCTGTCGGGCAGCCGATCATGCAAACGGGATCGGCGCAGTGCATGCAGGCCTGCGCCACCATGATATTCTCGTGCACCGGTCCGTGCCGAAGGAAACGCGGATTGTTGTCGTGGGTGGAAGCACAGGCGCGCACGCAATCGTCACAGCGCGTGCAGCGGTCCATATCGATGAGCATGGCTTCCGTACCGTTGAAAAAACGGTTTTCCGTGAGGAATTCCATGAGGTCCGAGCTGACCTGCGCGCCTCCTGCGGACTGCATGCCATCAACTCCAGCCGGTTTGGAACCCGAGCCTCTCGCGAAAAGCCGCGAGCCGGGACCGGGCGCGCCTTGATCTCTCGCGGTGGAACGGCTCTCCACGGCTGAGAAGGGTGCTTCGCTTGGATGGGGATGAAGCGGAGGAAAGTCCTCGGGCCTGAGCGCTGGCAACACCACCTCTTCGAGGGTAGCCGTCGGTATGAGCAAAACGTGGGTGTAGCCAATAACCCGGAGCGTGTGTTGCAACGGACGCGGATCCGCCGGGTGCCGCCAGTTATGGGCGATCTCTTCAAACCCGTAGACGCGGCCGGAGCCTAGGTAACTAAGAGTGCGGTGCCCGTTGCCGTGGCGTCGCGTCAAGCGGGCGAAGCCGGCCCGGATCATCACGATACCGTTCGGGTAGTCACCCTCCGCCGCGATCGTCTGCTCTTTGGCGGCGAGGGCGCCGGATTGGATCAGCTTCTTGTACTCGCCGGACCAATCATAGTCGCCGTAGGTTTCAAATTGCGTGGCGGCCATCACCTTTTGCCGCGCTTCCTCCGGGAGCCCTTTCATGAACGGGATTTCCGACAGGTACGTTGCCAACGCTCGCTCACGGTAAATCCCGTCGACGTAACGCCGCAGTTGCGCGTCATACCGCATCAGGTCCCGCAATCCCTGCCAGCGAATCTCGAGCAATTCCGCGCCTTCCTCGCCGGCAAACACCGTAGCGGTGCGCGGGATCCGGGACAGCGCGGCGATTTCACCGAAGAAATCTCCGGCGGTCAGCGCCGCGGTTCGATGACTTCCCATGACTCGCGGGATGTCCTGCAGCACGATGCTGACATCAGACGCGTTTCCAGACCTCACCCTGCCGGTGGAGTTGGCGCCGCCGGACTTCTTGCGCAACACTTCGTCCTCTCGCGCGTTGGTCCACCACTGCGCCACCGTTTTGAACAAGCCGCGTCGCGAGGGCTCCCTACGTCCCACGATTTCGGACGGAAGACTGGGGCTAAGAACCGCCTGCACTGTGCCCGATACGACCAGGAAGGCGGAGGTCCCATAGTCGCCTTCGCGCACCACTATCTCCCCCCTCGCGTACCGCCGTACACAAGCGTCGTTCTTGAGGATATCGTTCAGCGGCGCCGAACGCGGAAAAGCAGCCGGGTTCATACGCCGGAACGGTTCGATGCCAAGCAGCCGCTCCACGGCTGCATCGCTCATTTCATCGCTGAAAGGGACACTCCAGCGACGAGGCCGATCTGGAGCGGCGGCGGCGTTGCTCATCTCAAGCGTCGATCTCCAGGCGACCCTTGGGCTTGCAGACGCAGGCAAGGCACGATTCCGCCTCCACGTCTGCCCCAGCGTCACTCAAGTGCTCGACCTCGCCGGATTTGATGGCGACGAGGCACGAACCGCAATTACCCGCGCGGCATCCTGCCTCGATTCGAACGCCCTGTTCTTCGGCAAACTCCAGGAGCGATCCATGCTCACCGGTCCAGATCGCCTTGCTCCCGGATTTCGCGAAGGTCACCTCCAAGCCTGCAACGGGAACGCTCGCCACAGCCTCCTTTTTCTCCGACTTAGCCGCTCTTTTTACCGACGCGGGGCCGAACGCCTCGAAGTGCACTCGTGAGTCCGGCACTCCCCAGGCTCTCAAGCCCTCCGTGATGCTCTCCATGAAGGGGCCGGGACCACAGAGGAAATAATCATAATTGGTGGAGGGCAGCAGTTCCTTCAGGAGGTCCGCGGTCACACGGCCTTCGTGGTGATAGTCTCGCCCCTTCACATCCCCAGGAGCGGGCTTCGAGTAGCAAATCTGAGGGCGCACGTTCGCGTGGCGGGCAGCCAAAGCCTCAACGGCATCCTTGAACACATGCTCACGGCTATTCCGGGCTCCGAAGAAAAACCATATCTCGCGGGTTGAGCCTGTCTCCACGAGCGCATTGGCCATGCTGATCATGGGCGTAACCCCAACCCCGCCGGAAATCAGGACCACGGGGCGGTCCTTTTCCAAATCCAGAAAAAAGTGCCCGCTCGGGGCCTTCACATCGAGGATATCACCCGCCTCCACCTTGTCGCAGAAATAGGATGAGCAAACACCCGGTGGATGACTGGTATCGGGTGGAGGCGGACACCGTTTGATGGTGACGCGATAATGGGAACTCCGCGCGCAGTCTGAGAGTGAGTAGCAACGCGTGATCGCCTTCGCGGCGCCGGGCGGCGTCACCTGAAAGGTCAGATACTGACCGGGTTTGAAAGGTGGAAGGGGTTTTCCGTCGTGAGGCTTCAGGTAGAATGAAAAGGTATCGGCGCACTCGGGGACCTTCTGCGCCACCGTGAATTTCCGAATCCCGTTCCACGCGATCCGAGCCTGCTCCGCTGCCTGGACCTTAAGCCGGGCCGCCCTGATTTCTAAGGAAAGCCGCTCCGCCTCGAGTCGGCTGCGTTTGGCATCGGCTCGCATCCGCCGGACGCCACCCGACACCAGCAGGCCTACTTGCAGCAGCAACCCGCCCAAAAGAGTCCAACCAAGCACAGTGGTCGGATTCTCTCTGAACACCTCTAGGATATCGGATAGCATGGATGGGGTGAGCGCCGCGGAGCTCGCCGCCGTCGAGAAGCGAACTCCATCGACTGGCTCGCCCAACAAGTAGGGGGTGAGTAAGGTTTGACCACACTAGCTCAACGACGGCTAATCCCATTCGTAAATAGAAATTAGCACATGATCGGTGAAAAATTGACGTCGCGCTCGAACTGGCATCCCCTTGGCAGAAGGCTGCTGGTGATTGCCTTGATGGCATCCGAAATGTTCGGCGCGACCAACGGCGATTCCCTTGCGTCGAAATGCGTGAATCCCGTTTACGGAGCCCTGACCTGCTCCACGAGTTCTTGCCACGGGGGCGCAGCCGAGAAGAGCCGGCAGCACGTGATCTGGTCGCAGCGCGATGTGCATTCCAGGTCTTTCGCCACCTTGGGCACCGCCAGGTCCGCCCGTATGGCCGAAGCGTTGGGAATCAAGGACCCGCTCACTGACCAGCGCTGCACGACGTGCCACGCTCCGATCGCTACAGTCGAGACCGGCTTGGTCATGCCTGGAGCCAAAGCCAGCGAGGGAGTTTCCTGCGTGAGCTGCCACGGGCCGCTGGAGGGCTGGTTGCGTAACCATACGCGCCCCGACTATACCCACGCCGATCGCGTCGCCGCGGGCATGCGCGACCTGCGCGATCTGAATGCCCGCGCCAATGCCTGTGTTGCCTGTCATCAGAATATAGATCCAGCCCTCGTAAATGTTGGCCGGCACCCCGCGCTCACTTTCGAACTGGATGGACAGACCCAGGAGCAACCAAAACATTGGAGGGAGCCCGAGGGCCGAAGCGGCGCCCAAGCATGGTTTGTGGGGCAAGCGGTCGCGTGGCGGGAAATGAGCTGGGGACTCCGTAATGGGCACCTCGATACCCAACGGGAGCTGCCGCGTTGGCGTGCTTTGGGATGGCTGATTCACCGCGCGGAGTTTGACCGAAAGCCGGATGGGTTCGGATGGGAATTCCAAGAAGTCACGCCAACTCATTTGGCTCTGGCGGAGGAAAACGCCCGCCAGCTAGCCCGGCGGGGAGCCGACACCTGGACACCGGAGAACACGATCCGGGTACTGGCGAAACTAGCGAACACCTCCGCCGACTTTCGGGCAGCCAGTCCCTCTTTGCTTCAGGCCAGCCGGGCGGAAAGGCTTGTCCTCGCATTTGACCGGCTCCTCGCCGCCCTTCCCCCGGATCCACGCAAGCCCGAGGCTTCATCCCAACTCGATCGCCTCTTCCGGCTCGCGCAATCCATCCCCGACTTCTCCCCTTCGGATTTCGCCCGGGAGCTCGATATCTTCGCGCAAAAGCTAAAGCCGCTGCTGAACTGAATCGCACGTTCTGCCTTCGCCGCGCCGACCAGACCGACGCGACTCAGGGTAAAGCATAGATTTCGCCGAGCGCTTCACCGCCTTCCCCCTCGGCCGCGACCAATTGCACGGTGTAAGCTCCGGGCTGCAGGCTCACGAGGAGAACCGGATCCGAGGCGATCGCCGCCAACGGGAATGCGCCGATTGCGCGAGCCGCCGATTCGACCTCAACCGCGTTGGACCCGATCGCCCAAGGAGCACCTTCCGCGATCACCTCTCCAGACGCATTCCTCAGCACGAGCCTAGGACGGGCCAGCGGCTGCTCAACGCCGAACGCAGCAAGCGAAGGTCCGATTCCTCGGATGAGCAGATTGCGCGGGCTTCCCGGAGAGATAACAAAACCGGCGGTCAAAAGCCGAGATCCGAGGAACATCCTCCCGCGCACCGAAAGGTTCGTCAAATCTGCCCTCCGGTAAGCGCCGCCCGTATCGTATATTTCAGCCAAGACCGTACCGGACGCGCCATCTCGCCCCCCAACAACCATCGTATAGGCCCCTTTCCGGCCCGGTGTTAACAACGCGACATCCGCCGAACCCTCGCGAAAGGGAAAGGCTCCCGCTCGCGCCATTGCGGCCCTGAGCGCAACCGGATCACCAGCGTCGGACCAACCTGCGTTATCCGCCAGCGCGTGACCGGCGCTATCGTTGAGAGTCAGGACCGGCTTAGCCAAGGCATCCTCCACGTTGTGATCCACGAGCGCCGGACCTGCGCCGCGCAGAAGCATGGCAGGGAGATCCGCGCCTCCTTGCACGGCGAAGCCAACGATCAATGCGATACCTCCCGAAGCCCAACCCCGGGCCGAAAAATTGAGCATGCTTCCCGGAGGAAGGTCGCCGGATTCACTCGCGCTGCTCCACGTCGAAGGTGCCAGCGCCGGACGCAATTCCGGGTCGCGGGGGAATTTTGCATAGGGTAGCCTCGCCGACAGGTACTCTTGGAAGTCCGCGCGAATCCCCGGCGCCGGCTGGAAACCCTCCGTTCCCGCCGCGCCGATGAGATCATCCTGATCGATACCATCACCTGAAATGCCGATCGCCCCGACCAGCACGCCATTTCGATAAAGCGGGAATCCACCGGGAAAAACCGTGATCCCGTTAGGCAAGTTGGGATTCACCGCCCCGGCGCCTGTCAGCACGGGCAAGGCGAAGCGCTCCTGCAGACCGAAGAACGGTCCCGGTGGCTGATTCTCCAAGCCCGGCGGATAGTTCTCTTGCGCGAGGAATCCCACCGTGCGCGAGGAATACGCCCTGGCATGGTTAGAGAAAAAAACCGCGGTGCGCGCTTTCTGGACCGCGACGTCCCACGAAAAAACCGCGGCATCTGGGGTGCGAAACACGCCAAGTACAGCAGGCGGTTGCCCGTCCCGCGCTGGATTGCTGACGACGGCTATGAATACTTGAGCAGCCTGACCGGCCGGCAGACGAATACCGGCACGGGTCACACGAGCACGGGCAGCCGCATTGGACAAAATCGTGCGCACTTCATCCGCCGTTAGGCGTGGCTGTCCGTTGATCAATCCGGCCGCGGGATCGCCGCGGATGGGGGCGCGCAACTGTCCTGCTACCTCGCCCAGCACCGCGCCGGGCCAGACGATCGGAGGGGGTGGCGCCGGTATCGTGATGTCCGACCTCACCCGGACGAGTGACGCCGGACGCGCCTCCGAAGCCACGTAAGGCAGCCGGATGCCGTCGATGAAAACGTTACTGCCAAAGATACCGATGTTTGGGGCGAAACCGATCTGCCCAGCCAGGGCCACGGCCTCGTCGGTGTCAGCCCCCTCGATCGAGTCATCCTCCTGCTCGGTGCCGTCTCCTGTCACGCCGATGCCTGCGAGCAGCTCGCCCTCCTTAAACAGGGGTACTCCACCGGGGGACGCGTAAAGGCGGGTACCCGGTATCCGGCTGCCATCCAGCTCCCGGAAATGATTGATATCCGAAAAGGCCAGGTTTGAGAAACCGACCCCAATCAACGGTCCCGGTGGACGGTTCCGCACACGCGGAGGAAAGCGCGGCTGGATGATGAATCCCGCGGTTCTAGAGGAAAAGGCGTGCGCGTTGCTGCTGAGGAACACCGCCGTACCAGCTTTGGAGACCGCGATCGCACGCTCGCGCGCACTTACATTCATGTCACCGCTGGCGCGCCGTACGAGAATAGCGCGACCATCCCGATCAACTACCGCGATAACCGCATCAATCGACAACTCCCTAGCGCGATCGGCTGCCTGCGAGAAACCGGTTTCGAGGTCACTTCGCGTTAAAATCGGGGCCCCAAGGACAACCGCATGGCAAGACACGCCCAGCAGCGCCAACGCCATGACCCGAATTGATGCAGGAACCGCGATCACATGAATGAGGTGGACCCCGATCATTGTACAGCGGATCGGGTAAATTAAGTTAAGATAGAGGAGGGGGCGCAGGGGGAGGAGCTTTGCTCCTCCCCCGCTCTGACTGGGTTGTTGGGGGATGAGCGCAT
>NEUS01000100.1 GCA_002288455.1 Opitutia bacterium Tous-C1TDCM
CAATCCCGTCGGCAAAATTTCCGCCAGATCGGCCGGCGCCATCGGCGCATGGGTCAGCACCACGGGCCCCGGCGGCGCGGTCGCGGCGATACCCCAGTTGCCCAGCAGGCTGGTGCGGTTCGAGAAGTACGGATCGCCCGCGGAAACATCGTACACCTCGACGAGGGCCTCGCCGGTGCCGCCCCGTTCGTCAGCGACTTCGACCGTGTAGGATCCGGCGTTCACCAGCGGGATCATCGCGGCGTCAGTGCTGCCGGCCCCCAACGCGAAGGCCCCGACCGTCGTCGTCGCGGCAGCCAGGCCGGCCGGATCCGCCGCACGGCCCCAGTCGCGGTTCTCGGCGATCCGTTGCTGCTGGCCGTCAAACAGCCGCACCTGCGGATCCGCCAGGGTGCCGCCGACTCCGAAGGCCGCGAGCGTCGGGCCCACCGCGCGCACCAGCAGCGTGCGCGGCGTGCCGCGCCCGGCGAAACCGACCGTGAGCGTATCGGCACCCGTGCCGGCAAAGCCGCGCACCGAGAGATTGACCAACCGCGGTCCGTCGCTGCCGACGGCGTAAAGTTCGATCAGGGCGACGCCCCCGCCGGCATCCGCGCCGGCCACGTGGATGGAATAGCTGCCCGCCGGAACGGTCACGAGCGCCGCCGCATCGCGCGAACCGGCGGTCAACCCGAAGGCGCCGACCCCGGCGCCGGCCGCGGCCACGGTCGCACCGGCGCCGCCCGCATCCCAATTGTCGTTGGTGGCAATGATGCGCTGGTTGGAATCGTATACCGTCAGCCGCGGATCGCCGAGCGTACCCGTGACGCCGAAGGGAGCCAGGCCCGGCCCGACGGCGCGGATCAGGAGCGTGCGCTGGCCGGACCCGCTCACGGCGCAGCCGACGATCGCCGGCGTGCCGCCGTCGGGCACCCGGATGCGGGAGGAGAGATTGACCAAGGTGCCGGCGGAACCTTGCGCCAAAGCGGGCGACACTGCGCCGGCGCCGGCCAAAACGAACATCGCCGCCACGCGGACGGCCCGGGGAAACGAGGGCAACATGGCGGCAAACGGTTGGCGTCCCGCGGTCCGCCGGCAAGCGCACGCCGGAACGGAAACCGCGTGCGCTCAGCTCCGGAACAACTTGTCCAGCGCCCCGAGATTCTTGAGCGGGGCGGTCTTCTTCGCGGGCCCGACGGGCGCGGCCACGATCGGCTTCGCCGCCGCGGGCGGGGCGGCCGCGGGCGAGGGACCGCCGCGCAGCGCCGCGAGCGCGCGCTCGAGTTTCACGACCGACACCGGCTCCGCCGTGCCGAGCTCCTGCGCGAAGAGGCTCACTTTCAGTTCCTCGACCAGCCAGCGAAACGTCTCCGCTTCGGCACTACGCGGCAATTTCGCCCGGGCGGCGACGAACGGCGCAAGCTGCGCCGCGCGTTCCGCATCCTTCGCCGGCTGCTTGCGGGCGCGTTCGGCCCGCAGCTTCATCGCTTTAAGATAGCGCGGGAAATGCGGCAGCTGCGCGTACGG
Organism: Opitutia bacterium Tous-C1TDCM; assembly: GCA_002288455.1. GTDB lineage: Bacteria > Verrucomicrobiota > Verrucomicrobiia > Opitutales > Opitutaceae > ER46. Next base: position 1,507 of record NEUS01000100.1, read on the forward strand.
CGTGGTCGCGAGAAAATCCGGCGGCAGCAGCGCGTTGAGCTCCGCGGCCAAAGCCGGCGGCGCTTCCGGCAGCACCTGCAACTCGAGCCGCAGCGTCAGGATCTCTTTCAACAAGTCGGTCAACCGCGGCACGAGTCCGCGCAGGTCCGCCTTCGCGCGGTCGAGCACGGTCGCAAACGTTGCTCCCGTCAGCGGCGCCACCGGCCGCTGCGTCACCCAGCGCCGCACCGCGGCGAACGCCTGCTCCTGCAGCGTGTCGATCGGCGCCAGTGTCGCGGTCAGCGGACCGAGGGTCTTCAACGCGCGCAAATCGCGCTGCGTCCACATCAGGTCGTGCCCGAGCTGGCGTTCGCAGAGCGCCGCCAACCCGCCGCGCGTCGCCGCCGCGGCATCCTCGGGCGTGCGGAAAAGCCGCCGCGCGACGCCGTCGCGGCCCGCCTGCAAACCGGGAAACGCATACACCGGCGCGCCCGCCGGTTCGGCCACGAGCACGCGTTCCGGCATCTCCGGCCAGGCCCACGCCGTGTGCTCCGGCGTTTCCCATTTCGCCCGGATCGCGCGCCACGCCACGGGATCCTCGCGCGCCACGGCCACGCTGGCTTCGCGCGACTGCGAGACGAGCGCCGCGCGGATCTCGGCGAGCTCGCGGCTCGCGGCCAATTCCTTGCCGGCCGCATCGACCACGCGCACGCGCACGCGCAGGTGGTCCGGCGGCGGCTTGTCCGCCCACACCGCGGGATCGAGCGCGACGCGGTGCCGCGCGGCGATCTCCGCCGCCAGCGCCTCGGTCAGGCTTTCGCGCCGGCCCGTGAGCCGGTCGCGCGACGCCAGCTGCGTCGCGAGCGCCTTCGCGGTTTCCGCCAGCGGCACGAAGCCGCGCCGCAATTCCTTCGGCAGCGCGCGCAGGTAGTGTTCGACCTTGGCCTCGAGGTGTCCCGGCACGGCCCAGTCGAGCGCGGCGGGTGTGAGACTCTCCGCTTCGCGCACGCTCACCTCGAGGGTCACGCCGTCGTCGGCCTGCCCGGGCTTGTAGGCGTAGTTGAGCGGCATCGCCAGGTTCTCGAGCGGCAGGGCGGCGGGAAACGCGTCCGCATCGTGCGCGATCGTGTCGGGGTCGCGCAGGTCCTCGGGCGCCATCGTCAGGAAACGCGGCTCGCTTCCCTTGCGCTCGCGCACGAGGTCGACGAGTTCGCCCACGCTGCTCACGCCCTCCGCCGGGCCGCCGTGGTCCGGACTCAGCCGCGCCGCGTAGAAACGGAAGGCGGCTTCGTCGAGGTTAAGGTAGCCGCTGTCGCGGGCGCGCGTGAGCAGATCCTCCAGTTTCTCGCGGACCCCGCGGTTGTGCAGAATGAAATCGAGCGGGAACGTCACGGTGTCGTTCACCAATCCCTCGCGGATGAATATCTCGGTCGCGTGGCCGGGATCGATTTTGCCGTAGCTGACGGCGCGGGACTCGAGCTCGAGGCCGTAGAGGCGCGTCCGCTGCTTCACCATCACGCGGCCGCCGGTCTCGTTCCAGAACGGTTCGCTGTGCGCCACGCGGACGATGTGCGCGCCGAGCTCGAGCGCCCACAGCGGATCTAGCCGCGCGCAGGTGCGGGCGAAGAGCCGCGTCGTTTCCATGATCTCCGACGCCATGATCCAGCGCGGCGTCTTCGGCCCTTTCTTCGGCGCCTCGCGGGCGGCGCCGTCGGCCGGCCGTTTCCGCGGTTCCTCGCGCCGGAACAGCACGGAACCGGGAAACAGGTTCACGCGCCGGTCGTGCGTCGCCTTGTAGCCGCCGTTCTCCTCGTCGAGGTGCGCGATGTTGCCGAGCAGGCCGGCGAGGATGCTGCGGTGGATCGCGCGGTAGGCCGGTGTGCCGAAGACCGTGGTCTGCTCGTCGACTTCCTTCAGACCCCGGAAGGCCGAGGTCATCTTGAAATCCTCGCGCTCGCGCAGCACGTCGATGAGCTGGACGTGGATGTCCCGCCACTCGCGCAGCCGCGTGTAGCTGAGGAAATGGTCTTTGCAGAACCGCCGCAGCTTGGCCTGCGAGAGCGATTCGACCTGGTCGTGGAACGCATCCCACACGTTGAGCAGCGTGAGGAAATCGGAATCGGGATGGACGAAACGGCGGTGCGCGGCGTCGGCCTGCTGCTGTTTGTCCATCGGCCGCTCCCGCGGATCCTGGATCGAAAGCCCGGCGGCGATCACGACGACTTCGCGCAACGCCTGCTCCGTCCGCGCCTGCAATATCATGCGGCCGACCGTCGGGTCGACCGGCAGGCGCGCGAGTTCGCGGCCGAGCGGCGTCAGCGTGCGCACGGCCTCGCCGCTCCCCGTCGTCTCGTCGAGCGCGCCGAGTTCCTCGAGCAGGCCGTAGCCCGCGCGGATCGACTTGGCCGCGGGCATGTTGATGAAAGGGAAACGCTCGATGTCGCCGAGGCCGAAGGCCTTCATCCGCAGAATGACGTCGGCGAGGTTGGCGCGCTGGATCTCGGGCTGCGTGAACCGCGGGCGCTCCAGGTAATCTTTTTCCGAATACAGCCGGATGCACACGCCCTCGGCGACGCGGCCGCTGCGGCCCTTGCGCTGGTCGGCGCTCGACTGCGAGACCGGCTCGATCGGCAGCCGCCGCGTGCGGGCCTGGGGCGAATACCGGCTCAGGCGCGCGAGGCCCGTGTCGACCACGAACCGGATGCCCGGGATCGTGAGCGAGGTCTCCGCGATGTTGGTCGCGAGCACGACTTTCCGCCGCTGCGTCGCGGCGAAGACGCGCTGCTGCTCGGCGTTCGAGAGCCGCCCGAACAGCGGCACCGTCTCGATGTCGCGCAGGCGCCGGCCGTCGAGCAGTTCGCGGACCTCGCGGATGTCGCGTTCGCTGGGCAGGAAAACCAGAATGTCGCCCGCGCCGCTCTCGCGCACGATGCGCTCCACGGCCTCGGCGGCGCCGTCGATGTAGTGCAGCGCCTCCGCTTTGGCCGAGGCGACGGCGGCCGCGTCGCCGCGGTCTTCGTTCTCGTCGTTTTCGGTGTAATCGCGGCCCAGGGAATCGAGCGGGGCGTAGATGACCTCGACGGGATAGGTACGGCCCTCGACGAGGATGACGGGCGCGTCGTCGAACGCCGCGCTGAACGCCGCGGTGTCGATCGTCGCGGAGGTGATGACGACCTTCAGCTCGGGCCGTTTGTAGCGCAGCGTGCGCAGGTGCCCGAGCAGGAAGTCGATGTTGAGGGAACGCTCGTGCGCCTCGTCGATGATGATGGTGTCGTACTCGCGCAGCAGCGGGTCGCCCTGCACTTCGGCGAGCAGCATGCCGTCGGTGAGAAACTTGATCACCGTCTGCGGCGTGGTCTGGTCGTTGAAGCGGATCTTGCAGCCGACCTCGCGGCCCCATGCCACGCCGAGTTCTTCGGCGACGCGGCGCGAGACCGACAGCGCGGCGACGCGGCGCGGCTGCGTGCAGGCGATGCGGCCGCGCGTGCCGCAGCCGGCGGCGAGGCAAAGCTTCGGGATCTGCGTCGTCTTGCCGGAGCCGGTCTCGCCCGCCAGCACGACGACGCCGTGGGCCTGGATCGCGGCGGTGATTTCCTCGGCGCGCGCGCTGATCGGCAGCTCGGGCGGGAACTCGAGACGGAACGGGAACGGGGACTGGTCGCGGGACGAAGACACGAAGAGGCTTGAGCTTCGATGTCGCCGCGGGAATGACAAACCTTCCATGCGGTCACCTCCGCTCCTGCCCGAAGAAACTCTGGTCCGTGTGCTGCGGCTTGCGAAGCTCGACGGCATCACGGTGCTCGTGCTCGGCGGCGTGTTTGCCCTGATGGCCGCGGGCAACGGCCAGGCCCCGTTCGCGATCGTCGGCCTGCTCGCCGCGGGCGCCGGCGCGATCGAGTTGCACGGCGTGGGCCTGCTCCGCCGCAACCTGCCCGCCGGCATGCCCTGGGTGTTCGCCAGCCAGCCGCTGCTTTTGCTTGTGATCTTCGGCTACTGCGCCCTGCGGCTCACGCATTTCGAAATGCCGCCGATCCCGGATTCGTTGCGCGAAGCCGCCGCCGCCAACGCCCAGGCCCTCGGCATGACCCTCGAAGACTATTTCCGGGTCATGAACCGCGTCAGCGCCGGCCTCGTGGCCGCCATCGCCTGCGCCTACCAGGGCTGGATGGCGTTTTACTATTGGAACCGGCGCCGCGCCGTCGCGCAGGCTTTGGATACCGTGGTCTTCGAAACCGAGGAATAGGCATTGCGGCCGGCTTCGCGCCGCCGGCGCTTGCGCGCCGACCCGGGCCCCGTAGCGTGCGCCGCATGTCGAAGCAGCGCTACATCGAGGCCAAGCAACGCTGGGCCGAGAAACAAAAAGCCAACGGCGTCACCGCCCGCGCCGAGCCGTCCCGCGACCGGCTGCCGCCCGGCCAGAAACTCACGGCCGGTTTCCCGGTCCTGGATCTCGGCGTGCAGCCGGACATCCCGCTCGCCGACTGGCAGCTGAAAATCGACGGCCTCGTCGACCACCCGCAGCAGCTTTCGTGGGCCGCCCTCGGGGCGTTGCCGCAGGTCGAAGATGTGAGCGACTTCCACTGCGTGACGACGTGGAGCAAGTACGACTGCCGCTGGGGCGGCGTCGCGTTCACGGCACTCTACGAACTCGTGCAACCGCAGCCCGAGGCCAAGTTCGTCTATTTCACGAGCTACGACGGCTACTCGACCAACGTCGCGCTCGCGCAATGCCTCGACGACGACGTCCTCATCGCCACCTCCTTCAACGGTGCCCCGGTCCCGCGCGAGCACGGCGGCCCGGCCCGCATCATCATCCCGAAACTCTATGCCTGGAAGGGCGCGAAGTTCGTCAACGGCATCACCTTCCTCGCCGAGGACAAATTGGGCTTTTGGGAAGTGCGCGGCTACTCCAACACCGCCGATCCCTGGACCGAAGACCGCTACGCCTGAGGCGCGGCGTAGCGCCGCGCAGTTGAAAGTTGAAAGTCGCAGGTTGAAAGCCGCACACCGGTCCGGCCGCTGCGCCTTCCGTACTTTCAACCTTCAACTTTCAGCTTTCAACTCTGCCGCCGCCGCGGCGGCGTCAGGCCCATTCCGGTTCTCAAACCACGGCGTTTCCGCAGGACCAATTTTCCGTTCGCGCAGCAGCCCCGCCGCGATTCCCGCCGCGACGAGTTTCTGCAGCGAATAATCCCCTTTCGCCAACGCCTCCCACGCGAGCCACTTGAGTTCGCGCGGATAAATCGCGGCCAGCGGTTCGAAAAAATCCCCGTGTCGGCCGACCGCGCCGACCCCGCGCGCACAATCCTCGCGCAGCGCCGCGAACCACGCCGCCGGCAACTTCGGCAGATCGATCGCGAGCACCGCCAGATGCGGGTGCGCCGCGCGCTCCAGCGCCGCCGTCACCCCGATGATCGGTCCCCCGACCGAAAATCCGTCCACCACCAGCGCGGCAAACCCCTTCGCCTGCGCCACCCACGGCTGCTCCGGCCGCGCCGAGAGCAAAATCTCTTCCGCACCTGCACCCGCCAGCACATCCCGTTGGCGCGCCCACATGGGTCCGCCGTCCGGCGCCGGCAACAGCGCCTTGTCGCAACCCATCCGGGTCGACCGCCCGGCGGCCAGCACCACTCCGGTCAAGGAAACAGCCATGCGCGCCGGAACCTAAATCCCGTTCGACAACATTCAATCCCGCTCCCACCGTTCGCCGCATTCCCATGGCAGAGACCAATCGCCCCCTCGCCAATCGCATCCTCCTCGGCTTGGTCGTCGGCGTCGTCGCCGGCATCGCCACCCTCGCCCTCGGCGGCATTTTCCCGGGCCTCGTGCCCGCGATGCGGACGTTCTCCACCAACGTCCTCGATCCCTTCGGCCAGATTTTCCTGCGGATGCTGTTCTTCGTGGTGATCCCGCTCGTGTTCGCGTCGCTCGCCGGCGGCGTGCTCCAGCTCGGCCGCCTCGACAAACTCGGCCCGCTCGCCGGCCGCACGTTTTTCCTTTTCTTCCTCAACATGGCGATCGGCGTCGGCCTCGGGCTGATTCTGATGAACGTGCTCGAGCCCGGCAACCACCTCGACCCCGCCGCCAAGACGCGCCTCATGGCCGAATTCGGCGGCGCCGCCCAGAAACACGTCGCCAACAGCCAGCAGGCCCAGGCCATGACGTTCGCCTCGGTCGTCGAAATGTTCATGCCGAAGAATCTCTTCGGCGCCGTCGTCGGCCAGACCAAGACCGTCATCGGCGATGTCCTGCCTCTCATCCTCTTCGCCATTCTCTGCGGCGCCGTCGGCACCAAGCTCGCCCTCGACCGCCGGGAAAAACTCCAGGAGTCGCTCGAACTCGTCAGCGATCTGATGACCGGGATCGTCAATTTCGCCCTCAAACTCGCGCCCTATGCCGTGCCCGCGATGATCTACAGCGTCATCGTGAAGATCGGTCTCGAGATCCTCCTCGCCCTCGGCGTGTTCGTCCTCGGCTGCGTATTCGTCCTCCTCCTGCACCTCTTCGGCACCATGTCGCTTTGGATCAAGTTCATGGCCAAACGCAGTCCCTTGGCCGTCTGGCGCGAAATGCGCCCCGTGCTCATCACCGCGTTCTCCACCAGCTCCTCCAACGCCACCCTCCCGGCCGCCCTCGCTTGCGCCAAAGACAACCTGAAGCTCCAGCCCTCAGTCGCCGGCTTCGTCCTTCCCCTCGGCACCACGATGAACATGAGCGGCACTGCCCTCTACGAGGGCTGCGTCGTCCTCTTCATCGCCCAAGTCTTCGGCGTCGATCTCACCGCGTCCCAGCAGATCACGTTGCTCCTCCTCTCCGTGCTCAGCGCCGTCGCCGTCGCCGGCATCCCCGGCGGTTCGCTGCCGCTGATCGCGGGCCTGCTCGCCACCTTCGGTATTCCCCCCGAGGGCATTGGCATCGTCCTCGGCGCCGACCGCATCCTCGATATGACCCGCACGATGACCAACGTCGGCTCCGATGTCGTCACGACCCTCGTCGTCGATGCGCAGGTCGCCCGCGCCGAAGGACGGGAGCCCGCAACCTGAGGAGCCGGCGCCGGCAGTCCGCGCTCCGCGTTCGGCCTTTCAGTGTTCCCGCCGCCGACCGATAGCGAAAACTACGCACCGCTCCCGCGGTTAATCCCATTCGACATGTCCCGCGTTTCCCTCGGTCTTACAGGGTAAACACCCTAGTCCAGATGCCTTCCCTCCCTTCCCGTTTTTTCCAGCTGCTCCGGACGTTCGCGTTCGGCGCCGCGCTGGCCGGGAGCATCACCCTCTCCGTTCCCGCCGCCGAAAGCGCGCTGCCGCGCACGTATCCGACGCTGGTGCTGAAAGACGGACGCACGCTGACGGACGTGAAGGTCGTCAACTACACCGCCAAGGGCATTCTCATCCGGTACCCGGGCGGCGCGACCACACTGCCGCTCGCCCTGCTGCCCGACACGGTGTTGGCCGATCTTTATCTTTCCCCCCGCGAGGCCGCCGCGGCCGCCCGGCCTGCCGCCGCCACCGCCGATCCCTTGGCCAACAAAGCCGCCGTCGTGCTGGACGATCTCGCGCTTAAGCCCGCTGTCGATCCCGCCGCCCTCGCGGACGCCACCGCCGTTTCCCCGGCCGACGCCGTCGCCGTCGAAGCCACGGCCGACTCCGCGGCCCTTGCCCACGCCCCCGCCGCCGAAATCGCTCCCGCGGGCGAAGGCAACATTCCCGAATTCTTCGCCGCCCAAGTCGTCGTCGCCGGCGCCGCCGCCGCCACGACCTCCGATATCGTCGGCCGGGTGAAAATCACCCTGCCGCAGGGCGAAACCAAACTGCTCGCCGACGTCGAGGTCCGTGCCTACCCGGCCGAGCTGCTCGAAAGCCACCTCAAGACCGCCCGGACCCGCGCCGACACCGCCGCCGGCCGCCTCCAGGCGCAAGCCGAGGCCGCCGCCAAACTCGGCCGCCGCGCCGACGCCGACGCGCTCTTCGCGCAGGCCAAGCGAACCCTGGCCCAGTTCGTGGACCTGATTCCGCCGGCGCCGTTTTCGACCAAGACCGACGCCCACGGCCACTTCACGATCCGGCACAACCTCGGCAACGCCCGGCTCGTCGCCGTCGGTTTTGTCGCAGGCCTCGGCCGGGACGGCCGCGTGGAGTGGATCGGCGTCGCGCCGTCGCCCGATTTGGTGCTCTCCGAAAGCAACGCGACCACCATCGCCGCCGCCGCCAAGCGGACCGGCTACGCCGCCCGATGAATCTTCTCGTGCTCACCTTGCAGGTTGCCCAAGCCGCCGCCCTGCTCGGGGCCGCCTTCGGTCTGAGCCGCGCCGCGGCCCGGGCGCCCCGTTTCCTGCCCGCCGTCGCCGGCGGCGCCGCGCTCGCCGCCGCCCTGCTCCTCACCCGCGGCACCGCGGAAATCGACCACCACCGCGCCCTTTGCTCCTACGGCGATTGCTTCCTGCTCGTCGCGGCGGTCGCCGCCCTCCGGCTGTTCGCGCTCAGCCGCGAAACCGCCCGCCTGCTCGAGGAATCCCGGCTCGCCGCCCAAGCGGCGGCCGATGCCGCCGCCTTCGTCCGCGGTGCGGCCGCCGACCAACTCGTCCAGGCCGCCGCCGCGGCCCTCGAAGACAAAACTCCGCCCCCGTCCCGCCCATGATCGGGCTGCATCGCAGGCAACGCCAACGCGGCATGACCTTGGTCGAGGTCGTCGTCGCCACCGTTGTCGTGGCCATCGTCTCGACCGGATTGATCGCGACGTCGATGCTCACCCGCCGGCTCACCGAGATCTCCGTCTATCAATCGTCGGTCGCCTCGATCATGCAGGGCTACCTCGAGCAGATCAAAAACATGCCGTACGATCTGCTGCCGCTTTCGCCCGCGGCCGGCGCGAATATGGCCGATGCGCTGTACGCCACCCAGTACTCGCTGCCGACCCAGAAGGACGACGTCACCGCCGATCCCCTCGTCCTGTCCCCGATGTCGCCGCTCACCCCGGCCAACATCGCTCCGCCCACCGTGCCTTCGGCCGTTTACGACAACGTCAAGGTCTTCGACGTCAACCGCGCCGCCGATCTCTCCATCCACATCTGGGTCTGGATCGAGGATCGCACCCCCTCCGGCTACGGCGCCACCCAGCAATGCAAGGCGATCACGCTGCTCTACATGTGGCGGATCCAGGACGGCAACACCGTGCGGGCCTACACCGGCGTGATCAAAAACCTGCGCTCCCTCGTCCCGACGTATTGAGCGCCATGTGCCCGCGTCCTTCCTTTTTGCGCCCCCGCCGTTGCCCGGGCCGCCGCGGTTTCTCCCTCGTCGAGGTCATGGTCGCCACGGCCATCCTCTCCCTCGTCGTGATCATGATCCTCAGCCTCTTCATCAACCTGATGAAGAGCTATAAATACAATACCTTCCGCCTGAGCATCAATCGCGACATCCGCACCTTCACCAACGAGCTCACCGACACCGCGACGTACGCCAATTACTTCGTCATCCTCGAGGATTTCTCCTCCCGCACCACCGGCCCGGAAGGCAGCGAAGTCCTCGCCACCATGGGCGACGGCGAATCCGGCGACTGCCTCCTCCTCATCTTCAAGGACCCCGCCGACGACACCAAAATCCAGCGCCTCATCGGCTACTACCACGACCCCGACTCCGACGGCCTCGGCCCCGTCCGCAAATTCGACTCCACCTTCTCCCCCAGCTCCTCCTCGACGCAGCTGTGGACGCTGATGCCGGCCACTTCGACCCTGCACACCAACCCCGACATCATCTCCGCCGGCATCGTCGGCCGCGCCACCGGCACCTCCTCGGTCCGCAAACTCTTCTATAATTTTTTCAACCGCAGCGTCATGGTCAAAGGCCAGATCAACTATATCTCCACCGACGGCCTCACCCGCCGCGCCGTCTCGACCTACAACTTCACCGTCTCCCCCCGCGGCTGAGCCATGCCTTCCCCGACTTTCCGCTCCCTCCGCTCCGCCCGCCGCGGCTCCGGCCTCGTGATGGCGATCATCTTTTCCACCCTGCTCGTTCTCGTCATCGGCAGCATGCTCAAATGGGTCGTCACCGAAGCGACCCTCAACCGCCGCTCCCTCCTCCGCCTCGAGGCCCGCAATGCCGCCGAAGGCATCGCCGAATACGGCATGACCCAGATCCGCTACCGCATGGAAAACACCAGCACCTTCCAGGCAAATGCGTTCACCAGCGCCGGCGCCCACCCGCTCGTGCTGCCCAACGCGGACCTCTTCGCCGGCACCAATATCGTCACCGCCTCCAACGCCATCGACGCCGGCCGGATCAACAACGTCACCTCCAACGGCTCCAGCTCCCTCTACTACGTCGACGCCAACGACCCCAACCACTTCACCGACCCGCTCAAGGGCAAATGGATCTTCCGCCGCGACATTCCCATCTACGCCAAAGCCACCGCCACCACCGCCAACAACCGGCCCATCACCGCCTACGTCCGCGAAAAAATCAGCGTCCGCGGCGCCCCGCTCTTCGCCCACGCCATCTTCTACAACATGGATATGGAACTCGCCCCGGGCTCCACCATGAACATCTACGGCCCCGTCCACGCCAACGGCGATATGTACGTCTCTTCCCAGGGCGTAGCCGTCAACTTCTACAATATTGTCACCGCCACCGGCAATATCTACCACGCCTGGAAAAATTTCCTCCCCACCGCGCAGGGCCAGACCAACGGCACCACCGGCGAAGCTCTCAACATGACCTCCGACGTCACGTTCAAGAACCGCCTCTCCGCCCAGATTTCCCTCGACGCCAGCGGCACCTGGAACGACAGCACGATGGGCGTCTCCACCGTGATCCGGGAAAACAATGTCGACGGCGATTACGCCACCCAGGCCGAATACGCCGCCGCCCTCGCCACCGCCGCCGCCACCAATCTCAGCAGCTTCAAAACCCACGCCTCCTCGACCTGGCACGGCAATGTCCAAACCTCCGCCAACGGCGTGCAAAACTACACGCCCGTCGCCATCGGCCGCTATGTCGAGGACCCGTCCCCGGGCGACGGCGTCGACCAATCCGTCAACACCGGCCGCCTGCTGATCGAGCCGCCCACCCCCGCCTCCAGCACCGACTACAGCGCCGAAGTCGAGGCGCAGAAATATTCCACCCAAGCCGGTATATATATCCAGATCGTGCCCGCCTCCGGCTCCGTCTCGACGGTCGTCTCCTCCAACTCCACCCACACGACGACCGCCAACAATCCCGTCGTCCCCGCCAGCATCACCGTCCGCACCGGCGGTCCCGCCGGCACCGTCGCCGCCACCGTCCCGGCCAATCTCGTCCGCTATCAGCCCTACCAGGAGACCGTCGTCACCCGCATCTCCACCGGCAACGTCACGTCCACCTCCGTCAGCCGTGGCCTCTACGACCGGCGCCGCGGCGCCGGCCAGGACCTCGTCGAACTCGATATGACCGTGCTCAAGGAAACCGTCGCCCAGATGCAGCTCTCCTCTGGCAGCCGCGATGTCACGAAAGCCATCAGCTCCCTCGAGCCCGCCCAGTGGACCGGCATCGTCTACCTCGAGGTCACCAGCAACCCCACGACCCGCCTCAACGGCGAAACCGTGGCCGCCGCCGGCGGCGACCGTGTCGCCATCCGCCTCATCAACGGCAACACCCCCGTCCCCTCCTACGGCACCGTCGAGGGACTCACCCTCGCCACCAACGCCCCCGTCTATATCAAAGGCCACTTCAACGACGACGGCACCTCCGCCAGCGCCTCCGTCTCCAAAGTCGGCGAAACTCCCGCCGCCATCGCCGCCGACGCCATCACCATTCTTTCCGCCGGTTTCAACGACGCCACCAGCAAAAGCTCCGTCCGCCCCAACGCCTCCGCCAACAGCGTGATCGCCGCCGCCATGCTCACCGGCATCACGCCCACCAACAAGGACGGCTCCGCCCGCATGAGCGGGGGCGCGCACAACCTCGTCCGCTTCCTCGAAAACTGGTCGTCCACCGGCCGCTCCGTCTTCATCCGCGGCTCCCTCGTCTCCCTGTTCGAAAGCCGCGTCGCCGACGAACCCTGGAAAATCGACTACTACTCCGCCCCCGTCCGCAACTGGGGCTTCAACGACCTCTTCATGAACGGCCGCTACCCGCCCGGCACCCCGCGCGTGATTTCGTACCGACGGACCGACTACGCCGACATGACGAAGGCCGAATACGACGCCGCCCTCGCCGCCCTGAACTGACCGCGGCCGGCCGCACCGTTCACTTTCCGGCTCCGCCGGTCCCGCCCTGCGCCGCCGTCGGCGCCACCGTCGCGAGCACCAAAGCCCCCGCCCGGTCCGTGTCTTTCCGCAGCAGCAACGTGAGCGTGTAGCGCGTGAAATCGATTTTCCGCTCGATCTGGAAATAGGTCCCGCCCGCAAAAATCGGCGGAAAACCATGGAACGCCGTCAGCGGGTTCCACATCGGCGCCGCCACCGTCACCGTGAACGTGTCGCCCGGCTTCGCCTGCCGGAAGGCATCGAGCAACTCCCCCTGCAGCACGATGCCGCGCGGATAGATTTCCGTGCCGCCGTGCGGCTTCACGCCGAGCACCGGCCCGCCGGCGGCGCTGTAGTTCTTGAGCAACGCCTGCAACCAGGCCGCCTCCTCCGCCCGGCGCGATTGCTCGATCACGACCTGCCCCGGCGCCCGCATGAACGCCAGCAACCCGTAGATCGCGACAAACGCCGCCACCGCCCAGAACGAAGGCCCGGAGCGAAACCGCCGCCACGCCGCGCCGATTCCCTGCCCGGCCCGCCGGAAATTCCGCAACGAATCGTCCGCCGACGCCTTCACCCAGCCCGGTTGCTCCCGCAGCGCCTTTTCCCGCGCCGCCCGCACCGCCGCCGCCGTCGCCGCCGCATCCAACTCGGGCAAATCGGCCAACGCCTCCGCCAATTTGCCCGCCGCCGCCGGCTTGGCCCACGCCGGCGAGGTCTCGCCGCCTCCCGCCTCCGCCGGACCGGGCGACGCCGGCTTCGGCCGGGGCGCCCGCACCGGCGACGCCGGCCGCGGCGTACTCGGCAATTTGAAATTCACCTTCGCCGCCTCCTTGCCCGAACCCAACGCCGACTCCACCCGCGGCCGGACCGTCCCCGGCAACTCCGCCGGCGCCGCCGCCGGTTCGGCCGGTTGCGATCCCGCCGGCGGCGGCGCGACCGGCAATTGCCGCACCGGCATTTTCGGCAGCAACCCGCGCGGCTTCGGCGTCTTTTCCGGCGGCTCGCTCACGCGTCAAAAAAGCACGGCCCCGCCGGCGGACGGGATTGGGTTTCGGCGTTGGCAAACAAAGTCATGGTCGCGGCGCGGTCGGCCATCGCCGCACCCGTCTCCATAGCCACCGCGCCACCTCCGAAGCAAGCGCGCAGGCCTGCGCCGCCCCCGGGCGCCCCTTTTCGCCTACCTTGATCGCCCCTTGGGACCTTCTGGCGTCGCTCCCTGCAAACCCGGGGCACCGTTCCGGCAACAGCATCCTCCCCAAAACCGAACCCTGAAGCGGCGCACCCGCCCCGCCCCGTTCGCAGGTCCGGCCCAATCCTACAGCGCCTCGAGCCCGGTTGGAAACGGTCGCTTTTTTGACCGGTGCGGCGCCGTCCCACCCCGCTCCGACACCCTCGGCTACGCAATCCACGCTACGCAATTTTCCATCGGGAATCCCGATTTGCGCACTTGCGTGCCGGCCCGGACTCGGATGCCTTTTCACCGCTGTGTTACGAGTTTGTCGGTTTGACCCCTGCGGGTCGGCCGCCGAAATCGCCAACGCTCCCCGCCATGTTCCGAACCCGTTCAATTTCCCAACCCATGCCCCCCGGCCGCGTTCACGCGGACCGCGTCGGCTTGGGCCGCCAGTCCCGCCGGGCCCGGCAAGCCGGTTTCAACCTGATCCAGCTCATGCTGAGTCTGGCCATCGGCAGCATCGTCGTTTCCGTCGCCGTTCCGAAGGTGAAACAGTCCGAGCGCATTTCCCGCTCCACCATCATTGTCGCCGACCTTCGCACCTTCGCCTCCGCCTTCGAGGGCTACGCCCAGGAACGCGGCGGTTGGCCGGACGAGCAGCCCGCCGGCAAGATGCCGCCGGAAATGAATGAGCGCCTCGGCTCGACGTCCTGGCTCCGCACGACGCCCATCGGCGGCCAATACAACTGGGACAGCAACCAACTTCATGCCGGCACCCGCTACAAAGCCGTCATTTCGATCAGCGAAACCGACGGCGCTCCGTTCCCCGTGAACGAGGAGGTCCTGCTCGAAATCGACAAGCTGGTGGACGACGGCAGCCTCACGACCGGCAACTTCCGGATCGGCGTCAACAACGACCCGATTTTCATTCTGCAACAATGAGCGAGAGCGCGACGCTAGCATTCGAGCTCCAACTCCGCCAACTTTCGACCGACGCCCGCGAGGCCAATCTAGAACTCCCCGTAGTCCAGCGCTCCGGGGTTACCAGCAAGGAGCTCCGCAAGCTCCTGACCGCCGCCGCCGCCACGTCGTTGAAAGTGGAGTACCCGTTGACCCCGGAAATCCGGATCAACGGTCCCACCGGCAGCTTTGTCGTCCAGCTCAAGGAAAAGCGGCTGAACCTCGTCAGCTGGGCTTCCGCCAAGTCGCGCAGCGGCATTATGCCGGCCGACGATATCTACGCCGCCATCACCGGCGAAGCCGAGGAACGCGAGCCCGTCTACGTCCCGCCCACCCCGGCCGCGTCCGCCAATCGCGGTGCCGCCAGCCGCAAAGAGCCGAAGGCCCCCCTCCGCAAGGGCCTCATCATGATGTACACGGGCATCCTCGGCCTGATCATCATCGGCGTTAACCTTTTCACCCTCTCCGAACTCCGCCGCCCGCCCGGCAATTTCCTCCCGCCCTACCGCCTGCTCGAGGCCGCCCCTGCGGAACGTCTCCTGACCAGCGTCGCCGGCGCCTACGAAACCGGCTCCGGCAACGGCGACCGCCGCCTCCAGATCGCCAAGGACGGCAAAGTGAAGTGGATCAAGTTCGGCAACGGCCGCAGCACCGCGGAAGAACGCAACTTCACCGTGCAAGGCGCCGAGTCCAACGACCGGCCCTCCCTGCTCACCAGCCGCAAGTCGATGATCAAGGTCAAGGACCCGATCACCCTCACTTACTTCGGCGACACCTACATCCGCGTCGCGCAATAAGCGCCCCGCGGCCTTCGCCTCGGACCCAACGAAAAGGGCGGCCCTCGGGCCGCCCTTCGTCTTTTCGGAATTCCCTGCCGCGCCGAAAATCTCGCTGCGCGCGGTCTGGATGGAAAGCGGAGCCCGGCACCGCTCTCCGGCGGTCCGAGCTCTCAACTCTCAGCACTCAACTCTCAAGGAGCCTCTGAAAAACGCGCCGCTGGTCCCCGCGTGGGAGCGGCGGCGTTTTTTTTCGGAAGCCAGAGAGCAAAGAAGAGGGCGAAGCGGTCAAA
>NEUS01000101.1 GCA_002288455.1 Opitutia bacterium Tous-C1TDCM
TTCGGCGGACCGCGGCCGTCGAAGGCGAGATCGAAGCGGCCGTAGAGGCTGAAGTCGTCGCGTTCCCAGGAACGGCGGATGGCGGGGATCGCCGCCGGCGGGAGGCCCAGGCGATCCCACCAGCCGCGCTCGACCACGGCTTCGGCGGCGTCAAGGCAGAGCCGGTGCAGGTCGCGCGCGGCGGTCTCGAGCACGGCGATTTCGGCGGCGGTGAACTCGTAGGCCGCGGACTCGTCCCAGTAGGGGCCGGCCTCGTGCGAGTGATACGTGAGCCCGACGGCCTCGACCCGTTCGCGCCAGCCGGGTCGCGGCGGACAGCGGTGGCGTTGCATCAGGACGGCGTGCTGAACGAGCGCGACGTGCTGCCGAAGCCGTTGCGGTGAATGTAATTCGACCCGCCCACGCCGGTCGCACTGCGGGCGGCGAGGGCGGCGGCGGCGATGCGGGCGGCGTCGCTGCCGGGCGTCGAGATGTTCACGATGCTGCGGTGCGGCGCCGGGCCCCAGGTGCCGCCGTAGAAATACAGCTGCTTCTGCGCGTCGTAGTGGTTGTACGGATGCGGGTAGAAGGCGCGGAACGGCGCGTGGTAATGGCCGGCCCCGGGGATGTGGTCCTCGTTGGTCAGGTAGGTCGATTCGGTGATGCGCCCGACGGTCTGCGCGTCGGCCGCGGAGGTCGCGGCGAGGGCGCCGGTGGCAAGGCCGCCGAGCAAGATCCGGCGGACGCTGGAGCTGCGTTTCACGGGCGGGACTCAGCCGACGATGGCGGCGGCGACGATCAGGCAGACGCCGAGGATGACGGCGCCGGCCACGATGGCGGCGGCGGAGTTTTTCTTGTCGAAGATTTCGCCGTGCAGATCGCCGGGCGTGCACTTGTCGAAGAGTTTGTAGCCGACGATGGCGGCGGCGATGCCGACGAAGGAAAACAGCACGACGTAGAGCAGGGCCTGGCCGAGGGACTGGGCGTGCCAGTCGGCGGGCGCGGCCGGTTCGGCGGCACGGGCGGGGACGAAGAGCAGCGGCGCGAGGGCGGCGCGGCGGAGGAGCGGGAAGACGGAGGATTTCATGGCGGCGGGCGAAAAACGGACGGGACGGTGCGGGCGGGAAAACGGCGTGTCAACGGACGGGGCCTTATACGGCGGGGGTGTTTCTCCAGCGGAACGGAAAGATGCGTTGTAGTGGGAAAACGGGTACGTCTGAAAATCGGAAAATCGGAAAATTGGGAAAGCGGGAAAGCGGGAAGGCGAAAGGCGAAAGGCGAAAGTCCGGAAATCGGAAAAGTGGAAAATCGGAAAACGGCGAAACCGGCTGTCGATCGCTGAAGGCTGAACGCTGAGGGCTGATCGCTGCGCGCTCCGGCTTTCAACTTTCACCCTTCACCTTTCAACTCCCGCCCGCGGCTCAGCCGCGGGCCAGCGCGGCGGCGCGGTGCAGGGCGGCGGACGCGGCGGCGCAGGCGGGGTCGTTGTCGAGGGCGTTGAGGGCCTGGTTGAACGGCTCGGGGCGGACGGGTCCGTCGTAGCCGAACGCGGCGAGGGCACCGACGAAGCCGGCGGCATCGATCACGCCGGTGGCGACGGGGAGTTCGCGGGCGTTGTCCTTCTGCTGTTCCTTCGGGATGCCGACGGGGGCGTCGTTGAGGTCGACGCTGACGACCTCGGCGTTCGTCAAGGTGCGGAGATCGGCGACGGTGTCGCCCGCCTGCCACCAATGCCAGGTGTCGAGCACGACGCCGACGTTGCCGGTGCCGATTTCGGCGATGAGTTCGCGGGTTTCGGCCAGGGTGTGGACGAACGGGTAGCGGCTGCGCACGAGGAGCAGGTGGGTCCCGACGTACTCGAGGCCGAGGCGGAGGCCGTGGTCTTTCAGGATCGCGGCAATCTCGCGGAGGCGGGCGGCGTGCTGGCGGAAATTCGCGCGGTAGGTGAGTTCGGCGTGGCTGGGCATGAGCCAGGTGCCGACGCGGGTCGCGCCCGCGCGCTGCAGGCCGGCGGCGAGGCGGGGCAAGGCGGCGAGGCCGGTGCGGAGCGTCGCTTCGTCTTTGCGGAAATCGACCGAAAGGCCGGCGGCGGCCCACGTGAGATTCTTGGCCTTCAGGTCCGCGAGCACGGCGGAGAGGGCATCGGGGGCGAGGCCCGCGAGTTCCTCGGCGCGCGGCTCGACGGCCTCGAAGCGGTGGCGGTGGGCGAGGTCGTTGAGTTCGCGTTGCGAGGCGGCGGTGACGCCGATGGAGCCGGGCGTGAGCGCGATCCGGAATTTGCGGGCGGGAGCGGCGGCCGCGGCGGCGCGGAGACCGGCGGGCAGGGAAACGGCGCCGGCGGCGAGGGCGGCGGCGGCGAGAAAACGGCGGCGTTGCATGGAAGAATGAAGGGTTGGGAAAACGGGTGGCGGCGGGGTTGGGTCGGGGTTGGGTCGGCTTTCAACCTGAAGCTTTCAACTTTCAGCTGACGGCCGGTGGCCGGCCGTCAGGCGTAACCGCGGGCGACGGGCCAGACGGCCTCGACCTTGTCTCCACGAAGGCAATACAGGCGGTCGTAGAGGTTCACGTTGGGATCGCAGTGCGGGACGATGAACTCGAGGCGTTCGCCGAGCCGGACATCGCGCGGGGCGGCGGCGAGGTCGAGGATGCCGTGCTCGTCGCCGCCCCAGCTGTACTTGAGGCCCGGGAGATCCTTGGCGTCGGGGCCGAAGCGTTTGTCGGTGGCGAAGGCCTTGAGGCCGGCGTCGATCGTGGCGCGTTTCGGTTCGTTGCGGCTGATGACGGTGGCGAGGACGGTGAGCGCGGAGGCGAAGTCGTCGTAGAGGGCGCCGCCGCGGCCGCCGATGCGGCGGTAGTCGACGTCCATGAAGACGTACGAGCCGCATTGCAGTTCGGTCATGGCCTTGAGTTCGGGATCGATGTTGTAGGTGCCGGTGCTGCCGCCGGAGAGAATTTCGAGCGGGAGGCCCTCGGCGCGCAGGTCGCGGAACGTCGCGATCGCGGGCGTCATCGCCGCATGGGAATGCGTGCGGCGGGCGTCGAAGCCGACGACGTGGGCGGAGGCGCCGGAGTAGCAATGCACGCCGCGCAACGCGAGGTGCGGCAGGCGCATGATCGCGCGGGCGAGTTGCTTGGCGGGTTCGCCGGCCGTCACGCCGGTGCGGCGGCTGCCGGGGTCGATGTCGAGGAACACGTTGAGTTTTTGCCCGGCGGCGGCCGCGGCGGCGTCGAGTTGTTGCGCGTGTTCGAGCGAATCGGTGACGGCCATGGTGTCGGGCTGCCGCGCGGCGAGGCGCAGCAGGCGGCGGATTTTTTCCGGGCCGGCGAGTTCCGAGGTGATGAGCAGGCCGGTGATGCCGGCGGCGGCCATGGCTTCGGCTTCGCGGATCGTGGCGACGCAGATGCCGAGGGCGCCGGCGGCGAGTTGGCGGCGCGCGATTTCGGGACACTTGTGGGTCTTGGCGTGGGGGCGCAGGGCGATGCCGGCGGCGCGCGTGTGGTCGCGCAGTCGGGCGACGTTGGCCTCGAAGGCGTCGAGATCGAGCAGCAGCGCCGGCGTGGGCAGGTCGGCCTTGGTGAGGCCGTCGAGACCGCGGCCCGAGGCGAGGCGCTCGTCGATTTCGGCGCCGGTGTAGCTCGCAGCGGGTTTGGTCGCGGCGAGCGCGGGGGCGGCGGCGGCCGCGGCCGTGGCGGCGAGGCCGCTTTGGAGGAACGTGCGACGGGACATGGAAGCGGGGGACACGCGGGGGAAGGAAGCGGCGGGCGGGGAGGGAGGCGGCGCGGAGAAAACGAACCGACGGGGTGAGCGGAGTGAGACGGGCCGCCGAAGATTTTCAATGCCGCGCGCGGGGCGAGGAGGAATAGGCCCGGGCTGAAGGCCCGGGCTACGGGCGCGGGCAAAGGAACGACGGTGACAGGTGCGGCGGGGCGGTGTCAGCGTGGGGGGATGCGTTGGAGAATGCTGATGATGGCGTGGTGCCTGGGGCTGGCCGCGGGGCGGGCGGCGGAGGCGTGGACTTCGTTGTTCGACGGTAAGTCGGCGGGCGGGTGGGCGGCGTCGGGGTTCGAGGCGGGCGGGGCCGTGAAGATGGAGCCGAAGTTTCGCGGCGGGTCGGGCGCGCTGGTGATCGAGGCGGGGCTGACGCTGTCGGGCGTGACGTGGCAGCGCGGGAGCGAATTGCCGCGGAGCAATTACGAGGTGGAGGTGGAGGCGATGAAATTGGAGGGGGACGATTTTTTCTGCGGGCTCACGTTTCCCGTGGGGCGCGCGGCGGCGACCTTTGTCGTGGGCGGCTGGGGCGGGACGGTGGTCGGGATTTCGAGTTTGGACCGGATCGATGCGGCGGAGAACGAGACCTCGCGCACGCGGGAATTTGCGCCGAACCGCTGGTACCGGATCCGGGTGCGGGTGACCGAGGCGCACATCGAAGCGTGGATCGACGGCGAGCTGTTCGTGGACGTGGCGCTGAAGGACCGCATGGTGAGCCTGCGGCCGGGCGAGATCCAGCGCTCGTTGCCGCTGGGGATCGCGACCTACATGACGCGGGCGGCGGTGCGCGGCATGCGGATTCGGCGTTTGAGTTCCGCCGCGGCCAACCCATGAACGCCGTCGACGCATGCGCACGAAAGTCCTTTTTGTCTGTTCCCGGAACCAATGGCGTTCGCCGACGGCGGAAGCATTGCTGAAGGACCATGCGGCCTACGAGGCGCGGTCGGCGGGTACGGAAGCGGGGGCACGGATCAAGTTGACGGCGGGGCAGGTGGGCTGGGCCGACATCATCATTTGCATGGAAAAGAAGCACGCGGACCGTGTCGCCGAGCGATTTGCCGAGGAGCTGGGCGACAAGCCGCTGCACGTGCTGCGGATTCCGGACGACTACGGTTATATGGACCCGGCGCTCGTGGATTTGCTGCAGGGCGAACTCGGGGCGATTCTCGAACTGTGAACCTGGAAAACGGAGTTGAACCACAGAGACTCGGAGCGCACGGAGACAAGCCGGCTGAAGATGCCGGGAATGGGGCCGCCTGCAGGGATGAATCGGTCGTTCGAGCCACCTTTGCCTCCGATTGCGTTTCTCGGTGGGCCCGGTGCCTTTCTGGTCAAAAGTGAACGGCTGAATTCAGAGTGAAGCGCGGGATCGCGAACGAACTATGAGCGAAGAAACGGCAGCCGCGAATCTGCCCGCGGGACCGCGGCGGGAAATCCATGCCGCGGAGGCGATCGGGTGGCTGGCGGCGCGCGGGCGGATCGAAGGCGCGTGCGCGATCACGTCGTTGCCGGATGTTTCCGAGCTGCGGCTGGGGTTGGCGGCGTGGCGCGCTTGGTTTCTCGATGCCGTGCGGCGGGTGGTCGACGCGGTGCCGGACGAGAGCGCGGCGCTGTTTTTCCAATCCGACATCAAGCACGAAGGCCGCTGGATCGACAAAGGCGGCATGGTGATCCGGGCGGCGGAGGATGCGGGCGCGCACGTGCTGCTGCACAAGATCGTGTGCCGCTGTCCGCCGGGGCGGCCGACGCCGGGACGGCCGGCGTACACGCACCTGATCGCGGTGTCGCGGGCACTGCGTTGCCCGGAGCCGGTGCCGATCCCGGACGTGATCGTCGACCCGGGCCGGCAACCGTGGGTGCGGGCGATGGGCGTGCGGGCCGCGGCGCACGCGGTGCGGTTTGCGCGGGACCAGGCGAAGGCGCGCGTCGTGGTCGATCCGTTCTGCGGCGTGGGCACGGTGCCGGCGACGGCGAACGCGCTCGGGCTCGACGCGATCGGCGTGGAGCTGTCGCGGAAACGCGCGGAGCAGGCGCGCGCGTTGGTCGTAACGGCGGAGGAACTCGCATGAAGGCGCGGGCGGCGGCGGGCCTTTGGCTTGGGCTGGTGCTCGGTGGCGCGGCGGTGAAGGCTGCGCCGCCGCCGATGCCGACCGGACTCGCCACGCTCACGTTGGATTACGCGACGCCGACCGATGCGGCGTTGCAGGCGCGGCTGGTGGCGCTCGATGCCGAGCTGAGGGAGAAATTTGGACTCGGCGCGGAGGCGACGGCCGTCGGCTTGCTGGATCTGCGCACGGGCCGCTGGGCGGCGTTGCGGCCCGACCGGATCGACTACGCGGCGAGCGTGCCGAAGATCGGGATCATGCTGGCGTGGTTCGCCCTGCAGCCGCGGGCCTTGGCGGAAGGGCCGTCGCCGGAGGTGCGGCGGGACCTCGGGCTCATGATCAAGCGTTCGGACAACGCGACTGCGGCGGCGTTTTCGCGGTCGCTCGGTCTGGCGGCGATCCAGGAGGTGCTGGATGCGCACGGCTTCTACGAGGCGGCGCGCGGCGGCGGCATCTGGGTCGGCAAGCATTACGGCCAGGGCAGCGAGCGGCGGCTGGATCCGGTCGGCGGCCATTCGCACGCGGCGACGGTGCGGCAACTCGTGCGGTTCTACCTGTTGCTGGAGCAGGGGAAACTGGTTTCGCCGGCGGCCTCGGCGGTGATGCGGGAGATCTTTGCGGCGCCGGAGCTCGCGCCCGTGGACGACAAATTCGTCCGCGGGCTGGCGGGCCGGCCGCGCGAGATCCGGCGCAAGGCGGGCTGGTGGGAGGCCTGGGTCCACGACACGGCGGTGATCACGGGGCCGGACCGGCACTATATATTGGTGGCGATGACGCAGGGGGCGCGGGGCGAGAATTACCTCGTGGCGCTGGCGCCGGCCGTCGATGCGTTGCTGGCGCCGGAGGCGGCGGGGAAGTGACGGGACGGCGATGACGCCGGTGGCGGAAACGGTTTCCCGGCCACTCGCTCACGCTCGTTGCTGCCAACTACGACCTGCGGCTTGGCGCGGGCCGCAATGGCTCGATCTTTCAACCTTCAACTTTCAACTGCGACAGCTCCCGCTTCAGCGGGCCGCGCGGCCCGGTATCCAACGATTCAGCACGCGGACGAGTTCGGCGCGGCGGACGGGTTTGTCGACGAAGTCGCTCATGCCGGTGGCGAAGCAGCGTTCGCGGTCTTTGAGCGACGTGTTGGCGGTGAGGGCGACGATGGGCGGGGCGTTCTTGCCGTATTCCTCGAGGATGCGGGTGGTGGCTTCGAAGCCGTCCATGATCGGCATCTGGCAATCCATGAAGACGAGGTCGTAGCGGGTTTCGCGCAGGCTCACGAGGGCGTCGAGGGCGCCGGGGGCGCGGTCGACGGCGCAGCCGAGGCGTTCGAGCAGCTGGGAGCTGACGGAGCGGCTGATCTCGTCGTCGTCGATGACGAGGACGCGCGTGCCGGCGGCGGCCGCGGCGGAAACGGGAAACGGCGGCAGGGAACGCTCGGTGCTGGGCGGAGCGGTGCGGCCGGGGCGGCTTTCGAGCAGGACGGGAACGGACTGCTGGGACATCGCCTCGAGGAGGAGTTCGGCCCGCAGGAGCGGTTTGCGGAGCACGACGACGACGGGGAGCGCGAGGTCCGCGAGCGGGACGGCGGCGGGGTCGCGGCTGAGGAGGACGATGCGCGGCGGATTCGGGCCGGGGTCGGAGGCGAGGCCGGCGGAAAGTTCGGCGGCATGCGTGCGGGCGAGATGTTCGTCGAGCAGGAGGACGCGGGCGCATTCCTCCTCGTCTTCCAAGGTGTCGCGGAGGAGGCCGACGGCTTCGGCGACATTGTCGGTGACATCGTGCTCGATCCCGAGCCGGGCGAGGAGGGTCGCGGCGGCGACGCGGGCGGCGGCGAGTTCGTCGAGGACGACGACATGGAAATCGCGCAGGGCGGGGTGATGGGCGGGGTCCGTGAGCGGGTCGGCGGGAAGCGGGAGAAAGACCCAGAATTCGGAGCCGGTTTCCGGCAGGTTGCGGGCGCCGATCTGGCCGCCCATGAGCTCGACGAGACGTTTGCTGATGGCGAGGTCGAGCCCGGAGCCGCCGGCGTTGCGGGCGGAGGCGGCTTGGGCGGCGGTGAGGCGGTCGAAGAGGGTTTCGCGCATGGCCTCGGGGATGCCGGGGCCGGTGTCGGTGATGCTGAAATGGAGCCAGCCGGGACCGCGTTGGGCCTCGACGGCGTCGGCGGGCGGCAGGCCGACGCGGAGGACGACGCGGCCGCGGGCGGTGGAGCGGACGGCGCTCGAGACGAGGTTGAGCAGGACCTGGCGGAGGCGGACGACATCGCCGGTGACGCGGGCGGGGACGTCGGGCGCGAGGATGAGAACGAGGTCGAGTTTCTTGAGCAGGGCGAGCGGGGAGAGGACCTCGACGACCTCGATGAGGGGTTGGCGGAGGTCGAAGTTCGACTGTGTGATGCGGATCTGGCCGGTTTCGACGCTGGCGTAGTCGAGGACGTCGTTGAGCGTCTGCAGCATCGCTTCCGCGGAGGCGCGGAGGGTGGAGAGATGTTCGCGCGACGACGGCGTGAGACGGGCGTCGAGCATGAGATCGGCGGAGCCGATGATGCCGTTGAGGTGGGCGCGGGTCTCGCGGCTCAGGGTGGCGAGCATCTCGCTCTTGGCCTGGCTTTCGCCGGCGACGGCTTCCTTGTCATGGCGCAGGGCGGAGACTTCCTCGCGGGTTGCGGCGAGCAGGCGGGCCTGCGCGGCTCTTTCGTCGAACCGCAGTTGCTCCGAGCGGCGCCATTGCCAGGCGCAGAAGCCGGCGAGGGCGAGGAGCGCACCGCCCAGCAGGAGGGCGGCGGAGGAATTTGCACCCGGCAATTCGCCCAAAACAAAAGGCGGAAATGCGGCGTCGGGCATGGCACGATTGGGGCCGGGTCGCGGGTTGATCTCAAACCGATAATTGGGCGGGGGCGGCGAGCGGATGGGGGCGGAAAGCGGAAAGCGGTAGGCGGAAAGGAGGCGGCAACGGGACGAAAGCGTTCAGCGGTAGGCTTTCAGCGATGAGGTGCCGCGGACGAACTTGGCGCGGCGACGGGTTTCTGCCGCAAGGAGGCGCAAGAGGCGCAAGAGTCCTGAGGTCGATGCCTCGAAGACGTTTTGACCCCTCTGTTAGGGTTTTGCCTTCCGCACGGCGCGGCCGGGGAGGGCCTCTTTGACCCGTTCGCCGCCGCGGACCACGAATTGGCCGTTCACGAGCACATGGGCGATTCCGGCCGACGGCAGGCTGCCTTGAAGAATATCTGCTACGCCAACGCGCGCGATTGCTTCGGCCTCGGGCTGGCTCCGCAATTCGCGGCGAAGAAGCAAGCGGCGCCGCGCCGGTGCCCCCGCTTTCATAGCGGGCGCTCGCCCACCGTTGCTACGCGCGGCGGGTGCGGCGGGCCCGGGCTTTGGGGGCGGCCGAGGCGACGTCGTACTTTCCCGGTTCGGAGTCGGCCAATTCGGCAGGCGCGAGGTCGAAGTTCAGCAGTTCCCAGAGTTCCAGTCCGCAGGCCTTGGCGAGTTTCTCCAACGTGGAGAGCCGGATATCGCGTCTCCGTCCGGCTTCGACCGACTGGTAGTACTTGTAGCCCAGCCCCGCCTTCTCGGCGAACGACTCCTGCGTAAGGCCATGCGCCTCCCGGAGTTGTTTCACGCGCGCCAGCAGGCGGTCTGCGGTGTCTTGAGCCACTTCCGACGATAGCGGCGGCCCGCGCGACCAAACACCTGAGCAAAGGCAGTGCGGACTCGACACCCTACTATTGGTAGTGCGGAGTCGCAGCCGAGATGCCCGCTTCATCCTGCAATCCCGGCACCGCCGGCCGTCTCGCCCCGCGAACATGACGCTGGTGCGCTCCAGACAGCGGGTCGCCGATCACGGCGAGGTCTTCACGCCGGCCTGGATGGTCGAAGCGATGCTGGATCTGGTGCGCGGTGAAACGGAACGCATCGATGCGCGCTTCCTCGAGCCGGCCTGCGGCAGCGGCAATTTCCTCGTGCAGATTCTGCGACGGAAACTCGCCGCGGTGGAAGTCAGGTACGGGAAATCCGACTTCGAGCGCCGGAACTACGCGCTGCTCGCGCTGATGTGCGTCTACGGCATCGAGTTGCTGCCGGACAACATCGTCGAGTGCCGCGCGAACTTGCTGGAGATTTTCGCCGAGTATCTCGGCCTCGATCCGGCGAGCGACCTGTACCGCGCCGGGGCCGCCGTGCTGGCGCAGAATCTCGTCCACGGCGACGCGCTGTCGATGCGCACCCATGACGGGCAGCCGATCACCTTCGCCGAGTGGGGCTACTTGGGCAAAGGCAGGTTCCAGCGGCGCGATTTCCGTTTCGACAGCCTCACCCAGTCATCGGCCTTCAGCGCCGAGGGGTCGCTCTTCGCCGAGCTCGGCAAACACGAAATATTCACCCCCACGCATACCTATCCGCCGACAACGGTGGGCGAGTTGGCTGCTGCCGGGCCGGAGGCGACGCCGTGAGCGACCAAGCCAGCTTCGCCCTGCGCCGGCGCAATCCGGACGTACTGACGTGCATCGCCAACCTCTCCAACGACGAGGTGTTCACGCCGCCGGAGTTTGCCAACCGCATGCTCGACACGCTGACCGAGGCGTGGGCGGCGAACCACCAAGGGGCGAACCTCTGGGCCGATCCGACGGTGACATTTCTCGACCCCTGCACGAAGTCCGGGGTGTTTCTGCGGGAGATCACGCGGCGTCTGACCGAGGGGTTGGAGCAAAAGATGCCCGACCTTGAGAAACGCGTGAACCATATCCTGACGAAGCAGGTGTTCGGGATCGGCATCACGCAGATCACCGCCCTCCTCGCGCGTCGGAGCTTGTATTGTTCCAAGTCGGCCACCGGAAAGCACTCCATCGCCAAGTCCTTTGCCAACGGCGACGGGAACATCTGGTTCAAGCGAACCCAACACACTTGGGCGGGCGACAAATGCCAATACTGCGGCGCAGGAAAATCTGTTTTCGATCGGGCGACCGGCATGGAGACCCATGCCTACGCGTTCATTCACACCGACACTATCAGGGCCCGACTGGCCCAGCTCTTTGGAGACGATATGCAATTCGACGTTATCATCGGTAATCCGCCTTACCAACTGGCCAGTGATGGCGGAACACGTGACATTCCCATCTACAATAAATTTGTGGAGCAGGCAAAAAAACTGCAGCCGCGCTATCTATCGATGGTTGTTCCCTCTCGATGGATGGCTTCGGGTCTTGGCCTAAGCGATTTTCGAAAATCCATGCTCGAAGACCGGCATGTCCGAAAATTGGTAGACTATGAGCGCATGGAAACGGTGTTTCCTGGAGTAGATTTTGAAGGGGGAATTTGCTACTTTTTATGGGATCGAGATAACCAAGGATCATGCGAAATCACGACCGTCACTGGCGAAGAGACTATTGGGCCAATTGACAGAGAACTAGACGAGTACGACATCCTGGTGCGCGACAGTCGCGGCTTGGGTATTCTTAAGAAAGTGAGGGTCTTAGGAGAAGCCTCCATCATTGAAATCTTGTCTGCAGACAAAGAGTTTGGATGGACATCCAATTTTGAGGGCTTCCGCTCGGAAAAGAAAGCGGTGGATGTAGCGATTTATTATGGCCGAGGGGGCAAAAGACTCGTCGGCGGTATCGCGCGTAAGGATGTTATAAAAAGTCCGCACCTTATCGATACGTGGAAGGTGATGATTTCGGCAGCCTATGGTGAGCGCGGGGCGCGGCCCGCAATGGTGCTAGGCCCAAGTTTTATTGCGCCATCGCCCTCTGTATGCACCCAGACCTATCTGTTCTTCAATGTAGCCTCGAAAAAGGAAGCAGAAAGTTTGCAGAGTTACATAGACACGCGATTTTTCAGATTTTTGGTTTCACTTAGAAAGATCACCCAGCACGCAACACGTGCAACTTATACATGGGTACCGCAGCAGACTTGGGACCGCATTTGGACTGACGAGGCGCTCAACAATAAATATGCCCTAAGCGAGTCCGACATTGCCCACATAAATACCTGCATTCGTCAGAGAGCTTGCGGCGATGAGTAAGACCATCGAGGAAATCCTCGCGCCAAAGCCGGAGGCGCGGCCTCGCATCTACGCCTATGCCATCGCGGACAAGGCGCATGCGGGGCTCCTGAAAATCGGCCAGACCACGCGCGATGTGAAGCAGCGGGTCGCCGAACAGCTCAAGACGGCGGCGATCAAGAACTTCACCATCGAAGTCGACGAATCCGCAGCGCGCGACGACGGCACTGTTTTCAGCGACCATGCGGTGCGTGCGGCGCTGGCGAAGAAGGGTTTCGCGAACCCCGAGTTGGAGTGGGTGCGCTGCACGGTCAAAGACGTGAAGACGGTGCTGACCGAATTGCGCACGGGCAGGAAGCTGACCGGAACGCACCACGAGACGTTCGCGATGCGGCGGGAGCAGCGCGAGGCGGTCGACAAGACCCACGCCTACTTCCATTCGATCTGGAAGGAGGACATGCACGCGGTGCCGCGCTTCCTGTGGAATGCGAAGATGCGTTTCGGGAAGACGTTCACCAGCTATCAACTCGCCAAAAAGCTTGGGGCGAAGCGCGTGCTCGTGGTGACGTTCAAGCCCGCGGTGGAGGACGCCTGGCAAACGGACCTCGAATCCCATGCCGACTTCGACGGTTGGCACTACCTCTCCCGCAATTCCGACCGCGATCCGTCGAAAGTTTCCGCCAAGAATCCGCTCGTCTATTTCGGATCGTTCCAGGACCTGCTGGGCCGCGACGACGCAGGCAACGTCAAGGTCCGGAACGAATGGCTCCATCGGGTGAAGTGGGATCTGGTCGTGTTTGACGAGTACCATTTCGGCGCCTGGCGGGACACGGCCAAGGAACTGTTCGAGGGCGAGGAAGAGGCGGTCGCCAAGAAGGAGGCCAAGCTGGAATACGCCGCCGCGTTGGAGGGCGTGAACGAGGACCTCGGCGTGCTGTCGGAGGACGAGTCGGACTTCCTGCCGCTCACGACGAAAGCCTACCTCTATCTCTCCGGCACGCCCTTCAAGGCGCTGGCGACGGGCGAGTTTATCGAGGAACAGATCTTCAACTGGACCTACACCGACGAGCAACGGGCGAAGGAAGCGTTTGCGGCCCGGCATCCCGGCAAGTGGAATCCCTACGGGGCGTTGCCGCAGATGCGGTTGCTCACTTACCAGATGCCGGAAGAGCTGGTGGCCGTGGCGTGCGGCGGGGATTTCGACGAGTTCGACCTGAACGCGTTTTTCGAGGCGTCGGGCGAGGGCCCGAAGGCGCAGTTCAGGCACAAGAGCGACGTGCAAAAGTGGCTGGAGATTATCCGCGGCGGTCACACGGCGAAATCGGTGGAAGCGCTCAAGACGGGAACGCGGCCGCCGTTTCCCTACTCCGATGTGCGCCTGCTGCCGCATCTCCAGCACGCGTTCTGGTTTCTGCCCAACGTCGCGGCCTGCCGCGCCATGGCGAACCTGCTGGCCGAGAAGCAAAACGTGTTTTGGCGCGACTACACGGTGATCGTGGCGGCCGGGGCCGCGGCCGGTATCGGATTGGAGGCGTTGCCGCCGGTGCGCTCGGCCATCGGCGGAGGTTTCGACACCAAGACGATCACGCTTTCTTGCGGCAAGCTTACCACGGGGGTGACGGTGCCGCAGTGGTCGTCGATTCTGATGCTGCGCAATCTCAAGTCGCCGGAGACGTACTTTCAGGCGGCGTTTCGCGTGCAGTCGCCGTGGTCGATCAAGAACCCGCACGGCGACAACCCGAACGAGGAGGAAATTTTGAAGCCGGTGTGCTTCGTTTTCGATTTCGCGCCGACGCGCGCGCTGCGGCAACTGTCCGAATACGGCATCGGGCTCTCGCCCAACGAGCCGAACCCGGAGACCGCGGTGAAGGACCTGGTGTCGTTCCTGCCGGTGCTGGCCTACGACGGCGCAAACATGACGCAGATCGATGCGGGCGGCATCCTCGATATCGCGATTGCCGGCACGTCGGCGACCTTGCTCGCCCGCAAGTGGGAGAGCGCGCTGCTCGTGAACGTGGACAACGACACCCTGCGCCGGATACTCGAAAATCCCGAGGCAATGGCGGCGGTGGAGCGCATCGAGGGTTGGCGGGCGCTCGGCGACCACATCATCGAGACCATCATCAACAAGAGCGAGCAGGTGAAGGCGCTCAAAAACAAGGCGAAGGACAAAGACCTGTCGGCGAAGGAGCAGAAGGAACTCACGGCCGAAGAGAAGGAGTTCAAGTCCAAGCGAAAGCTCGTGCAGGAGAAACTCATCAAATTCGCGACGCGGATTCCGGCCTTCATGTATCTGACCGATTTCCGGGAAAACACGCTGCAGGACGTGATCACGAAGATCGAACCGGAGCTGTTCGAGACGGTGACGGGACTTACGGTGAAGGATTTTCACCTGCTGGTACGGCTCCGGGTGTTCAACACCGAGCAAATGAACCAGGCGGTGTTTGCCTTCCGGCGCTACGAAGATGCGTCGCTCCGCTATACGGGAATCGAGAGCCACGCAGGGCTCACCCACTACGGCCTCTACGATACGGTCGTAGCGAAGGAGTGAGCCACTCGCTGGTGCTCGCAGCTACGGAATCGAGGGAGGGGCCAACGGGGTCGGGTTTCGGAGGGGAACCTGCCTCCTTCGGGGGCTCACCGCGTGCCGCGTGCGTTCACCGCCGCGACCACGCGGCATCGAGCCGGTAGATCCGCTCGGCGTTGGCGTGGTAGAATTTTTCGAGGACGGCGCGCGGGAGGTTGAGCGCCTCGGTCTTGCGGCCGTTGTAGGTCGTTTCGCCTTGGCCGGCGTAGTAGTCGAAGTCGGCGCGATAACGGACTTCGAGACTGGCGGCATGGGCCTGGCGCTGCTGGTCGGTCGGCGGCGTGTCGCGGCGGTGCGGCATCCAGCCGGCGTCCACGCCATACATGATGCGGTCGGGAAACCGCAGGAAAAGCGCGCGCACTTTTTCGCTCGGGTGACGGGTGAGGTTGCGCGTGCGGGCGGCGACCTCGATCTGGAAATTCGGATAGCGCGCGAGCCGTTCGGCGATCCCGTCGAGATCGTGTTCGAGGCTGCCGAGGTGCGCGCCGACCACGACCAACGCCGGGTGTTTCCGCATGATGTTGTCGCGGGCGGCAATGATGGCGGCGTGGCTCGGATACTCCGGTTTGCCGTAGAGATGCCACTGCGGGTTTTGCGAATAGTAGCCGTAGTGGGAGCTGTTCGGATCGAGGGCCAGCCAGGCGTCGATGGGCTCGGCGAGGTGGGCGTGAAGCGGTTTGCCGACTTTGGCGAGGTGCGCGTAGATCGGATCGAAGAGCGGATCATCAGGGAGGATGAATTTGCCGTCCCGGTTTTTGATTTCGATGCCGACCTCCTTCCAAATTTTCACGGCGACGGCGCCGCGGGCAAACGCGGCGTCGAGCCATGCGATCGTGCGCGCGGCCCAGCCCGGTTCATCGCGTCCGCGGAGATCGAAGGTCGTGGTCACCGGGTAGAGCTGCGGCTGGGCGCGGTAGAGTTCGAACGCGATGCGGTCCATCGTCGCGAGCTGGCCGTCGCCGCCGGGCACGCAGACGTTGATCGTGCGCACATTGATGCGGCGGAAAAGGGCGTGAATGGCCGGCACGTCCTCGAAGATGTGCGAGTGGACATCGATCTTCAGGATCTCGGTGTAGGCGGGCGGCGCTTCCGCGGCGCGCAGGGCGCCGAGCGGGACCGCGCCGAACAGCGCGAGGGAAACGAGGAAGGGAGAGCGGAGCATGGGGAAGCGGGGTTTCCGGCCAGGGGGAGGAGCGAGGCGATAAACTGAACCGATAGGAAACTGGATTTGCAGGGGGATCGGATGCGGGGCGGGAGCCCCGGGCTGAAGGCCCGGGCTACGGGGCGGCGTTTTTCGCGATCAGCGTTTGTACCAGACGGGGCCGACGTCGGTGGCGACGAGGGGGCGACGGATGACGGGGGCGGAGGAAAGTTGGTCGCTGCCGATGTCGCCGGGGGCGGTGCGCGGTTGGCCGTCGACGTCGGTCTTCAGCGCGGCGTGGTTCGCGGCGACGGCGCGGCGCGCGGGGCCGGCGGCGGTGGGGCGGAGGAGACCGTCGGGGCCGCGGGCGAGTTGCGGGTCGGCGAGGGCGATGCCCGGGCGGGCGGCGGCGGTGGGGCCGAAGGCGAGGTTGTCCTGCCAGATCCAATCCGCGCCGGCTTCGCCCGCCAGCAGGCTGCCGTCGTCGCCGACGACGAAGAGGTTTTGCGCGACGACGATGGCTTCGGGCCGGAGGGTGCGGCCGGCGCCGCCGAGTCCCGCGGCGAGATCGAGGCAGGGGCCGGCGGAGGCGACGACGGTATTGCCGGCGATCACGGCGCGCTGGGCGACGAAGTATTGGTTGAGGGCGGAGTTCGGCACGCCGCTCGTGATCCAGATTCCGCCTTTCATCACGCCTTCGATGTAGTTGTTGGTGACGACGTGGTCTTCGCCGATGATGCGGATGCCGCCGGAGTTGGGTTTGCGGCCGCCGAAGAAGAAGTTGCCATCGACTACGTTGCGGTCGCCGTGGCGCAGCGTGAGCATGCCGTCGCAGTCGCGGAACGTATTCGCGCGGTAGATGTTTTCCCCGGATTTCGAGGAGATGATTTCGATTTCGCCGTCGCAGCGGTCGAAGAGATTTTCCTGCACCGTTGTGCGCGAGTTGCTCATCGACTGGTGGCTGTAGCCGATGCGGATGGTTTCGCCGCCGTTGCGGCCGAGCGGGGCGCGCGGACCGAAGTGGTTGCGCTCGAGGCGGTGGTGGTTCGGCGTCTTGGGATCGACTTCGATTTGCAAGGTCGGGTTGGCGCTCGATTTGTTGGCGAAGTAGCAATGGTCGATGCGATGGTCGGTGCCCTCGACGTGGACGAAGAACTTGTAGGTGCCGCCGTCGACGACGGAGGCGGTGAGGCGGTTGTTTTTCCCTTTGA
>NEUS01000102.1 GCA_002288455.1 Opitutia bacterium Tous-C1TDCM
TACAACCGCTCCCGCCGCCACTCCGCCCTCCATTACCTCAGCCCCCTCGACTTCGAGGCCTCTCTCACCTAACCAAAAACCACACGCTCAACGCGTGTCCGAATTATCCGGGGAAGCACACCCGTTCAGGGTTTCGGAGCGACCGGCGCCGCGGCGTCGGTCGCGGCCGGAGCGGCCGCGGCGGTTTCGGCCGGGGGCGGCGTCTTCAGGGGATGCTCTTTGAGCAACTCGTCGGCCAGGTAGAAGTTGGTGCGTTCGGCGGTGGCGGCGCGGACGCGGCGCACGGTCTCGGCCCGTACGGGCTCGAGGTTGTTGCCCCAGGATTGGCGCACGTAGCTGAGGACGGCGGAGAGTTCGTTGTCGTTGAGCATGCCGCCGAAACCCATCATCGGCGGGACGCCGTTGGTCGGGTCGAAGAGCTCGCCGTTGACCTTGATCGGTCCCCAGAGGCCCTTGAGCGTGAGCTTGATCAGGCGCTCGTCGTCGTCGAGCCAGTCGCTCTTGGCGAGCGGCGGATACACTTTCGCCATGCCCTGGCCGTTGGCCTGGTGGCAGGTGGCGCAGTGGCCGTCGCGCAGGTAGACTTCCTTGCCGATGTTGTAGACGCGGTTGTCCTCGCCCTCGAGTTTGCGGGTCGGGCCGAAACTGAGCTGCGCATCGGTTTTCGGCGGCGCCGGGAAATCGAAGGTGCCGGCGAAGAACGCGAGCGCGCCGGAGTTTTCGGCAAAGCTCTGCGCGTGGTCCGCGCGCAGCGTCTCGACTTCGTCCTTCAACGTGTGCGCGAGAATCGTCTTCGTCACCGGGCCCATCCACGCGTCGAGCGGATGCGTGAGCGCGGCGAGCACGATCCGGGCGCCGTCGACGTTGTCGAGCCACGAGGCGGCGACGATCGCCGTGAGCCGCACGCGCGGGTGCGCATCGGCGGCCGCCTGCAGGAAGAGTTCGGTTGCGCCGGGAACCTGATGGTACGTGAAACGGAGCACGTTGATGGCCGCGGCGCGGGCTTCGGGCACCGGGGACGCGAACAGTTGGCGGAGCAAATCGGCGTCGGGCCGGTTCTGCGCCCACGTCGCCCAGAGCGCCTCGGCCAGTTGGCGGTAGTAGCGCGGATCGTTGCGGTCGAGTTTGGCGGCCCAGGCTTTGACGGCGGGGATGACCTCGGCGGCGGGCCGGCCGCGCAATTCGCGGCGCGTGCGGTAGCGGCTGCGGTATTCCGGCAATTTCAAATTCTCGAGCAGCGTGGCGAGCGGGGCGCCGGCGATCTTGGCGGGCGCCACGAGCGGGCGGCCCGGATACGTGATGCGGTAGATGCGGCCGTGGTCGTGGTCGCGGTTCGGGTCGCGCGCGTTGTGCTGCATGTGGCCGACGAGCGCGTTGTGCCAATCGACGAAGTAGAGCGAACCGTCGGGCGCGAATTCGAGGTCGACGGGGCGGTAGTTGGGATTGTTGGACGAGATCAGATCGCCCGCGAGTTTGCCGAGGAAGCCGGCGCCGTCGTCCGCCACCGTCGACAGGCCGATGCCGAGAAAGCCGATCGAATTGCAGATCATGAACTGCCCCTGCATCTCGTCGGGAAAATGCCGCGAGGAGATGAACTCCGATCCCGACGTCGGCCGCGAGCGCTTCGGCACGAAGGTCCGCGTTTTCGGAATCTCGATGCCGTAGGGCATCTTGGCGGAGAGCGGCAGCGCCCACCAATTCAGGCCGTCGGAAGCATCGGAAATGTAGGCCTGCTCCCAGTCGTCGAAGGCGATGCCCCAGGGGTTGTTGTAGTCGGCCTGGCTGTAACGCTCTAGGCTGAAGCGCTTCGGATCGAAGCGCCACGCGCCGCCGTCGTTGCAACGGCGCGGTCCGTACGGGGTCTCGACCTGCGAATGCAGGAATCGGCCTTCGAGCAGATAAAAGGCGCCGGAGGCGTCGGACGAATACGCCGAGATCGCGTGGTGCGTGTCGTGCGTGTCGAAACCGTGGAGCAGGATTTCCATGCGGTCCGCGCGGTCGTCGCCGTTGTCGTCGATCAGCAGGCAGAGATTCGGTTCCTGGGAAACGTACACGCCTTCGGGCGCGAGCTCGAAGCCGATCGGCAACTGGAGATTGTCGGCGAAGACCGTGCGTTTGTCCGCGCGGCCGTCGCCGTCGGTGTCTTCCAGAATCAGCAATTTGTCGTTCGGCCGCGGATCGCCCGGGCGCCAGTGCGGGTAGCTCGGCATCACCGCGACCCAGAGCCGGCCGCGGTTGTCGAACGACATCTGCACCGGATTGGCCAATTCCGGGAATTCGCGCTCCGACGCGAACAGCTCCAGCTTGAAGCCGTCCATGACCTTGATGTCGCGGATGACGTCGTTGCCGGCGAGGTAGTTGATTTCGCCCATGGCGCCGCCGGGTTTGAAGTTCGTCGGCACGGGCGGCAGCGCGTACGTCCCGCTGTCGTCGACCGTGAGGTCGCGTTTGCGGCCGGAGGCGACGTCGTGGATCAGCGTGTCGCGCAGCGCCATCATCTCGCGGGTCTTCTTCACCTCGTGCGGGTAGTTCAGCGGGCCGTAGGGCTCGTAGCGCTGGCCGTGCGTGTGGACGCCGTTGATCAGGTTGTAGTCGTTGTTCCAGAACCAATCCTTCTCCTGCACCGCGGCGCGGACGAGGGCGGCATCGACTTCGGTCGCGGCGGCCTTGGCGCCGAAGAGACCGTCGGCGACGAGCTTGCCGAGTTCGGCGTAGCTCTCGGACGACGGCGAGATGCCGTTGATGGTGAAGGAGCGCGGGCCGCGGCCGTAGCGCGCGAGTGTCGGCTGGAAGAGATCGATGTAGGTCAGGCCGTGGCGCTTTGCCACGCGCTCCATCGCGGCGGCGTAAAGGGCGAGGTTCGCGTTTTCCCTTTCGCCGTTCGGCAAATCGCGCGTGGCGGAGAGATTCTCGAAACCGATGGGCGAAACGAGCACGAGGCGCGGCGCGGTGCGGCCGTTGTAGGCCCGGCCGAGCGTGTGCAGAACGAAGGCCTCGAGCTCAGCCTCGTAGTTGCCGACACGTTCCGCACCGTCGAAGGATTCGTTGAGGCCGAAAAATGCGACGACGGTGTCGGCCTTCAAGTGCGTGAGCCATTGGTCGGGCGTGGGGAAAAAGCCCTTGCCGTTGTGCAACGCGAACTCGGGCCGGAATTTCTCGGCACCGGGAAACGCCCACTGCGAGACGCGCGCCGGGTGCGGCCGGAACGCCGGCGTGTCGCCGGGCCGGCCCATGTTGCGCACGATCAATTTGCGGTCGGGGAAACGCAGGTGCAGCTCCGTCTCGATGCGGCCGTAATACACATCGCGCTCGGCGAGACCGTTGCCGATGAACACGACGCTCTCGCCGAATTCCGGCGCGGCCACCGCCTGCGGCCGCGCGGCCGTCGCCGGCGTCGGCAACGGCAGATCGGCGTGCGGGCCGGGCTTGGCCGGCTCGGCTTTCTTGGCCGGCGGACGTTGCGCCTTCTTCGCCGCCTTCGGAGCCGCGGCCGGATCCGCAGCGGCGTCGGCGGCAGCCTTTGCGGCCGGAGCATCCGCCGCCGCGGGCGCGGGCGCGGCGGGCGGCGGCGGCACCTGCGCTTGCAGCAAGGTGCGCGCGCCGCCCGCGGCGGCAGCCAAGGCGGTCAACAACAGGAGGACACGGGACAGGCGGGGACCGGAGAGGGGCATAAACGGAGGTGAGCCCATACCGAGGCCAGAACGCCGCGCGCGTCAAAGACCGATTGCCGGACCCGCGTCATGCCGGCGCGGAAAAGCTGCGCAGATTTTGGCGCGGAGCGGCCCGCGCCGCCGCGGCGCGTCACGTCACTTCACGAGCGCCTGATAGACGAGCACCTTGAAACGCTGGTTCAGATCGAGGCCGCCCGACGGCATGTGCTGCGTCATGAAGAACGCGACCATGCGTTCCTGCGGATCGACCAGGTACTGCGGGAAATAGGCGCTGCCCCAGCCGTAGGATCCCTTGGAGCCAACTTCGCCGAAATAGCCGACGTCGTTCATCACCCAGAAGCCGAGGCCGAAGGCGCCGGTGTCGCCCTTGTATTTGTCGCCCGTGTGATTCTCGTGCATCAGCGCGACCGTCTTGGGTCCGAGGATACGCACGCCGTCGAGTTCGCCGCCGTTGAGCAGCATCTGCAGGAGGCGACCGTAATCGTTGGCCGTGGAGAGCAGGCCCGCGCCGCCGGAGAAACACTTCCGCGGGCCCGTCACGTAGAGGCTGTTGGCCGGCGTTTCCTTCAGCACCAATTTCCCGCCTTCCCAACCGTAGACATTCGCGAGGCGCGCCGCTTTTTCCGGCGGCAAATAGAAGCAGCTGTCCGTCATCTTCAGCGGACCGAAAATCCGCTGCGCGAAAAATTGGTCCAACGGCATTCCGGAAACGACTTCGACCAGATAGCCCAGCACGTCGGTCGAATAGCCGTATTGGTAACCCTCGCCCGGCTGCCCGTGCAACGGGAGCGTCGCGAGACGGTTGATCGCGTCGCCGATCGTCTCGGTCTTGGCGGTGAAATTCCAACCCGTGAGATTCGCCGCCTTGTAATCCGCTTCCGCCAGGCCGCCGTTGCCGTAGGTCAGGCCTGCGGTATGCGTCAGCAAATCCCGGATCCGGATACCGCGCTTGGCCGCTTCGGTGGCGTAGGTCTTGCCCGGCTTCGCGGGATTGACGTCGGTAGGGCGCACCGCGACCACGGAATTCCGGAACGCCGGGATGTATTTGGAAACCGGATCCGACAGCCGGAATTTGCCTTCCTCATAGAGCATCATCACGGCGACCGAGGTCACCGCCTTGCTCATCGAAGCGATGCGAAAAATCGTGTCCGCCGCCATCGGCTTCCCGGCCTCGATATCCTGCATGCCGTAAGTCTTCAGGTGCGCCGTTTGCCCGTCGCGCGCGATGAACATGATGCCGCCCGCGATCTCCTTCCGGTCCACGTGCCGCTGCACGACGGCATCGAGCCGCTGCAATCGCGCCGGATCGAAACCGAGGGCCTTGGCATCCGCGGCGCGGCCGACGCCGGCCAAAACCAGCAGCTCCAAAACCAATCCGACAACGAGGACCGCACGCCGACACAGGGGTAATTTCATCGCCGCCCAGCAAAACCGGCGCCCCTCCGCCGTCACGCGAAATCCCGCCGCGCCAAGTCCCGCTCGCCAACGGCGCGGCCCGTCGCCATCCCCGTTGCCCGAGGCCATGCGTTTTTCCCTGCTTCCGCTCCTGCTGCTCGCGCTCGCGCCCCTCGCCGCCCGCGAACCGGGCGCCGTCTGGCGGGCCCCGCTCACGCCGGAACGCATCGCCGCGTTGGCCGACCCGCACGGCGCCGCCGCGCCCACCCTCGCGCGCGCCCTCGCCGCGGCCGCCGAGGTGCTGCCGTTGCAGGCCGCCGCCGTCTCGCCCGTCCCGCTCTTCCCTCTCGCCGTCGCGCCCGCCCCCAAGGCCGGCCTCGGCCAGGCCCTCGCGCAACACGCCGACTTCGCCGGCGCCCAGGCGGACGACTACGAAACCTTCGCCGCCGCCGCCCGCCGCCTGCTCGCCGGCGGTCCGTTGCCGCGCCATCCGGCCGACGCCACCGCCCGCCGCTGGCAGGACTTGGGCGCAACCCTCGTCCGCGAGGTCGCCGCTGCCCGCGCCGCCCTCCCCGCCGGCAGCGTGGCACCCGCCGGCTTCGACGCTCTCGCGACCGACCTCCAGGTCCTCGCCGCGCTCTGCCGATACCACAGCCGGCGCAGCCTCGCTGCCATCCACTACAGTCTTTTCAAACGCGGTCTGCGGCTCGCCGAGTTGCTCGCCGCGACCTACACGGAACGCGAAGTCGTCGCCGCGTGGCGCGACCTCGTGCACGTCGCCGGCGACCGCTACCCGCCGGACGTCGCCGCCCACTGGCGTGCCGTCCTGAAATCCCTCGAAGTGAATCTGCGCGAACTCGAAGAACAGTGCTGCCCGCCCGACGAAGCCATCGCCAAGGAAAAAGTCTGGGCCCCGGGCTACGGCCTGCAGCCCGCGGCAGGCGACGCTCCGGCAAAAAATTGACCGGCACTTTCGGCCGGCCCCGACGTCCCTTTCCGAATGCCGCGCGCGCTCCTCGTTGTAACCGCCCTCCTCGCGGCCCTCGCGGGCGCCGCGGTGCTCGGCCGGATCTGGTGGCTGGAGCGCACCACGCCCCCAGCCGCGCTCCGGCTCCCGACCTCCGGGCAATCCGCGCCGCCCGGCGCCACCGCGCCGGATCGTCTGCCCGTCGCCAGCGCCGGCGCCGATGTGATCGCGGCGCTGGCGCGCGACCTCCAGCGGCCCGACGTCCGCCGCGGGGAAGCCGTGCTCACCTTCAAAGACAACGCCGTCTACCGGTCCTTTCTGCAACGCGCCGCACGCAACGGCCTGACCGTCCTCGACCGTCGGGACGGATTGCGCTCCGCCCGCGTGAAGTTCGACGCCTTCGCCGCTCTGGAACGCGAACTCTCCGCCCACGGCCACGACCACCTGGCCGCCGCCGCCAACGCCCTTTTCACCGTGCCGGCGCCGCCGCCCCGCGAAGATCGCCCCGACCGGGTGCAGGTCCCCTTCGGCAACGCCACCCTCGCCTTCCTCGGCGCCGACGGCGACCGCTCCGCCTGGGGCCGCGGCGTCACCATCGCCGTGCTCGACACCGGCGTCGCCCCCGACGCCACCTTCGGCTCCGGCCGCCTCCGCACCCTCGATCTCGGCCTCGGCACCGCACCGGGGCCGGCGCGCGCCGACGGCCACGGCACCGGCGTCGCCGCCCTCGCCGCGGGCGCGGCCCCCGACGCCCCCGGCGTCGCCCCGGCCGCCGGCGTGCTCAGTATCCGCGTTACGGATGCGGACGGCCTGAGCGACTTGTTCACCGTCGCCGCCGGGATCGTCGCCGCGACCGACGCCGGTGCCCGGATCATCAATGTCAGCCTCGGCGGCCATTCGACCGGTGCCGTCCTCGACGCCGCCCTCGCCTACGCCGTCGAGCGCGGCGCCCTCGTCGTCGCCGCCGCCGGCAACGACCAGGCCTCCCGCCTCGCGTGGCCCGCCGCCGATCCGCGCGTCGTCTCCGTCGGCGCCGTCGACCGCGCCGAGCAACAGGTCGCGTTTTCCAATTCCGGGAGCCAGCTGCAACTGGCCGCCCCCGGCTACGGCGTGCAAACCGCGTGGCTCGGCGGCGAACGCGCTCTCGTCAGCGGCACCTCCGCCAGCGCGCCCCTCGTCGCCGGCACCCTCGCGGCGGTCCTCGCGCAAAATCCGGGACTCTCGCCCGCCCAGGCCGTCGCCCTGCTGGCCGCCACCGCGAGCGACGCCGGCGAGCCCGGCCGCGATCCCGCCTACGGCGCCGGGATTCTCAACGCAGGCTGGGCGCTGAACCGCGACAACCCCGCCTACGTCGACCCCGCCGTCACCGCCCACCGCTACGACGCCGCCGCCGGCACGATGGAATTCACCGTGCAGAACCGCAGCGGCCGCACCGTCACCGGACTCTCCCTCGCCGTCACCGCCGGCACCGTGACTTCGCCCCAAGCCGTGCCTGGGCTGGCCCCGGGCGAGAGCTATGTGGTCCGCGTTCCGGTGAATCCCGCCGCGGCGGCCGCCGACGGCACCGTCACCTTCGCGACGCACCTCGTGAATCCGCTCGGCCTCCCCGACCGCAACCCCGCCAACAACCGCCGCACCTCCGTCCTCACCCTCGCGCCGCGCCCCTGAGCCCGGCGGCCGGGCAGTTGAAAGTTGAAGGGTGAAAGTTGAAAGACC
Source organism: Opitutia bacterium Tous-C1TDCM (assembly GCA_002288455.1). Lineage (GTDB taxonomy): Bacteria > Verrucomicrobiota > Verrucomicrobiia > Opitutales > Opitutaceae > ER46. Next base: position 7,750 of record NEUS01000102.1, read on the forward strand.
GACAACCGCCCAGACTTCGGCGAAGCGGTCCCGCGCGACCCCTCCGGCTTGGGGCCTTCAACTTTCACCCTTCAACTTTCAACTGCTGCTCGGCCCGGCCCCCGGCCGGCGCAGCGTGCGGCCCTCGTTCCATTCGCCCTGCACGAGTTCGATTTTCGGCACCGCCGGCGCGCCGAAATCGCGCAGCAGCATGCGGCCGAGCAGCATTTCCGTGGCGACGGCGCCCATCAGCGCCGGATCCTGGCAAATGCCGGAGTAGCGGGCGCGGTCGGGATTTTTGTCGAGCAGCGCCAGCCCGAGGTCGCGCGGCACCTTGATGCGCCGGCGCCGCAGGTAGGCGTCGACCGCCCGCGTATAAGGTCCGTACTGGTGCAGGACGACCGCGTCGGGCCGGTGCGCGCGCAGCCACGCTTCGAACTCCGCCTCGTTCCACGTTTCCGCCCGCAGAATCGGCACGGCCGGCGCGGCGAATTTCCGCTCCTGATGGCTGAGGAAACTCGCCGAGTAAAGGTGGTCGGTCCGACGGTCGCCCGAAGCCAGAATCACGAGCCCGGGCCGGCGGTAACCGCGCCGCAGCAATTCGTCGAAAAGCGTCCGCGCATCTTCCGCAAAGTGGCTCAGCACGCGGTGCAGCCGGTCCGGGATACTGGCGGCGTGCGTCACGACCGTGAACTTCTTCAGCGCCGCGGGTAACCGTTCCTCCGGGTCCAGGCTGCCGAGGCAGAGCAGACCGCGGATCCCGCGCGCCTCGAGAATCTCCCGCAGCCGCCCCGGCGTCAGGCCCGGGCGCTTCACCCAGAACTCCTCGAACTTGTAACCGTGCGACTCCGCCCGCCGGCGCGCGCCGTCCAGCACCAACTGCAGGTGGCCGAAGGTGGGATGCTCGCGCCACGGTTTTTCCTCCGGAAAAAGCGAGATCACGCCGATCGTCGCCCGGTAGACCGGCGCCGCCGATTGCCGCACCTCGCTCATCAATTCCGCCAGCCGCGCGTTCGGCACATGGCCCTGCGCCCGGGCGGCCCGCTGCACCGCCGCGCGCAGTTCCGCGGATACGCGCGGGCTGTCCTTCAGCGCCAGCGACACCGCGGTCGCGGACACACCGAGTTCTCGGGCCAGGGATCGTACGCTCATGGCGATTCAGTTGACGTAAACCAACGAACCATTTGCCGCGCCGAAAACAAAGCCAAGCTTTCCGTCGACCCGTTTACCCACCCGCGTCGCGCCGCCCCGGCGCGCGCCAACCCCTCCGCCTCCCATGCCCCGTCCGTTCCCTGCCCGCCTCCGCCCTGCGTGCCTGCTCGCCCTCGCGCTGCTCCCCGCCGCGCTCGTCCCCGCCCAGACCGTCCCCGCCGTCCCCGCGCCGGAAAACAAGTCCGGCGTCGTCACGCTCTCCCCGTTCGAGGTCAACACGTCCCAGGATTCCGGGTACGCCGGCCAGGACACGCTCTCCGGCTCGCGCCTCCGCACCAACCTCCGCGACATCGCCGCCGCCATCAGCCCGATGACGGCCGAGTTCCTCCGCGACATCGCCGCCACCAACATCGAGAACGCCATGGAATACGGCGTCGGCACCCGGATCGAGACCGACGACGCCCGCGCCGCCGGGCCCGTCGCCGACGGCTACAACGACTCCACCCGCTCCATCCGCATCCGCGGCCTCCCCGGCGGCGGCCGCAGCATCAACTTCTTCTCCGCCCCCGGCGAGGTCGACCTCTACATGACCGAAAGTCTCGAGGTGTCGCGCGGCCCCAATTCCATTCTCTTCGGTTTCGGTTCTCCCGCCGGCCGCATCAACATCGCCTCCAAGCAGGCCCGCACCGATCGCAACGCCTACAGCCTCACCAACCGCTCCGACGACTGGGGCGGCCAGCGCTGGAGTCTCGACGCCAACTACGTGCTCCTGAAAAACACCCTCGCCGTGCGCACCGCCCTGCTCCGCGGCCGCGAGTCCTCCTGGCGCGCCGCCGGCCACAACGACCAGGACCGCGCCTTCCTCGCCGCCAAGTGGCAGCCCGACCGCAAGACCACCGTCCGCATCGAATTCGAGCACGGCGAAATCCAACGCTTCGTCCCGCGGCCGTTTTTCGCCAACGACATGCGGTCGCTCTGGGAACAGAACGGCCGGCCCATCTTCAACAACTTCGCCGCCACCTACGTTCCCGGCACCCCGGGCACCGGCACCCTGGGCACGCCCGGCACGCCCATTCGCGATACCGGCGCCACCAATGTCGTCGGCGTCCAGGAGCGCTCCGGCGGCGACATCGTCGTCGTGAGCCCGAGTTTCACCGCCGCGCAGAACTACCGCCAGTTCACCTACAGCGAATTTGCCGCCGGAGGAAATCTCGCCAACGACTTCGACATGGGCCGCCGCAATCCCGAGGCCGTGCTCGAGGCCAACTGGGTCCGCGGCCAGTTCCGCGTGAAAAACGCGTCCGCCTTCGTCACCCGCGAGCTCGCCCGCGACCTCAATCTCGAGCTCGGCTTCAACCGCCAGCTCTACCGCGGGACCACCCACAATCTCGCCACGTGGAATCACTACGGCGTCGCCGTCGACACCAACCGCTTCACGCCCACCGGCCAGCTCAAGCCCGCGAGCCAGCTCTACTACTTCGACGTCTCGCCCGACCACCGTCCCACCAGTTCCGCCGTTAGCCAAGGCCGCGCCACGATTTCCTACGAGCGCGCTTACCGCGATCTCGTCCGCCTTCGCCTCGCCGGCCTCGGCGAGATGGCCGACATCCGCACCCGCAGCGAAATCCTCCAGCAATACTGGCTCAAGGGCCCCTCCCTCACCAGCGGCGGCGCTTTCAACCCCACGCCCGAGAACGGCGCCAACCAAGCCTTCCAGCGCTTCTACATTCCCGACCTCTCCGTCCTCAACGACCGCAACTTCCGCATCCCCGGCCCGCAGGACCTCTCCGGCCCGGTGCGCTACCAGGACCCCGCCACCGGCGCCGCCTCCAACCTCTACATGCGCGAGTTCAACCGCTCCCAGGGCAACATCGGCTACGCCGACCGCGAGACCGGCGCCTGGATGGGCGTCGCCCAAGCCTTCCTCTTCAACAACCGCCTCGTCGGCACTTTCGGCTACCGCAAGGACCGCCTGAAAAACTGGGTCGGCGTCGCCCGCCGCGATCCCGCCGGCGAAGCCATCGCCCCCAACACCGGCGTCTGGACCCCCGTCGATCCGCGCACCGCCACGCCCAACGTCTTCACCGGCCAGACCCGCACGCTCGGCGGCGTCTTCCACGTCACGCGCTGGGCCTCCGTCTTCTTCAACACCTCCAACAGCGTCAGCACCCCCGGCACCAACTACATCACGCCGAGCGATCCGCGCAAAACCACCATCGCCGACCTCGTCCCCTCGCCCTCCGGCAAAACCACCGACTACGGGGTGAAATTCAGTCTGCTGAAGAACCGCCTCTTCCTCACCGCCACCACGTTCCACACGATCTCCGAGCGCGAGTTCGGTTTCTCCGGTTTCAACCGGGGCAACCCCGTCAACATCTGGCGCGCCCTCGCCACCTCCGGCGGTCTCAACGCCGAGGAGACGACGTTCGCCAGCCGTCAGGCCGAGGTCATGAATCAGGTCCAGGGCTACACCCAGGACTCCGAAAGCAAGGGCCTCGAGTTCGAAGTCGTCGGCCGCCTCACGGATGCGTGGTCGCTCTCCGTCAACTATTCCAAGAACAAGTCCACCCGCACGAACATCGCCCCCGAATACCGCGCCTACCTCGACCACCACAAAGCCTACTGGAAGCGCTACGCCAACTACTCGATCACCCAGAACGCCAACACCCCCGGCGTCGACTTCGCCCCCAGTTCCGTCAACTGGCGCACGCCCGCCGAGATCGCCGCCACCGGCGACTTCACCGTCAACACGGACTCGATCAACGAAGCCATCGCCGACGCCGAGCAGCTCTTCTTCGACAACCCGCACGTCTTCGAGGGCAAGCGCTTCGTCGGCGACCCGCTCCACAACATCAATCTCCGCACCCGCTACGATTTCCGCGAGGGCCGGCTCAAGGGCTTCGCCGTCGGCGGCGGCACGCGTCTCCGCCTCGGCCGCGTCGCCGGCGCCCGCACCGACTACACGATCACGCCCGGCTCCGATTTCACCGACCGCTGGAACGGCCGCACGATCGACAAGGTGACCACCGTGAACACCAAGGACCAAAACGTCTACGACGTGCAGTTCAGCTACAACGTGCCCCTCGCCAACCGGAAAGTCCGCTGGTCCGTGCAACTCAACATCAACAACCTCCTCGATCAGCGCGAACTCATCGTGAACAACCTGCACCCGCGCACCCTCGTCCCGATCACCTACCGCTACCAGGATCCGCGCCAGTTCATCCTCACGAACACGGTCTCGTTCTGATCCGGTTCCCAACCCTCCCGCGCCTCCGCTCCCCTGTGCTCCGGTAGCCGCGAGCACCAGCGAGTGGCCCCGCCCGCGCCTTGCCCGCGCGGGCGGTTTCTTTTTCCCTTCCCGCCATGCCCCGCCTCTTCCGCCGCGCACTCGCCGGCCTGATCTTTTCTCTTCTCGTCCCGGTGCTGTCGGCCGCCTGGACCGCCCCCGCCGGCCCCGAGCTCGCCCGGCTCGAACGCGCCCTCGCCGACTGGCACCGCAACTACAATCCCGCGGAACAAATGGTCCGCCGCCCCTTCTCCTCGCCCGGCTACCACACCGCCCTCAAAGGCGGCTTCGTCCACGCCACCCGCGACAACGCCAACTACGCCCTCGGCCTGCTCGACACCGGCAAACCGGAAAACCTCGAGCGCGCCGTCGCCGTCCTCCGCCGCATCGTCGCCCTGCAGGACTCCGATCCCGCCAGCCGCACCTACGGCATCTGGTCGTGGTTCCTCGAGGAACCGCTCGCGCAGATGAGCCCGCCGGATTTCAACTGGGCGGACTTCAACGGCGTCACCTTGCTCCAGGTCGCCCGCGACCACCGCAATCGCCTCCCGCCCGATCTCGCCGCCGGCGTCGACGCCGCGATTCTCCATGCCTGCCGCGCGATCAAGAAACGCAACGTCGGCCCCGGCTACACCAACATCGCCATCATGGGCGCCTACGTGACCCTCGTCGCCGGCGAATTCTACGGCCTCGAGGAATTCCGCGCCTACGGCCTCGAGCGCCTCGCCCGCTTCCACCGCCACACCGCCGACAACGGCGCCTTCGAGGAATACAACAGCCCCACCTACACCGTCATCGCCCTCCTCGAACTCTCCCGCCTCAAGGCCCACGTCCGCGCTCCCGCCGCGCAGGCCCTGATCGACCCGCTGCTCCGCCAAGCCTGGGAAACCTTCGCCCGCCGCTTCCACGCCCCCAGCCGCCAATGGGCCGGGCCCAACTCCCGCGCCTACTCGTCGTTGATCCGCACCTCCGCCCTCGCCCTCGTCCAGCGCGGCACCGCCGGCCGCGTCGACTTCGGCGTCGACGCCCCCGACCGCGAGGACCTCCGCCTGCCCGTCGCCTGCCCGCCCGACCTCGAACCGTTCTTCACCCGCCTCGACACCGCGCGCACCGTCGTCGAGACCTTCATCCGCCGCAGCGACACCGTCGGCACCACGTATCTGCATCCGCACTACGCACTCGGCACCGTCAACCGCGGCGATCTCTGGAACCAGCGCCGCGCCCTCCTGCTCCATTTCGGCACCGCCGCCGCCCCGGGCTACGTCCAGCTCCGCGTCCTGAAAAACGGCTACGACTTCTCCTCCGCGATTTTCCATTCCGCCCAACGCGAGGGGACCGTCGCCGGCGCCGTCGACTTCATCGTCAACGGCGGCGACACCCACATCTCCCTCGACAAAGTGAAGGAAGGGAAAATCCGCGCCCGCGACCTCCGCCTCCGCTTCGAGGTCGGCGGCCCCGCCGCCGCCGCGGCCAAGGTCGACGCCGCCGACGGCCGTTCCGCCACCATCAAGGCCGGCGACCTCGTCGTTTCCCTGGCCTTGGCCCATGCCCGCTTCGCCGGCCGCGACGCCGTCTTCACCGCCGGCGGCGACGCGACGACCCGCTGGCTCGACGTCGTCCTCTACGCCGGCGAGGAAACAACGCTCGATCTCAACACCGTCGCCGACGCCGCCGTCGCCTTCGCCCTGAACGTCGGCTCCCCGGTCCGCGCCGCCGCGACCACGGCAGACGGCCGCGTCACCGTGACCGCCGGCGACCTCGCCGCCAGCGCCGCCCTGCGGCCGTACGCGCGGAAGTGACGGTGCGGTTGACGTAAACCATCACCCCCGTTGCGCCGCCCGGCGCCGCGCAAAAGTCTGCCCCGTCGCCGCCCTCCCTGTGCCGGCGGTGCCGGCGATCCTCCCCCCGGCCGCCGCTTCCCCGTCCACGGCCGCCGCGCCCGACGCCGATGTCGTCAAGCTCAGCGTCTTCGCGGTCGACGCCGCCCACGACGACGAGTACCGCGCCGCCAACCCCGCCACCGGCACGCGCTGCAACACCCCGCTCAAGGACCTCCCGATCCACATCGGGGGCCTCACGACCGATTTCATGCGCGACAGCGGCGCCCTCGATCTGCGCGAGGCCCTCGGGTACGTCAGCGGTATCCAACTTGACACCACGACCGGCGGCACCGGCGGCGGCGTCAACGTCTCCAGCGTCCTCGCCGGCAACCGCCCCGTCTCCCGTGCCGGCACCACCTTCGGGTCCTTCGGCTTCCGCCGCGCCGAGTTCCTCTGGTCCGGCCCGATTCTCCCCGACGGCCTCGTCGGCTTCAAACTCACCGACAACGACCGCCCCGTTAACTTCGGCGCCGCCATCCGGAACCTCCTCGTCTCCCCCGCCGGCGGCGTCAACGGCTCGGGCTTCGGCGCCTTCGTCAACACCACCACCGAAAGCAGCGGCTTCGACGCGAAGGTCGACTACGTCCCCCTGCGCCACCTCCGCTTCAATGTCGGCGTATCCAAAAACGACGTGCAGATCCGGAAGATCGAGCCCTTCGCCGCCCCGGCCAATCCCGACCCGGTCCGGCTCGCCGCGCCGCAGCGCTTCATCGCCGCCGGCGGCGGCTCCGGCCGCTACCTCGGCAAACCGTCCACCGACATTCCGAAGTACCCCGGCACCGCCTTCGTGCGCTGCGAATTCCAGCAGGGCTTCTTGAAGAACACGTGGGCCAGGCTCGGCGCCAAGTACCCCGGCAAACGCGAGGCCGAACTCATCTCGGTCAGCACCGCGACCGGCGACATCACCGTCGACCGCCGCCTCGTGCCGGCGCACGACCTCTACGACCTCAACCTCGGCTACCGCCGCAAGATCGGCCGCTACCACACGAGCTTCCAGCCCAACGTCGCCGACCTCGAGGACGACGACGACTTCTACGGCGCCGACTGGCAAACCGGCCGCACCTACCGCCTCAGCGCCACGGTGTCGTTCTGGGCCGCAGGCGCTGCGTGGGCCGGGCCCGGGCCGAGGAACCCCCGGGGAAACGCGGAGCGGTGCGCCGCCGTGTGGCCGCGGACGGCCTCCGCCGGGTTTCCGATTTGATCGGAGCACCGCCCGTCGGCGCCTACGGGCGTCGGTCGGCGAAGCCCCGGCACCTTAGGCCCCGGCCGCCGGGGCGGCCCGTCCGGAAGCGAACCTTGTCTTCGGATCGGTCCGCGGGCAACGTCCCGCCCCCCGGAAACAGCCCCGCCGATGCCGAACCCGCCCGCCCCTGCCCCCCCGACCCGCGCTTCGCGCCGCTTCGTCTGGCTCGCTTGGGCGGCCATCGCCGCGTTCGGGGTCTTTCTGGCCCTGCGGACGACCTCCGCGGCCGGCGGCTCCGATTCCTCCGGCTATCTCAACCACGCGCGCATGCTCGCCGACGGACACTCGCGCGTCCCGCTGCGGTTGCCGCCCGAACTCGGCGCCCCGGGGGACCAGGGCACCAACCACTTTGTCCCGCTCGGCTTTGTCGCCGCGGCCGATCCGGCCGCGATCGTGCCGACTTACCCGACCGGGTTGCCGCTGCACTTCGCGCTCGCCGCGCGAATTTTCGGCTGGGACATCGGGCCGAAACTCGTGCTCGTGCTCGCGGCGTTGGCGGCGGTCTGGCTCTGCTACCTTGCGGCGCGCGAACTCGGACTCGCGCCGGCCCTCGCGGCCGCCGGCGCCGCGATGCTCGCGGCGTTCCCGGTCTTCCTTTTCTGTTCGATCCAGGCCCTCAGCGACACGCTCGCGACCGCATGGTGCCTCGCCGCCGTGCTGTGCGCCCTGCGCGCGCCGCGCGGCGGGCGCTGGGCGGCGGCCTGCGGCGCGGCCTTCTCCGTCGCCGTGCTCGTGCGCCCGACCAATGTGTTCCTCGCGCCCGCGCTGGCCGTGCTGCTCGGGGCCGGCTTCCGCCGGCTGGCGGCCTTCGCCCTCGCCGGCCTGCCGGCCGCCGCCTGGCAATTGTTGTACAACAATCACCAATACGGCGGCCCCTTCGAGACCGGGTACGGCGACTTCCGCTCGGCTTTCTCCCTCGTCTACGGCTGGCCGACCTTCCTCCATTTCGCGCGCTGGCTCGGCGCCTTCCTGCCGCCGGTCGCGCTCCTCCTGCCGTTCGCCGCCCTCGCCCATCCCGCCACCCGCGACCGCCGCCTGGCCGGCCTCGGCCTGGCCTTCGCCCTCATCGCGGGCTTCTATCTGTTCTACGATGTGTCGCACGACGTGTGGTGGTGCCTGCGCTTCATTTTGCCCGTCGTGCCCGCCTTGATTCTCGCCGCCCTGCTCGGCGTGGAGGCCCTCGCCCGCGGCCCCGGCGCCCGCTGGCCGCGCGCCTTCCGCCCGGTCGCCGCCGCCGCCCTCGCCGCCTGGGCGGTCGCCGCTTCCTGGTACTGGAGCCCCGGGCTGCACGTTTTCATGGTCCAGGTGTACGAGCAGAATTACGAGGATGCCGCCCGCCTCGCCGCCCGGGAACTGCCCCCCGACGCCTTGGTCGCCGCCTGCCTCTTCAGCGGCTCGCTCTATTACTACACGGATCGCGCCGTGCTCCGCTCCGATGTCGTC
>NEUS01000103.1 GCA_002288455.1 Opitutia bacterium Tous-C1TDCM
AAGCTGCTGTATGAGCTGCAGCCGGACGAGGTGTACAATCTCGGGGCGCAGTCGCACGTGCGGGTGTCGTTCGATATTCCGGAATATACGGGCGACGTCGACGGCCTCGGGGCGCAGCGCATTCTGGAAGCGATCCGCGAAGCGGGCCTGGTGAAGAAGGTGCGGTATTACCAGGCTTCGTCCTCGGAGATGTTCGGTAAAGTGCAGGAAGTGCCGCAGACGGAGACGACGCCGTTCTGGCCGCGTTCGCCGTACGGCTGCGCCAAGGTCTACGCGTATTGGCTCACCGTGAACTACCGGGAAAGCTACGCGTTGCATGCCTCGAACGGCATTCTCTTCAACCACGAGAGCCCCCGCCGCGGCGAAACCTTCGTGACGCGGAAAATCACGCGCGCGGCGACGCGGATCAAATTGGGCCTGCAGGATTCGATCTACCTCGGCAACCTGGACGCGCAGCGCGACTGGGGCTACGCGAAGGAGTACGTCGAAATGATGTGGCTGATGCTGCAGCAGGACAATCCGGACGACTACGTGGTCGCGACGAACGAGACGCACAGCGTGAAGGAATTCTGCCAGGAGACGTTCGGCCTGCTCGGGCTCGATTGGGAAAAGCACGTGAAGTACGACCAGCGGTACGAGCGGCCGGCCGAAGTCGAATTGCTGATCGGCGATCCGGCGAAGGCGCGGAAGCAGCTCGGCTGGGAGCCGAAGGTGCGCTTCAAGGAATTGGTCAAGATCATGGTCGAGCACGATCTCGAGCTCGCCAAACGCGAGGCCCAGATCGCGGCTTTGCCCGGCGTGTCCCGTTCGCCTTTCGCATGAGCACCAAGCTCTTCATCGCCGGACACCAGGGCATGGTCGGCGGCGCGCTGGTGCGGCGGTTCGCCAACGAGCCGGGCGTGCAGCTCCTGGTGCGCACGCGCCGGGAGCTCGACCTGACGGATGCAACCGCCGTCGAGGCATTCTGCGCGCAGGAGCAGCCCGACGTCGCGATCATCGCCGCGGCCAAGGTCGGCGGGATCCACGCGAACAACACTTACCCGGCGGAATTCCTTTTCGACAACCTCGCGATCGCGGCGAACACGATCCACGCGGCCTACAAGTGCGGCGTGAAACGGCTCCTGTTTCTCGGCAGTTCCTGCATCTATCCGAAGCACGCGCCGCAGCCGATGCCCGAGGATTGCCTGCTCACCGGCGCCCTCGAGCCGACGAACGAGGCCTACGCCATCGCCAAGATCACGGGCCTGAAACTCTGCCAGTATTACCGGAAGCAATACGGCGTGCTGTTCCACTCGGCGATGCCGACGAACCTCTACGGCCCGGGCGACAACTACCACCCGCAGAACTCGCACGTCCTGCCCGCTTTGATCCGCCGGTTCGACGAGGCCCGCGCCGCCGGCCTGCCCGAGGTGGCGGCCTGGGGCACGGGGTCGCCGAAACGCGAATTCCTCCACGTCGACGACTTGGCCGACGCCTGCGCCTTCCTGCTCGAACTCGCCGCGCCGCCGGACTGGATCAATGTCGGCACCGGCACGGACGTCACGATCCGCGAACTCACGGAAACGGTGGCCAAGGTCACGGGCTTCGCCGGCCGCATCGCGTGGGATCCGACGAAGCCCGACGGCACGCCGCGGAAGCTGATGGACGTATCCAAACTTTCCGGCCTCGGCTGGAAAGCGCGCATCGGTTTGGCCGACGGCATCGCGCGCACCTTCGCGAGCTACCAGGCCGAGAAGGCCGCGGGCAAACTGCGCGGCTGAGCTGGACTCGCGAGGCCGAGAGAGTTTGGCCAAACTTCGAGAGCAGTTTCGGTCGGTTTTGACCTTGGCGCGTGGCGTCGACGCGGTCCGCGCCCAAGCAGGCCGGGAGCTCGGTTCCTGACTCATCGCGCCCAATTTCACGTTTCCGGCTGAGGTGAGTCCGCGGTTTGTGCGAGTCGGCGAGTTCGGCGTCTACTCAACCAACGGTGGAATTTTCGTACTTAGGTTTATTGGCCCTACGATCGGCGTGTTGTTTTCTATCGGACCGTCCAAATACCATGTCACCGTGTGCCCCCGCACTTCCTGCTCCTCGGCCCGCCCGAGTGCTTTTGGTCGACGACCATCCGATCTATTCGACCGCTCTGGCCGAAGTTCTCCGAATGTCAGGGGGATTCGAAGTGGTCGGCACGTTCCAAAACGGTTCCGCCGCCATTTCGTTTTTGGGCATGCATCCCGTCGACCTGCTTGTAGTCGACCTGATGTTGCCGGGCATGAGCGGGCTCGAGGTCGTCGCCGCCGCGCTGGAAATTGCGCCCGACCTGCGTGTCGTCGTGTTTTCCGGCCTCGCCACGCCCGATTCCGTGCAGGCGGCCTTCGGGCTCGGGTGTTGTGCCGTCTTGGAAAAGAACGCGTCTGTCGCCGATTTGATCGACGCTATCCGCGCGGTGCTCCGCGGTGAGTTTCCGCTCAGCCCGGCCACCGGCGAGATCCTCCGCAACCTGATTCGGCTGCGGGCGCAGAATAAGCCCCTCGCGGCTGATGATCTGAGAATTCTGCGTCTTTTCGCCGAAAATCGTACAGCCAAAGAAATCGCCGTGGAGCTATCCCGCTCGCTTTCCTCCGTCTACAAGGCCCGCGACCGGATCGCTTCGCGGCTGAACTTGGAGTCGGTCCGGGACCTCGGGTCGCACGCACAGGCTTTGGGCATGATCCCAGTGATGGGCAAGTTGCCACCGCCGCGCCGGCTGGCGGCGGCGGTCTCTAAGGGGGGGGCAAATTGAACGGCACCGGCGCGATGGCATCCCCGCCGGAATTGCCGGCAGAGCATTTCCCGGTCACGGAGGCGCGCCGACTTATTGGCGCCCATGCGTGCGCCGGAATCGTTCTCGCTTTCGTGATTGACGTCGAGACTCGGCACTTTCTGCACCTCGAGGGAGATTTCGGGCGCTACTTGGGTGTTGCGCCCGATGAGTTGCGCGCCAATCCCGACGCTTGGTTGGCCGCTCTGGAACCGGTGGACCGGGCCCAGTTGCTGAATCTCCGGAACGATCTGCTGCTCGGCCGGCGGGTAGAGCGCACGTTCGTCGCCGTCGGCGGGGATGGCCAACGCCGCACGCTCCACGGATCGTTGGCGGTACTCGATTCGCCCCGCGGGCGGCTGACAGTTGGGGTGGTGACGGAAATCAAGGGAATCGAAGGGGTGACTGGCGCGGCCAATCCGTTTCGGATCGCGGTCGAATCGGGCGGGCTGGGCCTCGCCATCACGGACAGCCGCGGCAATTTTCGCTATCTGAATCAGGAACTTGTGGAGCTATTCCGCTTCGGCCGCCGAGACGATTTGTTGGGCGGCGGCTGGCCCTCCCTGTGCGGCGCCACCGCCGCCCGGGAGCTGGAGGATAAGGCGTTCGCGGTGGTCGCGGCCGAGGGATCATGGGAGGGCGTCGTGAAGGTGGAGCGGCAGGACCGGTCATCCTTCCATGCGGCGATTGCCCTTTCGCGGTTGCCGATCGGCGACGTGGTCTGGAAGTGCCGCGATTGCTCCAGCGAGATCGAGACGGCGGAACGTTTGCGCCGGGCCGAATCACTCCTGGGCGAACTGCTGGACGAATTGCCGCTGGGGCTGATTCTCCAAGGGGCAGACGGCCGCGTCGAATTTGCCAACCATATCTGTCGGGATTGGTTTGGGGCAGGCTCCGGGACGGCGGGATTCGCCGAGATCGAGGAGATCCTGCGCCGCGATCCCGACTACGCCTCGTGGGCGGTGGCGGATGGTAACCTTGGCCACGCCGAATCGACTGTTTTCGATTTCCCCTCCGCGGGGCCGTCGAAAAGCCGGCGCATTTGGGAAGTGCAGAAATTTCGGGTTCGATCCGCGGCCAACAGCGGGAGGAGGACCTGCACTCTGGTCACGGATGTGACGGCCCTGCGGGAACTGGAGCGCGCTGCGGTCTTGGTCGCGCGCCGGCGCGAGGACTACCTTTTCATGCAGCGGGAATTCGTCGCGATGGTGTCGCACGAGTTCCGGACGCCGCTTTCGGCCATCCAAGGTGTCCATTATCTGCTCGAACGAGGGGCGGATCGGCTGCCTGCGGACCTGCGGCCGTCGTTCACTCGGCACCTGGCGCTCCAAGGCAAGGCCTTGGCGAACTTCAAGGCGCTCGTGGACGAGGTTCTGTTGCTCAACCAGCTCGACCATGCCGGAGGCCCCGCGAATCTTGAGCCGGCCGATCTCGGGGCTTTGCTGCGGCAGGCCGCGGAAGCGTTCAACGGCTCGCTGCCCGCCCCGCGGGTGGAGCTGCGGTCGCCCGCGATGCCCGTCGAGGCCAGAATCAACCGGGCGCAGATCCGCGCGCTGGCCGACAACCTTGTCTCGAATGCACTGAAGTATTCCGAAGCAGATACGCCGGTGACGGTGACGCTAGAAGCCGGCGACGGGAAATGGAGGCTCACGGTGAGGGATCTGGGCCGCGGGATCCCCGAGGCGGACCGTCGCCGGCTCTTCGAGCCCTTCTTTCGCGCCGGCAATGTGGGCTCCGTCCAAGGCACCGGCCTGGGACTGGCCATTGTCCAGCGCATCGTGGCGGCCCACGGCGGCACGATCGGTCTCGAGCCTGCCGCAGGCCCCGGCACGACCTTCGTGGTTTCCGTCCCGTTCGATGCCGGGGCTGCTGGTTCGGCCCGGCCCACAGCCCTGTTGTCCCGCGTCTCCTTACCATGACCGCCCCCGCAAGCGCCAAGACAATCCTCCTAGCCGAAGACGACGACCTGATCCGCGAAGTCACCGTAGCCGCGCTCGAGGCGGCCGGTTACCGTGTGGTGGCGGTGCCCGACGGGGCTGAGGCCTTGGCTGCGATGGTGTCGGTTGCCCCCGATCTGATTCTGAGCGACGTACGAATGCCGAATTGCGACGGCTTCGAGCTGCTGGAGCGCATCCAAGGGCGTCCGCAGCTTGCCGACACACCGTTCATCATTGTGTCGGCGAAGGCGGAAACGGCCGACCAGCGCCGCGGGATGTCGCTGGGGGCCGACGATTACGTGATGAAGCCGTACCAAACCGAAGATCTGCTGCGGACGATCGAGTTGCGGCTGCAGCGCGCGGAGCGCGTCCGCCAGCTATCGGACCACCGGCGCAATTTCCTCACCCGTGTGCTGCCCCACGAATTGCGCACGCCGCTGACGGGCGTTCTTGGCTATGCGGACCTCCTGACGATGCGCGGCGAAATGAATGACCCGCTTTCATCCCGCGAGCACATCGAATTCGGCGGCTATCTGCGGCGATCGGGCGAACGCCTGCTGCGGGTGGCTGAGGATTTTTCACTCTGGGCGGCGCTGGTGGAGACGGAAAACCGGCGCCGAGACGGCGGGACGATCGTGCGCGCGACCGTGCCGCTCGAAATCGGGGTGCTGGCGAAGTGGTGCGACGTCGCGCTGTGCGAGGCGGGCCGCGTGCGTGATTTCACGTTGGATGCGGTTTCTGGAGCGGTGGTGGTGCTGCCGCAGGGTCTACCCTTGGTCGTGCGGCATCTGGTCGAGAACGCCTGCAAGTTTTCCGTTCCGGGCACGCCGATCCGGGTGTCGGGCCGGCCGGTCCGGGATTTTTACGCAATCTCGGTGGTCGATGAAGGTCGCGGCATGACCGAGGCGGAAATTGCGGCGGTCGCTCCGTTGCGCCAGTTCCGGCGCGAACAGTTCGAGCAGCAGGGGCTCGGGCTGGGTCTGCTCCTCGCCCGTGAGTACGCGCGGGCCTGCGGGGGCGAGTTTTTGCTTTTCGCCAATGCCCCGGCGCCCGGTCTTACCGCCCGGATCGTGCTGCCGTTGGCGGACGTGGGCCGCTGACTGCCTGAGTTTCCCGGAACTCCGCGCGATGGCGCTGCTGCCTGATTTGCCCTTCCCTGAGCGGTCCGATGCGGGCTGCCACGGCTCCGATTTGGCGGCGTTTTTCCGGGAGGCGGAGACGGCCGGATTGCTGGCGTCGACGGCGGCCGTCCGCCTGGAGGAATGCCGGCGCGATTTGGCCGCCGGCCGTCCAGCCGCGCTCTCGGAGGCTGAGCTCGCCTTCGGCGCGCGGGTCGCTTGGCGGAATCAAGCGAGATGCATCGGCCGGCTCCACTGGCGGAGCCTGCAGGTAAGCGACCGGCGGGATTGCACGGATCTGCCGGACGTGGTGGCGGCGTTGTGCGAGCATGTGGCGTGCTCGACGGCGGACGGGGCGGTGCGTCCCTTCATGACGGTGTTTGCCCCGGCCGAGCCGGGTCGCCGTGGTATCACCATGCGGAACCGGCAGCTGGCGGGCTACGCCGGCTACCTCCGAAACGGTTCCGTGCTCGGGGATCCCCTGAACGTCGAGCTGACAGCCGAGGCGATCGCGCTCGGCTGGACCCCGCCCGGTTCCCTGACGGCGTTCGACCTCCTGCCTTGGATTCTGGTGGGGGAAGATGGGCGGCCGGTGCTGGTCCCGCTGCCGCCGGGTCTGATCCGGGAGATCCCGCTGTCCCATCCCGCGTGGCCCGCGTTTGCGGACCTGGGTCTCCGTTGGTACGCGGTGCCGGTCGTGACCGATCTGGCGTTTCGGGTGGCGGGTACGGTGTTTCCCTTCGCGCCGTTCAGCGGCTGGTACATGGGCACGGAGATTGCCTGCCGCAATCTGGGCGACGAGAACCGTTACAACGTGCTGCCGGCGGTGGCGCGGGTGATGGGCTTGGACACCGTATCGAAGTCGGTGCTTTGGAAGGATCGTGCTCTGATCGAATTGAACACGGCAGTCCTCCACTCGTTCGGCGCGGCGGGATGCCGGATTGTGGATCACCACACCGCGAGCGCGGAGTTCATGCGGTTTTGCGGGGCGGAGAAGAAGGCCGGCCGGCCGGTCTCCGCGCGGTGGGATTGGATCGTACCGCCGCTGTCAGGTTCGGTGACGCCGGTTTTCCACCTGCCGATGACTGATCTCGGCCTCCGGCCGGAGTTTTTCCGGCCGGAGTGACGGTCGATTTCCCGCCGCTGCGGAAACAATTCGCCCGCCAAACCGGGACTTATCCCGATTCTAGCGTGTCCGTTTTTCAAGCATGGTAAGCGAGTTATGTCATCAAAGCTCCAGACAGAGCCGAGGCGGTTGCACCGCAGACGCCGCTCCAGCCGCCGGGAATCCGACGGTTTCGATGCCGAAGCTCGCCTTCGGATCCGGGCCCTTCTCTTGGGCCTTGCGCTCGCCTTGGTCGGCATGGGCGGCCTAGCGCTCGTGCTGAGCGGCTTGGCCGACGAAGGTTTGGGCGTGATTTTTCGGGATTCCTGGGTGTTTCCGGCGAGCTGAGGCCGCCGCCGCCGAAAAAGCTTCCGGCGCGGCGCGCGGCTGCGTTTGACTGCGCGTTCCTTTTTCGTGCCGGCCCCGCGTTTCCAACTTCCGCCACCGCCCCGCTGGGCCTTCGTCCTCGTGGCGCTCGCCGCGTTCGCGTTTTTGCTGCGCGTGTACGCGGGCATCTGGACGCCGGAGCACGGGATCACGAAATTCCTCCGCGTCGGCCGCGAGTTCGACGACCGCGGGCTCGCCGTTTTCCGCGCCACGCCGAAGTACATCGATCCGTTTCCCGCGCACCGCTGGGGCTTCGACGGCCAGCTCTACGCGCAGATGGCGCTGGATCCGCTGCTGCGCGACCCGCAGCTGCACGTCGCCCTCGACAACCCGCCGTACCGCGGGCAACGCATTCTCGTGTCGTGGCTGGCGTGGATCGCCGGGCTCGGCCAGCCGTTCTGGGTCATCAACGCCTACGCCGCGATGAACCTGCTCTTCTGGATTCCCTTCGCGTGGCTGACCGGCCGTCTCTTTGCCCCGCTCGGCTGGAGCGGACTCGCCGGGTTCGCGGCGATGTTGCTCACCTGCGGGATCATCGAATCGATGCAGGCCTCGCTGACGGACCTGCCGAGTTTCACGCTGATCGTCGCGGCGTTGACGGTGGGCGGCACCGCGGGCGCCGGCCTGCTGGCGGCCGCCGCGCTGGTCCGCAGCACGTCGTTGATCGGCTTCGTCGGCCTCGCGGAAATCCGGCCGCCGTGGCGCGAGGCGATCCGGAAGAACATTGTCTACGGCCTCATCGCCGTGGTGCCGTTGCTGCTCTGGGTGGCGTATGTGCTGTGGCGTTTCCGCGGGCGCGAGGTGGGTTTCGACGGCGGCAATCTGACCATGCCGTTCCGCGGCATGATGGAGAAGCTCGGCGAGTTCAGCGTCACGGCGCTCCACGGTCCGATCCGCTGGCACCGGATCATTTTTGAATTCTTCAAAAGCTACGAGCTGCATGCCGCGCTGACGATCGTCTCGATCGTCACGCAGAGCGTGTACGTCGCGCTCCACCGCGACTGGAAGAACCCGCTGTGGCGCCTCGGCGCGGTCGCGGCGGTCTATTTCTCCTGCATCAGTTTTTTGTCGTGGGAAAGCCATTTCACGATCACGCGCCATGCGCTGCCGATCACGCTCGCGTTCAACCTCCTGCTCGCGCTGCGGCCGACGAAGGCGTGGCTGATCTGGTTTCTGCTCGGCAACTGCTTCGTGCCTTTCGGCATCCGCTATTTCGACCAGATGCGGTTCGAGAAGACGCCGCGGCCGCCGGCCGAGTTCGCGGCCAAGGCATCCGGGGCGGCGCTGCAGGCCGCCTACGCGGACGGCTGGTCGCCGCAGCAATGGGACGGCGAGTCGACGTGGCGCTGGGCGCGCGCGCCGGAGGCGACTCTGGTGCTGCGCAACGCGGATCCGGCCCCGGTGCACGCGGAACTGCGGCTCCGCGTGCGCTCGCGGGTCGCACGGCCGCTCGAGGTGCGGCAGGGCGGCACGGTGATCTTCCGGGGGGAATTGCCGGCGGGACGCCGCACCCTCGCGTTGCCGGCGATCCCGGTGGCGCCCGGGGAAACGACTTTGGTGTTCGCGGCGGGCGGCGAAACGACGGAGGCCGACGACGACACGCCGGGGCGCGTCCGGTTCCTGCTCGAGATTCCGCTGCTCCGCCGCGTCGTGCCGTGAAGCGGCCGCGGCCGGTTTCCGGCCTTGTGGTTTCGCCGCGGGCCGGTTCGCTCTGACCCTTTCCCTTTTCCACATGGTCTCCACCGAAACCCTCAATCAGATCGAAAACATCACGAAGCGCGCCGGGCATCTATGGAGGTTTCT
This sequence comes from Opitutia bacterium Tous-C1TDCM, assembly GCA_002288455.1. GTDB lineage: Bacteria > Verrucomicrobiota > Verrucomicrobiia > Opitutales > Opitutaceae > ER46. The sequence goes on from NEUS01000103.1 coordinate 9,130, forward strand.
TTGACTGCGATCAAAAGCAGCGTGAAATCGAAGCCATGGAGGCGCAGATGGGCGCCCCGACTTTCTGGGACAACAACGACCGGGCGCAGAAGCACATCGTCAAGCTCAACGGCCTGAAGAAGTCCGTGCTGCCCGTCGTCGCCTTCAAGAAGAAGGTCGACGACCTCGGCGTGATGCTCGAGTTGATCGACGCCGCCGACGCCGCCGAAAAGGACCTGTACGCGCAGGAGGTCACGGGGCAGGTCGACGGCATGGGCCCCGAACTCGACCAACTGGAGATCGCCTCTTTCCTCACCGGCCAATTCGACCGCAACAACGCCATCTTCTCGATCCAGGCCGGCGCCGGCGGCACCGAGTCGAACGATTGGGCCGACATCCTCTTCCGCATGTACAACCGCTGGGCCGAACGCCGCGGTTTCACCGTGGAGTTGCAGGACGTGCAGCCCGGCGAAATCGGCATCAGCAAGGCGACCATCCTCATCAAGGGCGAGAACGCCTACGGCTACGCCAAGGCCGAGCGCGGCGTGCACCGCCTCGTGCGCATCAGTCCCTTCGACGCCAACAAACGCCGGCACACCTCGTTCTGCGCCGTCGACGTCATCGCCGAGGTCAACGACGAGATCGCGATCGACATTCCCGAGGCCGAGATCCGCGTGGACGTTTACCGCTCCTCCGGCAAAGGCGGCCAGGGCGTCAACACCACCGACTCCGCCGTGCGCCTCACGCACATCCCCTCCGGCATCGTCGTGGTCTGCCAAAACGAACGTTCGCAGATCAAGAACCGCGCCACCGCGCTCAACGTGCTGAAGTCCCGCCTGTATGAGAAAAAGCAGGACGAGCAGCGCGCCGAGATGGACAAGTTCTACGGCGAAAAGGGCGAAATCGGCTGGGGCAGCCAGATCCGCAGCTACGTTTTGCAACCTTACCAGATGGTGAAGGACCTGCGCACCGGCATCAGCACGAGCGACACGCAGGGCGTGCTCGACGGCGACCTCGACCGTTTCGTCAACGCCTGGCTCCGCGCCGGCTGCCCGCGCCACCGGAACAAGGATATCCAGATGGAGGAATAAGGCGCCGCGCCGGACCCGGGGCCGCTTGCACTCGCGGCGGTTCCGGTCCTCTTGCGGCCTCTTCCGACCATGCCGCTCGCCCACGCCCAGATCCGCGCCGCGCTCGCCGCGCAGCCGTTGTTCGAGGACAAGACGTGGCAGCTGTCCCCGGAAGCCTGGCCGCTGACGCCCGAGCAAGTCGCGCAACTCGAGGTGATCGGCGCCGCGTGTTTCGAATTCCAGCAGGCGCTCGAAGCGCTGTACCTGCGTTCCGCGACGGGCAAAAATCTCCTCCGCAACAAGCCGTTGCTCGCGCCCTGGGTCGCGGATTACCTCGACCGCGGCAAACCCGCCGCGCTCGTCGCCCATGCGCGCGAGCCGAAAAACCGCGGCGCCCTGCCGCCCGTGCTCCGGCCGGATTTGCTGCTCACGGACGAAGGCTTTGTCCTGACGGAATTGGATTCCGTGCCCGGTGGTATCGGTCTCACAGCGTTTCTCAACCGCCTCTATGCCGGCGATCCGGCCGCGGCGGTGGTCGGAGCCGACGACGCGATGATCCGGAATTTCCATGCCGCGCTCGCCGCCTTGCGCCCGCAGGAACGGAATCCGTTGATCGCGCTCGTCGTGAGCGACGAAGCCGCGACCTACCGGCCCGAGATGCAATGGCTCGCGCAACAGCTCCAGCTCCAGGGCAAACGCGTGTTCTGCCTCCGGCCCGAGGACGTGTTTCCTTTGGAAAACGCGCTCTTCTTCGACGTCGAAGGCAACCCCGAGAAGATCGACGTCGTTTACCGGTTCTTCGAGCTCTTCGATCTGGGGAATTTGCGCACGGCCAAGTTCTTTTTCGAGGCGTGGGCGGCGGGCGAGGTCGCGATCGCGCCGCCGATGCGGCCGTTCCAGGAAGAGAAACTCGCGCTCGCGCTCTTCCATCATCACCTGCTGCAGGACTATTGGAGCGAGGCCCTGGGCGGGAAGGCGTTGAAGCTGCTCCGCACCTTGATTCCGCCGTCGTGGATCATCGATCCGGCGCCGTTGCCGCCCGGTGCGGTGCTCGACGGTCCGCGCGTCGGCCAGCGGCTCTTGCACGATTGGCGCGAGCTGATCGGCGCTTCGCAAAAAGAACGCGACCTCATCATCAAGATCAGCGGCTACCACGAGACCGCCTGGGGCGCCCGCAGCGTCGTGCTCGGCAGCGATTGCTCCCGCGAGGAATGGCAGGAAGGCGTCGAGCGCGCCGTCGCCCTCGCGCCCGCCAACCTCCACGTCCTGCAAGCCTACCGCAAACCGCGGCGGCTCCAGCATCCGGTCTTCGGCCCGGTGCCGGCCGACGGGGCGGCTCCGGCCGTCGCGGAGGCGGGCGGGCGCCTGCGGTTGTGTCCGTATTACTTTGTGATCGGCGGCCGGCCGGTGCTCTCCGGTGCCCTCGCGACCTTCTGTCCGCCGGACAAGAAAATCATCCACGGCATGCAAGACGCCGCCTTGCTTCCGTGTAGGGTATTCGCCTTAAACGAACCTCGTGCCTAAATCCGTCGGGCTTCGTCCGCTTCCCGCCCTTTCCCCCAAGTATCGCGCCTTGCTCGCCGCGGCGCTGATGGCGCTCGGGCCGGCGATCCCGAGGGGGTTGGCCCAGGTGGATTTGGCGACGATCCGGGCCCGCGCCGAGCAGGGCGATCCCGAGGCGCTGAACGCCTTGGCCAACGCTTTCGCCAACGGCCAAGGCGTGCCGCAAAATGCCGCCGAGGCGCTCAAGCTTTACCAGTTGGCCGCCGAACGCGGACTGGCCGCCGCGCAATTCAATCTCGGCATGATGCACGAATTGGGCCGCGGCGTCGCGGCCGATCTGCCCGCGGCTTTCCGCTTCTACCTCAAGGCCGCCGAGCAGGGCTTTGCCCCCGCGCAATTCAACGTCGGCAACATGTACGCCGGCGGGATCGGCGTGAAACAGGATTTCTTCGAGGCTGCGCTTTGGTTCCGTCAGGCCGCCGACCGCGGGGTCCCCGAAGCCCAGTACAATCTCGCCCTCGCCTACGAATTGGGCCGCGGCGTCGCCAAAGACGAACCCGCCGCCGTCCGCTGGTACCGCGCCGCCGCGACCCAGCGCTACGCCCGCGCGCAGTACAACCTCGCCCTCATGCTCGAGGAAGGCCGCGGCGGTCCGACCGACCTCGCCGGCGCCGCGGAAAACTACCGCGCCGCCGCCCAGCAGAATTTCGCGCCCGCGCAGAACAACCTCGGCATTCTGCTCGCCGAGGGCCGCGGCCTGCCGGCCAATCCCGCCGAGGCCTACGCCTGGCTCGCGCTCGCCGTCGAGAACGGCGCCAAACCCGTCGGCCGCGACATCGTTGCCCGGCAGCTGACGAGTGCGCAATTGGCCGAAGCCAACCTCACAATCGCGCGCCTCCGCCAGCAACTCGCCAACCGCGATGCCGCCGCCCCGGTCGCCCGCGTTGCTCCGACCGCCCCCGTGCCTGCGCCCGCGCCGTCCGCTCCGGCCGCCGCGGCTCCGGTCGTGGCAGCCGCCCAACCTGCGCCGTCCGCCGCTCCCGCGAGGCCCGCGCCCGAAGTGGCGGCGCTCTCCGCCCGGGCCGCGGCCGCCGAGGCCGAACTCGAACGTCTGCGCACCGAAAACAGCCGGTTGACCGCCGCGGCCACCGGTCTCACCCGCGACAAATCCACGTTGGAGCAACGCCTCGCCGCCGCCACCGTCGCCGTCAACGCCGCCCAAGCCGATGCCGCCGAGCGGACCAAGGCCGCGGCCCAACTCGCCGCGCTCGAGACCGCGCTCAAGGAAGCCCGCGACGCCGCGAGCCGGCTCACGGCGGAGAACTCCCAGCTCAAGACCGTGGCCGCCAACGCGACGCAGACGGCGTCCGCGGCCGGCGCGCGCGCCGAGGAAGCCGCGACGTTGAACACGCGGCTCGCCGCGGTGCAGCAGGAATTGGCCGCGGCCCGCGCCGAGAATTCCCGCCTCGCCGCGGCCGCCAACCGGCCCGCCGCACCGGTCGCCGATCCGAAGGTGCCGGAACTCGAGGCGCGCCTCGCCCAAGCGCTGCAGGAACGGTCCGCGGCGCTGCGCCAACTCGAGGAAATGGCCGCCCGCGCCAGCGCGCCGGCGCCGGCGGCGCCGTCGGTGAATGCGGCTGCCGGGGCCGAAGGTTCGCTCCAGCAAGTGGCCGCGTCCGATCCGCGAATCGCCAAACTCATCGCCGAAAACGCGCGCCTCAACGACGACGTGAAGCGCTCGACGATCGAGCTCACCCAATTGAGCCGCCAGCTCCGGCTGGCGCAGGACAAAGGGCCGGGCGACGCCGGCGGTACGGCCGCCGCGGCCGGCAACGCGCCGGCCGATTCCGCCCGGCTCGGTGAACTGACCCGCCAAGTCGACGAGCTGCGCGCGGCCAACGAAAAACTGGCGGCCGAAAACCGGCAACTGGCCGCCGCGGGCCGCGGACCGGCTCCGGAAGCCACCCGCGCGGCCGAGCAGCTCGCCGCCGCGACGGCGGAAATCGGCCGGATCCGCACCGAGAACGAACAGTTGCGCGCGGCCGCGGCGGTGGCGGCCAACGTGCCCGCTTTGCAGGAACGGGCGGCCCGGGCCGAGCAGACGGCGGCCGCGGCCACGCAGGAACGCGACGCCCTCGGCGCCCAGAAGACCGCGCTCGAGCAACGCCTCAAGGAAGCCGAATCCAAGCCGGCCAGCGAAGCCGCGTCGTTGCAGGCGCTGCGCGCGCAGTTGGGCGAAGCGTTGGACGAGATGATGGTGCTGCGGCGCACCGGGGAAAATTTGAAGGCCCAGCTCGCGGCGGCGCAGCAGGCCGCGGCCGCCCAGCAGGCGGAGCGGGACCAAGCCGTGGCGCAAGCCGCCAAGGCGGCGGTTCCCGCGGCCGATCCGGCCGAGCTGGAGGCTGCGCGCAGCCAGTTGGCCGAGGCCGGTCGCCGTCTCGCGGCCGTCACGGCGGAACGCGATCAATTGGCCGGCCTGCGCGCCGAAACCGAAAGCCTGCGCAACCGGCTCGCGGCCGCGGAACGTCAGGCGCAGACCGCCGGGGCCGGCGCGACGCGGCTCGCGGAGCTCACGCGGCAGGTGGAGATGTTGACCGCGGATCGGGACCGCCTCGCCGGCACGCAGCGCGACAGCGCGGGCGCGCAGGCGGCCGTGGTTCAGGCGCGCGAGGCGCTCGCGGAAGCGACGCGGCAGCAGAATTTATTGTCCGCGGACAAGGCGGCGGCCGAACAGCGGCTCGCGCTCGCACTGTCGCAGGCCCAGCGCCTGGAGGAAACCAGCCGCGGCCTCGGCGCCCGCATCGAGGCCCTCACGGCCGAGCGCGACCAACTCGCGGCCCGCCCGGCCGCCGGCGCCGAGCGCGCCGCGGCCGAGAATCTAAGCCGGCAGCTCGAAGCCGCGGTCCAGGCCGCGAACGAGCTGAAGGCGAAGAACGAAAGCCTGCTGCAAGACCTCGAAGTTTCGAAACAGAGCACGGCCGCCGCGTTGGCGGCCCAGGCCAGCGCGGCCAAGGCCGGGCCCTCCGAGGCGGTGCGATTGGAAATGCAGACGATGCAGAACCAAGTCCGCTCCCTCGAGGCGCAGCTCGAGGAAGACCGGCGGGGTTCCGCCCGCGAAGTTTCGTCGCTGGCCGCCCAGTTGCAGGCGGCGCGCGAGACCAACCGCGCGCTCGCGGATGCCAACCGGGCTTTGTTGCAGGCCAAAGGGGCCGAGGATTCCGGCCTCAAGGCGGATCTGGCCGACGCCAACGGCCGGGTGAAAACGTTGCAGACCGAACTCGAAACGGCGCGGAGCGCCGCGGAGCGGTTGCGGACGGAGCTCGGCTTGCTGCAATCCCGCCAGACCGAGGCGGAGCGCGCGGCGCTGTCGCACGGCGCCAGTGTCGCGGAACTCACCGGCCTCAACGAGAAACTGGCCGCGGACAAGACCGCGCTCGAACGGCAGCTCGGGCAATTGCGGCAGACGGCCGAAGGGGCGCGCGGCGAATTGGCCGAGCTGCGTACCCGCGCCGGCAATACGGAGCGCGCCCTGCAGGAGCAGATGGCGGCGGCCGCGAATTTCGGGGCCCAGCTCGCCGCCCTTCGGGCCGAGAATACGCGGCTCGCCGGGGCCGGCGAAGCGGCCGCGCCTTTGCGGACGGAAATCGCCGAGCTCAAGTCCCGGGTGGCCGAGGCCCAGCGCGCCGCCGAACAGCACGGCACGACGGTCGCGGAGCTCACGGGGCTCAACGAGAAATTGGCCGGCGAGAATACGGCGCTGGAGCGCCGTCTCGCCGAGGTCGGCCGCACGGCGGAATCCGTCCGCAGCGAATTGACCGATCTCCGGAACCGGGTCGCCACCGCGGATCGCGCGTTGCAGGAGCAGCGCAACGTCGTGGCGGAGCTCGGCGCCAACAACGAGCGTTTGCAGACGCAGGTGAAGGACCTTGGCGGCCAGCTCGCGGCGGCGCGCACGGAGAACGCGCAGTTGGCGAATTCCGGCGCCGCCGTCGGGGCGCTGCAGACCGAACTCGGCGAAGTCAAAGCGCGGTTGGCGGAAAGCCAGAAGGCATCCGAGCAGCACGGCGCGACGGTGGCCGAGCTGACCGGCGCCAACGAGAAAATCGGCGCGGAGCTGAAGGATTTGCAGGGCCGCGTCGCCGCGTTGCGGGCGGAAAACGCCCGCTTGGCCCAGAGCGATGCGGCGCGACAGGAGGCGGAGCAGCGGGCGGCCGGCTTGTCCGCCACGGCCGGACAGCTGGCGTCGACCCAGCGTGATTTGACGGCGGCGCGCGCCGAGATCGCCCGGCTGGCCGAAACGGTGCAGGCGCTGGACCGCGACCGCACGGCCCGGGTCGCGCAGCTGCAGCAGGAAAACGCGGCCATCGCCGCGCGGTTGCGCCAGGCGCAGGGGACGCTCGACCAGATCGCTTCGGCCGCCCGCCTGATCAACGGCGGGGCCGCGCCGGCCCCTCTCGCGGGCTCGGCGGCGGCGCCTTTGCCGGCGACCCCGGGGCCGGTCACGCCGGCGCCGCGTTTCCACCAGGTGGCCGAAGGCGATTCGCTGACCCGCATCAGCGTGCGCTATTACGGGACCACGAACCGGTGGCAGGAAATCTACGACGCCAACCGCGACACCTTGCGCGGCGAGAATGCGTTGCGCCCCGGCCAGCGACTCCGGATCCCCTGAGCCAAAAGCCGAGAGTTGAAAGTTGAGGGTTGAGAGATCGATCCGCCGAGGATCCGGAAAACGTCGCTGCCGCACGCCGCCGGCGAACCGAACGGTTTTGCTCTCAACTCCCAGCCCAGCTCCCCCAACTGGATGAGTTCGGCTAAGCCGGACTCATGCAGAAGAAGAGATAGTCGCCAAAAGGCGCACTGTTTGGCGACGTTGATGGTGTGAAACATAAAACGACTGAGGCCGTCGACGGGACGGCGAACCAAACGGTGCGGTTGAA
>NEUS01000104.1 GCA_002288455.1 Opitutia bacterium Tous-C1TDCM
TTCCCAATTTCCCAATTTCCCAATTTCCCAATTTCCCAATTTCCCAATTTCCCAATTTCCCAATTTCCCAATTTCCCAATTTCCCAATTTCCCAATTTCCCAATTTCCCAATTTCCCAATTCCGCCTTCCGCCTTCCGCCCTCCGCCCTCCGCCGTTTCCCAGTTTTCCAGTTTTCCAATTTTCCAATTTTCCGATTTTCGCCTTCCGCCTTTCCCCTTTCGCCTTCCCCCGTGTCTTCATCCTGCCTCCTCGCCGTCAAAGCCATTCCCAACGCCCCGCGCAGCGCGGTCGTCGGCTGGCTCGGCGACGCCCTCAAGGTCAAGGTCCACGCCCCGCCGGTCGAGGGCCGCGCCAATGAGGCGCTCTGCGAATTCCTCGCCGCCGAATTCGGCCTCCCGCGCCGTGCCGTGACCCTCGAACGCGGCGACACCTCGCGCCAAAAAACCGTCCGCGTCGCCGGCCTGTCCCTCGCCGATATCCGAACCCGCTTCCCGCGGTAAACCCGCCGCGACCAAAATCCAGTCTCCGCATTCCGGTTTCCCAATTCCGGTTTCCGGTTTCCCAACTCCGGTTTTCAAGCGGCCGTCCGCCGCGCGTACCGCACGCTCAGGAAAATCGCCGCAAACGTCAGCCCGCCCGCGATCCCGATCCAGATGCCGACCGCGCCGAGCGGGCCGGCGATCCCGAGCCCGTAGCCGAGCGGCAACGCGATCAGCCAGTAGGCGACCAGCGTGATCGTCACCGGTACTTTATTGTCGGATACGCCGCGCAGCGCCGACGCCGCGATCACCTGCAAGCCGTCCACCAGCTGGAACAGCGCCGCCACCGCCAGCAGCTCCACCGCCAGCGCGATCACCGCCGCATCCGTCACGAACCAGCCCGCGATCGGCCGGCCCGCCAGCCAGAGGGCGAGCGCGCACGCGCCCATCACGCCGAAGCCGAGCCCCATCGCGCCGAACGCGATCGGTTGCAACCGCGCCCGCTCGCCCGCACCCACCGCGTGGCTCACGCGCATGCCGACCGCGATCGACAGCCCGAGCGGAAACATGAACGCCAGCGACGCGCAGCTGATCGCGATCTGGTGCGCCGCCAGCGGCACCGCCCCCAGCCAGCCGACCATGATCCCCGAAAACGCAAAGGCCGACGACTCGAACAGCAGCATCCCCGACGCCGGCACGCCGATCCGCAGCATCTCGCGCCAGCGCGCGCGGTCGTAGTTCCCCAGCCACCGCTGCGGCCAGGCCGCCCGCACCTTCGGATCCCGGCGCAACCACAGCGCGATCACCGCCAGCGCCGCCAACCGCGACCCGCACGTGGCCAGGCCCGCGCCCGTCAGCCCGAGCGCCGGCGCGCCGAGATTCCCGTAAATGAAGATCCAGTTGAGCGCCGCATTGAGCCCGACGGATGCGAGCATGATCACCATCGGCGCCCACGGATGCCCCATCGCTTCCGCGAATTGCCGCAACGCCAGGTAGGCCAGCACCGGCGGAATCGACGCCGCCAGCCACAGCGCAAACGGCGTCACGATCGCCAGCACCTCCGGCGGTTGCCCGAACCGGTGGAACTGCGTGCTCAACGCCGCCATCGCCAGCATCTCCGCCACCCCGAACGCCACCGCCAGCACCAACCCGTGCCGCAGGAACTCGCCCGCCTCCCGCAGCTCGCCCGCCCCCCGCGCCCGCGCCACCAGAATCGACACCGGCACCATCAGCCCGATGCCCAACACATAGAAGACGCCGAAAATATGCCCGCCGAACGACGAGGCCGCCAGCGGCACCGCCCCAACCCGCCCGATCATCACGCTGTCCGTCACGCCCATCAGCATCTGGCTCACCTGCCCGACGATGATCGGCAGCGCCAACGCCAGCGTCGGCCTCACCTCCGCGCGGTAACTCTGGAAACGGGACATGCTCCGCCAGTGTCGGCCCGCGCCACCCCAAGGCCACGCCAATTTGTCGCGCCGCCGGCACAGTCGGCCGCGAAAAACCCGCGCCGCCGTCCGCGCCGGAACCCGCATTGCGCTGCCGCGGTTTGCCGCCACAGTGCGCCGTCCCCATGAAAACCCGCCTGCTCCTCGTGGCCCTGATTCTCGCCGCCGGCGTCGCGTTTTACCTCACCACCATCCGGCCCATGCTGCAGCCGGCCCCGCCGCGTATCAGCCCGCGGCTCCTCAAGACCCTGCGCCCGCCGGAGGTCGAACCGCCCGCGGTCGCATTGCCCACGCCCAATTTCGACATCCCCACGCTCACGCCGCCGCCGCTCGCCGCGAAGCCAGCCGCGCCCTCCGCCGATCCGCTCCGGCCCATTCCCATGGAGGTGCCGATCCAACCCGCCACCACGATCGATTTCTCCACCGGCGCCCCGATCATCAAGACGCAGGGCGAAGATCAGGTCGCCCTCGACAAGGCCTTGAAGGAAATGGCCGAGGCGACGAAGAACACGACCTTCCCGGCGACGCCGCCGAAGCGCTGAGCCGGGCGCAAAAAAACCCGGCCCCTCGCGGGACCGGGTCGAAAAAACTTCGAACGAATCAGGCGCGGCGGCTGCGGCGCAGGCCGACCAAACCCGCCAGACCAAGACCGATGAGCAGGGAGGTCGAAGCCGCATCCGGCACCGCGGTGCCGCCCGTGCCGACGACCACCTGCATGGCCACACTGGCAAGGCGCGTGCCGTTGACGCCGGCGCCCGACGTCACGGCGAAGAGATCATAGTTGTACGTGGCATTCAGCAACGGATTGAGACCGATGAAAAAGATGTTCTGGGAATTCTGCGCGATCGAGTTCGAGCCGATGAAGTTGGCCGCCGGACCTTCGGCGCCCTGGCCGTTGAGAGTGACTGCCGTTCCATACGAATTGTCGCCGAACGCGAGCAGCGGGCTGATCGTCGTAAACGAGACATTGAGTGCGGGGTTGGTATCGATGCTCAGGTAGTAATCGTAGGCCCCGAGGAACGACGAACCGCTGTTGATCGAGAACTCATAGTTCCAAAGCGCCCGGTTGTTGGCCGGAGAAGAAAAACCGGTCGCGAAGGAATACACGCCGTTTACGTTCGGGGTCGCACCCGTGTTCCGGTTCTTCGCCCGCAGCGCGAGCGTGATGCCGGAACCGGAATCCGTCGCCCAACCGCCGTTCGGGTTGCCGCTGCCGTAGATGGCCGTGACGTTCTGATTGTACAGATCGGCAAAAGCCAAGGGGGACACCGCTGAGCAAACCAAGGCGAGGAGGAGTTTTTTCATACTCGCCTCCCTATGCATACCTCGGACCTAAAACCGGGCCCGATCAGGCCTATTGGCTAGCACCATGCTAACCACACCTTTACGAACGTTAAAATTTTGCGTCAGCCGCCGCGCCGGAATCTCGCTCCGCCAAAGTGTAAGCAAAACCGACACCTCAATCCGCTCCCGCCACCTCGGCTCCAGCTGCCCTTTTCCGGCTCCCACTCGCCCCCGCATCCCCGGCTCCCGCCCTCATTTCCGGCCGGTCAACATGTCTTCCATCAACGCCAACGCCGTCGCCTCGGTGATTTCCTGCGCGCCGAACTGCTTCGCGACCCGGCCGGCCTGCACGCCCTTGCCGATGACGTCGCTCGCGGCCGCCTGCCCGATGATCGCCGCATCCTTCAGCCGGATCGCCGTCGCCTGGATATCCGGCACCGGAACCGCCGTGTCTCCTGAGACTTCGGGAATTGTCAGGCTGCGGCTCGAAATCAAAATCTCGATCGCGATGTCCGCGATGTTGGCCAGCGCCTGGCGGTCCTTCGCCGCACTCTCGCCGACCAGATGCGCCCCGGCCGTTTCCGGCAACAGCGACGCCGCGACCGTCTGGTCCGCGAGTTGCGCGCCGGCATGCCGGAACGCCCGGCCGAAGAGCCGCTCGATTTCGCGCACCGTCTGCTGGTCCGCCAAGGTCGGCGCCGCCGTTTCCTTGGCTTTGTAGGTGTTCGTTCCGCTCGTCTTCAGCGCCTCGTTGGTCTTCTCGAATTGCTCCACGCGCTCCGCCAACTTCATGCCGCCGGCCGTATCCACCAAGGCCCGGTTCACGTAAAACACGATCCGCGGCGCCGGCTGCGTCTGATAGACTTTGCGGAAACCCGCGACGATCCCCTCGGCCGTCTGCTTCGCGACCAACGTCGCCGCATCCGGGCCGTAAACCCGCTGCTGCGCCTGCGCCCGCTCGCCCGGATAAAGCTCGGTCGATTGCGGCCGCGGCAAACTCTGGACCAAGGGCGGCGGGGTCGGGACTTCCACGGTGCCGGCGATCTGCGCCGCCGACGGACCAACCAGCGCGAGGGCAAACGGGACCAGCAAAGCGGAACGGTTCATGGCGAGCGGAAGATTGAAGTTTGGGAAAAGGGAAAACGCGGCGCTCAGCGCGCCTGCCGGACGCGGATCGTGTACTTCTTCGCGAGCGGATTCATCGCCGTGAAACGCACCGCCTCGGTCGCGCTTTCCGACAAAATCAGGTTTTGCCACGGCGTTTCGTCGCCGGTCGAGAATCCCTGCTCGTCTTTGAACACGCAGCTGATCTGGACCTGGATCCGCCGGCTTTCCCGGTTCTTCACGTTCGCCACGACTTCGAGCCGGCCGTCCGCCAGCGTCATCTGCTGCAGGCCCGTGCACGTCACGGAATTCTGCGCCGGCTGGTCGAGCAGCACGAAACGCTCCGTGTTTTCCAAGGTGAACTTCGTCGTGTCGAGCGGCGCAAACGGACCAGGCTCGCTCACGCAACCCGCGGTCAACGCGAGCACGGCAACGGCGGCAACAACACCAAGACGGCCCGGAAGCGGGCGGAGGACAGACGGGGAGTTCATAGATTCGGCACGGCGGGTGAAAGGTAGGACTTGGGCTCAGCGCTTTAGTTCGCTCAAAAAAACCACGGCGTCGCGGCCGTCGGCCGGCACGGAAATCGCCACCGTCTGCGCGCGGCTGGCGAGCACGTGTCCTTCGCGATCGAGAAATTCCAACCGGCCGCGATGTTCGCCGGGCGGCAATTTCACTGCGGCAAAACTCAGCCGCTGCGGCAGGTTGTCCCATTGCCGCGTGTCGGCCTGCGTCTGCGTCGCCGCGGCCGCGACTTTCGAAATCAGCCCGATGATCCCGAGCCCGATCGCCGCCGCTTCCGCATCGTCGCCGTCCTTGCCGCGCCGTTCCCGCCGGCGCGCCTGCTCGCTCGCGACCACCGCCCCGGCCAACGCCACGTTGCCCGCGGTGTCCGCACCCGCTTTGAAAAACGCCTTGTTGCCGAGGATGTGGTCCATCACGCGGCCGCCGCGCGTCGTCGCCTGGAAACCAAGATCGTCGTACGCCGGCAACGGTACGACCAGCCGGCCTTCGTCGAGCAGCAGCCGCGCGGAGCGGCTCGGCGAATCCTGGGTTTGAAAACGGAGTTTTTCGCCGTACTCGCCCGCGGCGATTTTTCGCGGGCCGTAGCCGAATTCCGCAAACACGAGCACGTTCGCCGCCGGATCGTAGGCCGGCAGCGTTTTGCTTTCCCCCGCCCGGGTCTGCGCCCGCGCCCAGGCATCGGCGCCGTCCGCCTGCAATTTCACGGACGCGAATCCGTCGAGGTAATCGAGCAGCACGTAGTCCGCGCTGTACCCGTTCTGCCCGGGCTCGCTGTCGATCACCTGTCCCGAACGGAAACACGCCCGCGCGTTGTCCGGCTGGCCGTCGCGCCAATACAGAATGCCGCGGTAGTAATACGCCATCACCCGCTCGTACGGTTCCCCGATGAACGGCTTCGTGCTCTCGGCCGCAAACAGCCCGCGCGCGCGGGCCGCCTCCGCGTCGTTCGTGATGATCCCGCCGATCCGCAGAATCGCGTCGTCGAGCCGCGTCCGCGCCTCGTCGAAATTGCCGGCCCGCAACGCCGTCGCCGCCTGCCGGTAGTCGACGAGCACGCGGTTCCGCTCCGCCAATGCCGGCGCGCCGCGGTCGGCCGCCGTGGCCGGCCCGCCGGCCTTCGCCCGCGCCCGGTCGGCCGCGATGTCGTCCGGCAGCGTCGCGCACCCGCCAAGCCACAGCACTCCGGCCAACGGCAAAAAAACCGCCGCGCCCCGGCGGCGGTTTCCGGCGGCGCATTCGCGCCGCGGTGTCGCCGTCGCACTCACCGGTAGGCCGCGTCTTCGAGGCCCTGCTTTTTGATTTCCGCCGAATCTTCCCAGACAATCCGGCTCGTCCGCGCATCCGTCAGCCGGAAGCTGTACAACACATAGTCGCTCGTGCCCTGCGAGGTGCGCGTCGTCATCCCGTCGAGCTTGCCCGTCAGGAAATAATCCGCGCCGCCGAACTCCACCGGCCGCGGATCGGAACTGGAGGTGACCTGCCCGCTGCGCTTGAGCTCACGCTCGCGTTCCAACGTCTTCATCATCTCGCGGTCGAGGAAACTGACCTGGCCCATCGCCTTCGAGTTCAGCTGCGTGCGCAGTCGCGTGAGGAAAATGTCCTTGTTGATCGGGAAACGCGTGTTGTTGACCACCGGCTCCAGCACGATGCTCGGCGGCACCTGCGCCCGCGCGATCGGCGCAATACCGAGAATGCTGCGCGCCATCTTGTCGGTCACGGCAACCATGTCCTGCGACTCGATGCCGGTGCCGGCCACGAACCCGCGTTCATCGGGGCGCATTTCCGTCACGGCCACGCCGCAGGGATTCTGCACCCCGGCCGTGGTCGCACAGCCGGAGAAAAACGCGGCGCCGGCCAAGAGGCCGGCCGCCAAAAGACGGGAGGAGGAGTTCATGGAAGGTTAAGACGAAAAACCAAGGACCGGGACGTCGGGCCACGCCCGCAGCCTCGCCGGCCCGCGGCCGGATCAGCGGCCGAACAGCCCGTTCGCCGCGCTCATCGGCGTGGCCGGACTGTTGTAGTAATTGTTGATGATCGTCACCTGCTGGGGCACCGCCTGCGTCTGCGGCGCCGGCGCCGCCGCCGGCATCGTCAGGACCTGCGGGGCCGGCGCCGCATAGATGTAATCGCCGCCCGCATAATCCGGATACACGCCGTAATTCAACGGGTACGAAAGCCGCACGCCGAAGCCGCGGCTGCTCCCGTAATAACCCCGGCCGCCCCGATGGACGCTGCCGTAACGCGAACCCGGATAGTAGCCGTAACCGCGGCCATACGAGACTTCGACCCGCGGCGCGGTCCGATAGACATACGGGCCGCCATACTGGCCGCGCGACCCGGCCCGCTCGTAACCCCGGTCCGCGCGCCCCTCGCCGATGATTTGCCCCAGCAGCAAACCGGCGCCGGCCCCGATCGCGGCGCCCTTCCACCCGTTGTGCCGCAGGTCGCCGCTGTTGTGGCCGATGATCGCCCCGGCAATGCCGCCGAGCACCGCACCGTCGACGGCCTCCGGCCGGAAGATCTGCGCCCGCGCCGGAGCGAGAGCGAGCAGGGCAAGTCCGAGAGCAAACGTGGTTTTCATGCTGAAAAAGGTAAACGCAGCGTGTCCGACATCGCCGTGCCCGCAAGGTTTCCGCGAAGCGCCGGTCGTCCGGAATTTGTTTCGGCCATCCCGCCGCCGGCACCCGGCGGACCCGTGCGGTCGCGCGAACCGGGTTGAAGTTCGGGCCGGTGAATCGGTCTTTCATCTTTCAACTTTCACCTTTCAACCGGGTACGTTCACCCCAGCGTCCGGCATGCCCCGACGCTTCGTCCTCGCGCTCGACCAAGGCACGACCTCGAGCCGCGCCCTGCTCTTCGATCAACAAGGCCGACTCCGCGCCGCCGCCCAGGAAGAATTTCCGCAACACTTCCCGCAACCCGGCTGGGTCGAACACGACCCGATCGATCTTTGGCAAACGATCCGCCGCACCGCCGTCGCCGCCGTCCGGCGCGCCGGCCTCCGCGGCCCGGAAATCGCCGCCGTCGGCCTCACCAACCAGCGCGAAACCACCTTGCTCTGGGACCGCCGCACCGGCCGGCCGCTCGCTCCCGCCATCGTCTGGCAGGACCGCCGCACCGCCCCGCTCTGCGCCCGCCTCAAGCAACGCGGTCTCGAACCGCTGTTTCGCCGCCGCACCGGCCTCGTCCTCGATCCCTATTTCTCCGGCACCAAACTCGCCTGGCTGCTCGACCACGTGCCCCAGGCCCGCCGCCGCGCCGCCCGCGGCGAACTCGCGTTCGGCACCGTCGATTCCTGGCTCCTGTGGCAACTCACCGGCGGCAAACTGCACGCCACCGATGTCTCCAACGCCTCGCGCACCCTCCTCTTCAATCTGCGCACCGGCGACTGGGACGACCGGCTCCTCGCCGCCCTGCGCATCCCGCGCGAGGTCCTCCCCGCCCTCCATGCCAGCAGCGAAATCTACGGCGAAGTCACCGCAATCCCGGAACTCAAAGGCGTCCCCATCGGGGGCGTCGCCGGCGATCAACAGGCCGCCCTCTTCGGCCAACGCTGTTTCTCCCCGGGCCTCGCCAAAAACACCTACGGCACCGGCTGCTTCCTCCTCCTGCACACCGGCCGAAAACCCGTCGTATCCAAAAACCGGTTGCTCACCACCGTCGCCTGGAAAATCGGCGCGGCCGGCCCGCTCGAATATGCCCTCGAAGGCGGCGTCTTCATCGGCGGCGCCGTCGTGCAATGGCTGCGCGACGGCCTCGGCCTCATCCGCGATTCCCGCGGCGTCGAGGCCCTCGCCGCCCGCGCCCCCGACAACGGCGGCGTCTTCCTCGTGCCCGCCTTTGCCGGTCTCGGCGCGCCGCACTGGGACGCCGACGCCCGCGGCATGCTCATCGGCCTGACCCGCGGCTCGACCGCCGCCCACGTCGCCCGCGCCGCCCTCGAAAGCATCGCCTACCAAAGCGCCGATCTGCTCGCCGCCATGGAAGCCGATGCCGGCCTGAAACTCCGGGAACTCCGCGTCGACGGCGGCGCCACCGCCAACGCCGCGCTCATGCAGTTCCAAAGCGATCTGCTCCGCGTCCCGGTCGTCCGGCCGCGCGTCGCCGAAACCACCGCCCTCGGCGCCGCCTTCCTCGCCGGTCTCGCCGTCGGATTTTGGCCAAATCAGGCCGCCCTCGCGGCCTTGGCCCCGGGCCAACACCTCTTCCAGCCCGGGCCTGCCTCCCCCGCCCTGCGCCGTTCCTACCGCCAATGGCACCGGGCCGTCGCCCGCGCCAAGGCCTGGCACACGCCGGATTGACCGCCTTCGGCCACCTGTCCGCGATCAAGTTTCGCGAGTTGTAACCGATCCGTTGCTTCCTAGTATCCGCGAGCTCCCGCGCCCACATGCCCGCCCGCTTTGCCTTTTTCTCCCTGCTGGCCCTGCCGCTCGCCTCTGCCGCGGCCGCGGAGAATCAGCCTGCGCCGACCAAGGCACCCGCCGGCGCCGTCGCTCCCAAAACCGAGAACTCCGATCTCGCTTCCCTTCGCGCCAAGGCCGAACGCGGCAACGCCATCGCCCAATACAACCTCGGTCTCGCCTACGCCCAAGGCCGGCAAATTCCCGCGGATCCGATCGAGGCCTTCGTCTGGCTCACCCTCGCCGCCGAAAGCGGCAGCACCGGCAAAGCCCTCGAATCCGTCCTCAACACCCTTTCCCGCACCCAATTGAACGAAGGCCGCCAGCGCCTCGACCAATTGCGCCGCTCCAATCCCTACCTCCGCGCCGCCACCGCGGCCGCCGCCGCTTCCGCCGCCGCCACCAAAGCCGCCACTCCGGCCTCCCCCGCCTTGGGTCTCACTCCCGCCAACGCCCCCCTCCCGGCCGCTCCCGCCTCCGCCGAAGCCCGCAACCTCTACGACCAGCTCACCGTCGCCGGCGAAGAAAAGAGCCGCGTCGCCGCCGAACTGGCCTTGGCCCAACGCGAACTGACCCGCCTGCGCTCCGAACTCGCCGCCCGGTCCGCCCCCGAGGCCGCCGCCTCCGAAGTCGGAGGCCTGCAGGCCCGCCTCAAGGAAGCGCAGGAAAATCTCTCCGCCCAATCCACCGAGCTCGCCGGTCGCCGCGCCGAACTCGCCGCCGCCCGGATCGAACTCGCCAAAGCCCAGACTGCCCAAGTCCAACTCCGGGCCCAACTCGAAGCCGCGGCCGCCGCCCCCCCCGACGCCGGACCTTCCCCCGAACTCAAATCCGCCCGCGATCGCATCGCCGCCCTCGAAAAGGAAATCGCCGATTCCCGCGCCCGGCAGGAAGACCACACCCTCAGGATCGAACGCCTCACCGCCGATCTCGCCGCCAACCGCAGCGAACTCGCCCGCAACCTCGCCAACGCCGACGACCGGAATCGCGCCCAAGCCGAGCGGATCGCCGGCCTCGAGAGCGATCTCTCCGCCGCCCGCGTCGCCGCCCGCAGCCAATCCGAGGCCGCGGAAACTTTGCGCCGCGAACTCCAGGGCGCCCGCAGCGCCGACTCCGCCGCCGTCACCGCCGCCGCTGCGCTCCGGCAGACCGAAGAAAAAGCCCGCCGCGACGCCGACGTCGCGGCCCGCGAGCTCCAATCCCTCCGCGCCACCCTCGCCCAAACCGACGCCGCCCTGCAGGCCGCCACCGAACGAGCCCAGCGCGCCACCGGCTCCACCCAAGCCGAAATCTCCGCGCAAGCCGAAGCCGCCAAAACCGCCGCCGCCAAAGCCGAAATCCTCGAACGCGATCTGGCTTCCGCCCGCACCGAGCTCGGCCGCCGCGCCGAAACCGAAGCCGCGCTCCGCCGCGATCTCGCGACCGCCGCGGATCGGACCGCCGCTTTCGAAGCGTCCCGCACCGAGCTCGCCGCGCGGACCGCTGAACTCGCGCAACTGCGCCGCGACCTCGGGCAATCCAGATCGCTCGCCGCCGATCTCGCCGCCGCCAAGACGGCTCACGCCGAGACCTCGGCCCTGCGGGATCGCGAACGCACCGAGCACTCCCGCGCCACCGAAGCCGCCCGCGCCGAAGCCATCCTCCTCGAAGGCCGGCTCCGCGATGCCACCGCCGCCACCGCCCGCGCCGAAGCCACCGCCAAGGCAGCCCTCGCCGCCGACCTCTCCGCCAAGTCCGACGCCCTCGCCGACTCCGCGCGCAAGACCGAGGACTTGGCCCGCGAACTTTCCGTTTCCCGCGAAGCCCTCGCCGCCGCCCGCGACCGCGCCGACGATCTCGCCCGGCGCAACGCCGCCCAAACGGAAACCCAACGCGACCTCGCCGTCCGCCTCGAAGCCGCCGAACGCGCCGCCGCCGCCTCGGGCCGCCTCGAACCGCGCCTCGCCGCCCTCGAACGCGATCTTGCCGCCGCCTCCGCCGCACGCGACGAAGCCGTCGCCCGCGAAAAAGCCTCCGCCGACGCCCTCAAGACCGCCCAGGAACGAATCCGGCAAACCGAAGCTCTCGCCGCCGACGCCACCGCCCAATCCGGCACCGCCCGCACTGAAGCCGAACGCACCCGCGACGCCGCCCTTGCGGAACAACAACGCTTGGCCGCCACCCTCGCCGCCGCCACGGCCGACCAAACCCGGGCCGAAGCCGCCCTCGCGGAAGCCCTCCGCGCCAGCCGCCAGCACACGGCCGAACTCGGCGAACTCCGCTCCCGCGTCCAAACCCTCGCCGCCGAACGCACCCAACTCGCCGCCGAGATCGCCGCCGGCCTCGGCGCCAAAGACGACACCGTCCGTCGCCTCAGCGAGGAAAAGCAAACCCTCGCTACCCGCCTCGCCGAAACGGACGCCGCCCTCGCCGCGCTCCGCCAATCCGCCCAAGCCGGCGCCGCCGACCGCGGCGAAGTCCAGGCCCGCGCCGCGTCCCTTTCCGCCGACCTCGCCGCCGCCCGCCAATCCGCGGAAGCCGCCGAAACCCGCGCCACCGCCGCCACCGCGGCCCGCGCCGCGGCGGAATCCGACCTCGCCGCCCGGCAAACCGAACTCGCCGCCCTCGCGCAGGAACGCAGCGCCCTGCAGGAACGCCTCGCCACCGCCGCCGCCGCGCTCGCCGCCCAACGCGCGGAAACCGAAACCGCCCGGTCCGCCGCCGCGGACCGCGAATCCGAAACCGCCGCCGGTCTCCGCCGGGAACTGGCCGCCGTTCGCGCGGAACTCGCGGCGGGCGCCGACAAATCCGCCGCCTCCGCCGCCGAGATTCTCCGTCTCCGCACCCAGCTCGAAGCCGAAACCGCCCGCCAGCAGGACGCCGCCGGCCGGCTCGAATCCGCCGCCCGCGAAATCGCCGCCCTCCGGCAACAGGCCGAAGCCGACAAAGCCCAGCTCGGGCTTGGCGCCGACCGCGTCGCCGCCGCCCTGCGCCAGGAACTCGATACCCTCCGCGCCCGGCTGGCCGCCGCCGAGACCGCCGCCCAGGCCGCCCGCGGCGCCACCACGGAACTCGAGGCGTTGCGCACCTCGGCCGCCGCCGCGGCTGCCGAACTCGCCGCCTTCCGTAGTGCCAAATCCAATACCGACGACGTCGCCCGGCGCGAACTCGAATCCCTCCGCCAGGCCGCCGGCCGCGCCGAAGCGGAAAAATCCGACCTCGCCGCCCGGCTCGCCGCCGCCGAGACCGCCGTCCGCGGCCTGCCGGAAGCGCAACACGAACTCGCCTCCGCCCGCGCCGCCCTCGCCGCCAGCGAAACCGCCCGCGCGGAACTCTCCCGCTCCGGACTCGCCGCCTCGGCCCTCCAAGCCGAGACCGAACAGCTCCGCCGCCAAGTCGCCGATCTGACCGCCGCCCGCGACGAAGCCCGGACCCAGCTCCAATCCGCCGGCCGCCAAACCGCGGCCCTTGCCGCCGCCGAACAGCGCGCCGCCGCCCTCGCCGCCGAAAACGAAGGCCTCGCCCGCCGGCTCGCGGCCGCCGAATCCGCCGCCCAAAGCGCCGCCGGCCGGCAGGCCCAAACCGTCGCCGACACCGCCGAACTCGCCGCCGCCCGCACCGCCCTGACCGAATCCCGCACCCGTTTGGCCGACACCGAGCGCGAACGCGAAGCCCTGCGCGGGCAACTCGCCGTCGCCGCCGCCGCCTCCGGGCAGCTCCGTCGCCTCGAAGGCGAGCGCGACTCCTTGGTCGCGAAATTGGCCGAGGCCGAATCCGCCGCCCAGCGCGCCGCCTCCGCCGCGGCCACCGAAGACAAACTCGCGACCGCCCTCCGCTCCTACGCACTTCTCACGCAGGAACGCGACACCCTCAACCGCCGCGCGGCCGACCTCGAAACCCGCCTCGCCGCCGCCACCGCAACCGCCGCCCGCCTCGAAAGCCAAGTCCGCGCCGCGCCCGCCGCACCCGATCCCGCGGAACTCGACACGCTCCGCGCCCGCGCCAGCGCCGCCGAACGCACGGCCGAATTGGCCCGCGCGGAACTCGCCAAAGCCAACCAACAGCTCGCCGCGCGCCCCGCCACGGCCGAACCTACCCGTCCCGTCCCCGTCGCCGCTCCTGCCCCTGTCGCCGTCGTTTCCGCTACTCCGACCGGCACGCTCCGCGAACCGTCGCGGCCCTCCGCACGTCCCGCGGTCCCCGCCCCCGCCGCCGCGCCCGTCCCCATCCCGGCCTCGACGCCCGCCCCGCGCTCCCACACCGTGGCCGCCGGTGAAACGCTCTCCGGTATTTCTCGCCAATACTACGGCACTACCCAGCGCTGGGCCGAAATCCTCGCCGCCAACCGCGACTCCCTGCGCGACGAACGCAGCCTCGCCCCCGGTCGCACGATCCGCATTCCCTGATTCGTATCGCCCGTAAGTCCGTATTCTTGCTCCCTCCCGTGAAGGTCGTTTTCTCTCCGTTATCCCGTATGCACCCTTGGCGGAATTCCCTCTCCCTCGCCGTCATTGCCCTGCTTTGCGGAGGTTGCGGCTACGTCCATGTCGGCAAACTCCCCGAAGCGCCCGCCGCCACGGTCGTCGGCGACGAGAAGCTGATGAACGAAAACGCGGAGCTCCGGCTGGAAAAGAAGCTGCTCCAGCAGGAACTCGCCCTCACCCGCGCCCAGGGCGACGCCCTCCGCATGGCGATCGAGAACCGCGCCGCCGACGGCGACACCTCCAAACGCCTCGTCGAAAAACTCAACGAAACCAGCCGCGAACTCGCGTCGTTGCGCACCAGTTACACCCAGCTCCAATCCGAACGTAACCGCGCCGTCGCCTCCGCCGCGGAGTCCGCCACCCTCAAACAGCAACTCGGCGCCACCGAGGAAAAACTCGCCGCCTCTCTCCGCAACTACACCCAGCTCCAGGAGGAAATCGGGAAGCTCCGCGCCGACGTCGACCGCACCCGCGCCGAAAACGTCGCCCTCTCCGAGCAGGTCAAATCCGTCACCGCCCAAAACGAACAGGCCCAGGCCGCCCTCGCGCAGCTCAACCTCGACTTCGTCGCCCAGAAAGACGCGCGCTTCCGCGCCGAACAGGATGCCGCCACCCTGCGCACGGAACTGAAATCGGTCGCCCCGAACTCCTCCGTCCTTTCCCAGCAGCGCACCGGCGCCGCCGCCGACGCCCGCTCCCTCGCCGCCGAGCACGCCGCCGAAACCGCCGCCCTCAAACAGCAACTCGACGCCCTCCGCCTGCAAGTCGACACCCTCGCCGCCGAACGCACCGAGCTCAACCGCCGCCTCTCCGCCGCTCCCGCCCCGGATCTCGCCAACGTCGAAGCGAAACTCGCCACCGCCCTCCGCGACGCCACCGCCCTCCGCAGCGAAAACGAACAACTCAAGGCCGCCCGCGCCCAGATGAGCGATCAGCTCGCGCAACTGCAGACCTCCGGCCCGGCCCCCAGCGCCGTCCAGGCCCTCCGCGTCCAACTCCGCGACGCCCAGACCCAAGCCTCCGTCCTCACCGAGGAAAACGCCCGCCTCAAGGCCCGCCTCTCTGGCGCCGCTCCCAATCCTGCCCCCGCGGTCACCCCCGCCCCCGCCCCGGCGCCCGCGCCCGCCGCCGGCTCCGCCCCTCCCGCCAACTCCGGTGTCGTCACCATCCGCCCCAGCGGCGTCAACGCCACCCTTATCACCACCGTCCAACCGCCCCCGCGCGTCACCGTCGGCCGGACCGACTCCCCCGCGCCGGCTCCCGCCACCGGCGGCACCCGCACCCATACCGTGACCGGCGGCGACACCCTCGCCAAAATCTCCACGCAGTACTACGGCACCCCCAACCGCTGGAGCGAAATTCTCGCCGCCAACCGCGATGTCCTCGGCGAAAGCAACAACCTCGTCGTCGGCCGCACGCTCCGGATTCCCTGATTTTCCCGCCGCCGCCGCCGGCCCAGCATTGCGCGGCAGGTAAAATTGGGCCTAGGGTCGCGAAATGCGTCTCTTTCGCGCCCTTGCCGCGCTCGCCTCCGCCCTCTGCCTCAGCGGTTGCGGATACATCCATTTCGGCCGCTTGCCCGAGACGGCCACCCTCGCCGGCGACGGCAAACTCGCCGAGGCCTACAGCCAGCTTTCCACCGAGCACAAAATCCTGAAACAGGAACTCGTGCTCGTCCGGCGCGAAGGCGACGCGCTCCGCACCGCCGTCGAGCGCTCCGGCACCTCCGCCAACTCCACCGAACTCGCGCGCAGTTTGCGCGAAACCGCCACCGAGCTCTCCTCCCTCCGCGCCGCCTACGCCAAACTCCAGGCCGAACGCGGCGGCGCCGATCCCGCCGCGAAGGAACGCCTCGGCGACCTCGAAAACAAACTCGCCGCCTCCCTCCGCGACTACACCTCGCTCCAGGCCGAAAACAACCGCCTCCGCAACGACCTCGAGCGCTCCCGCTCCGAAAACACGGCCCTCGCCGGCCGCTTGCAGACCGTCTCCGCGCAGAACGAACAGACCCAGCAGGCCTACGCCCAGCTCAACCGCGATTTCCTCGCCCTCAAGGAAGCTCGCACCAAAGCCGAACAGGCCGCCGAAGGCCTCCGCTCCCAGCTCGCCGCCGTCAACGCCGCCCCCGCCGCCGGCACCGGCGGCACCCGCACCCAGCCGCCCGCCGCCGCCGCTCTCACGCTCGCGAAAGCCCCGCCCGCCGATCCCACGTCCACCGCGGAACTGCGCACCCAGGTCGACCGCCTGCGCGAAGCCCAGGCCGCCGCGGACTCCGCGGCCGCCGCCAAAGGCTCCCGCCGCCACGTTGTCCGCACCGGCGACACCCTCGAGAAAATCTCCCGCCAATACTACGGCGTCTCCGGACGCTGGAGCACCATGTACGATGCCAACGCCGCCCTCCTCGCCAACGGCAAACCGCTGCAGGCCGGCATGGAACTCGTCATCCCCGAGCTCTGAGCCGGGATCATGCAGTTGAGAGTTGAAAGTTGAGGGTTGAGAGATCGATCCGCCGAGCCACGGAAACATCGCCGAAGCCGGCAACCTGACGAACCTGACGGTTTTGCTCTCAACTCTCAGCCAAGCTCTCGCAACTGCATGAGTTCGGCTGAGCCGGAAAACGGCGGTTGCCTGAGCTGGATTGGAAGCAGGGAGGATAGCCGTGCGGTTCCCCATGCGCCGCCCGTCGCCGCATTTCCACCGCGACTCCGTTCTTTCAACTTTCAGCTTTCAACCGGACATCCTCGCCTCAGCTCTTCGGCCGCGGGTTTTTCTTCCGGTTGTCGCGCAGGATCTTCCAGGTGTCGTCCAGCACCGCGTCCGGCCCGACGTAGCGGCCCCAGCGGTAGCTGTGCGAAAGTTCCTTCCCGTTCGTATCCACCAAAACCAGACAGGGAATCCCGCT
>NEUS01000105.1 GCA_002288455.1 Opitutia bacterium Tous-C1TDCM
TTCCCAATTTCCCAATTTCCCAATTTCCCAATTTCCCAATTTCCCAATTTCCCAATTTCCCAATTTCCCAATTTCCCAATTTCCCAATTTCCCAATTTCCCAATTTCCCAATTTCCCAATTTCTTCCTTCTTCTTTCCCCGCGTTTCTTCTTTTCCGATTTTTCGCCTTCCGCCTTTCCCCTTTCGCCTTTCCGCTCTGCCCATGGCCGAGGCGCCGAGATCAACCCGTCGGGACGGTGCCGCGAAACCGCCGGGCGCGCCGGGGCGTTTGCCGACCAACGAGGAACTGCTCCACGAATTGCGCAAACACGGGGCGCCGCCCCCGCCGCCGGTGGTGTTGCGGGCGGTCAGCCGGCGGACGCGCGATTTTCTGCTGGTGGCCGGCGCCGGCAGCGTGGCGATCGCCGGTTTGTGTTTCCGTTTCCTCGGCGATTCCGATCCGGGCAACGCCTTCAAACTCGCCCTCACCGGCGTCGCCGTGTGCACCGGGCTGATGGCCTTCGTGTTCTACGGCGTGATGGGGCGCTACTGATTTCCGCGGGGCGGAAATCGGTGGCGCGGGTTTGGAGTTCGGGGTTTGGCGTTGGGCGTTGGGCGTTGGGAAATCGCCGCGACGGCGCGGCTTGAGTTTTGGGGTTTGGGTTTTGGGTTCTGCGTTTTGGGTTATAGGCGCGACTCCGAACTCCGAACTCCGAACTCCGAACTCCACCCCGCATCCGCGGGGGATGATCAGAACTTGAAAGGAATCGCGAGGCGCGTGGGGACGGGCGTGCCTTTTTCCAGGCGCGGGAGAAAGAGCCAGCCGGCCAGCGCAGCGCGGAGGGCAGCGGCGTCGGCCGGGGCGAGGTCTTCCGGCAGCGCGATATCTTCGGTGGCGCCGTCGGCATTGATGGTGACGGTGGCGGTCACGGTCCTGCCGGCCAGGGCCGCCGGATCGGCGAGTAGCGGTTGGATGCGCAGGACAGGTTGCACGCCGGCGTCGGCGGCGGGGTTTTGCTTGCGGTAGGCGGCGAGCACGACGGCGAGCTGGGCCCGTTCGACCGCGGCAAAGTAGCGGGCGGCGGGGACGGAAAGGTTGCTGCGGATCTCCGCGCCACCGGCCTCGAAAACGAGGGGGAAGATCGAAAAAACATTCCGGCGGACCGGCGACTTGGTCTGGAATTCGACCTTGGTGGCCACGCCGGCCGGCAACGGCGGCAGGGCCTGCAGCAGAATTTCCGATTCGGGATTGGCGGAGAAGTCGGAGAGGATACCGGCGTTGAAGACCACCAGCACCATGAAAGCGCCGCGCAAATCACGGTCCGGCTGGAGACGGGCCTCGAAGAAGCCGGTCCCGCCGACGGAGGCGGCGTTGGGGTCGGGCAGAACCGAGCCGTCCGCGTTGTACTGCATCCGCAGGTTGGCGAAGGTGACGCGGTCGATCATCACGCGACCCGCGCCGTAACGCGGCGCCCGTTCCGCGAAATACACCGGGTCGTGCCGCAGCCGCTCTTCCTTCCCCTGGCGGCGGACGACCGGGTCGGTCGAGACGGCGCCGACCACGGGCACGCGTTCCTTTTTCCACTCCGCCACCAGCATCGTCGGGTGCGGGGCGAAAACCGGCACGTCGGCCGCGCGGCCGGCGCACGCGGCGGCGAGGACCGCGGCGACGGCGATTGCGAATCGGAATCCCGGATACGCCGGCGCGGGGCGGCGGTTCACAGGCGGAGAAAGATCTGCCGCTGGTACAGGAAACGCGCGAGCCAGAGCATCAGCAGCGTGCCGACCACGGCGATCCCGAGGTCGCCGAGGCGCGGCGCCAGGCCGTCGAAAAAGGCCTTCACGTCGCCGCCGGCCAAGCGGGCCGAGATGCGGCGGTAGCCGAGGAGATTGGAAGCCACGTAGAGGGTGATGGCGTTCATGCCGACCCAGATGAACGGCCCGCACCACCCGCGCCATTTGCGGATGTCCACGGCCCAGTAGAATGCCGCCAGCAGGAGCAGGCTCCAGCCGGCCGCCACGAGCACGTAGGACGAGGTCCAGATCTTCTTGATGATCGGGAATTGCAGGCCCCAAAGGTGGCCGAGCACCACCGCCGCGGCGCCGCCCGCGACCAGCCAGAGCAGTTTTTTGCGTTCGTCGAAATCCGGCCGCCGCAGGAGCAGGCCCGCAAACACGCCGAGCAGGCAGGTGGCGACGGCGGGCAGCGTGCTGAGCAGGCCCTCGGGATCGTAGTACAAATCGTACTTCCGGCCCGGCAGATAGAGGAAGTCGAGGTGGTTCGCGAGGTTGCGGCCGGGCTCGTAGCCGCCGGTCGCGCGGGCGGTCGTGCCTTCGTAAAGCGCCTGCGCCTGCGCGAGGGTGGGCTTCGCGACGCCGAGGGCGCGGGGGACGGCGTCGCGTTCGATCTGCACGTCGCGGATCGGCACCAAGGCGAGCAGCGCCCAGTAGCCGACGAGAATCGCCGCCGCGATGCCCGCGAGGGCCCTCGGCTTGAAACAGCAGAACAGCAGCCCCGCCGCCGTGTAAGCCAAGGCGATACGCGGCAGCACGCCGAGCAGGCGGATGTCGGGCCAGAGCGTGGAGACGCCGCCGCTGTAGAAGAGGCCGACGGCGTAGAGCAGGGCGCCGCGCAGCAGGACGCGTTTCACGGCGCCGGCCCGGCCCTCGCGCTCCACCAGTTTCGAGAGCGAAAACACGATCGACGCGCCGACGATGAAGACGAAGAGCGGGAAGATCAGGTCGTAGAACACATAGCCTTCCCAGGCCTTGTGGTCGAACTGGTGGGCGAGGAACCGCAGCGGACCGTTGCCGCCCATGGCCCCGAGGATCTGCATGACGGCGTCGCCGCCGAGGATCCAAAACATGTCGAAGCCGCGGAGGGCATCGAGCGAGACGAGCCGGCCGGACGATCCGGCGCCGGCGGCGGGCGTGGGGGCGGTGCTCATGCGGACGCGCGGAGCACACGGCCTTCGCCGCGGCCGGTCAATCCCCGGTCCGGGGTCCGCACTCCGCCCTTGCGCGGCGGCGGCGAAGCCCTCCTTGCTTGCGGGATGAAGGTCTCGTTCACGCAAAAGGAATACGCGCGTCTGCTGGAACTCGTGCATCTCGGGCTCCACGCCGCGGGCTCGCGCCCCGAAGATCCCGCCACGATGCCGGAGCGGTACTCGGACATCGCGCAGAAAACGTTCCAGCTGGCCGAAGTCTTCGGCTGCGCCGACCTCGTCGAAGCCGACGTCAACGGCCAGTACTTCCCCGCCGAAAAACTCACCGAGGGGCCGGTGCGCGAGAAACTGGACCGCTTCGTCGAGGATGCGTTCTGGAGCGAACTCGTCGGCCGCCTGGCCGAGCGCGACCTGCGCGCCGAACTCGGGCCGACCAAGCTGTCGCCGGAACTCTCGGAGGAAGACGAGGAACGCCTCGATGCCCTCGAGGACAGCTACTGGCGCGAGTTCGAGGCCCGCGGCGTGGACCATCTCGTGCTCCTGCGCGGCGGCCGCGGCTGAGCCGAGCTCAGGCAGTTGGGAGAGCTTGGTTGGGAGTTGAGTGCAAAACCGTTCGGTTTTTCACCCCACTTGCTGCGGTGACGTTTTCCGTGGCTCGACGGAGCGATCTCTCAACGCTCAACTTCCAGCTCTCTACCGAGGGAGTCCGGCTGAACGCCGGCGGCCCGGCGGCCGGAATTGCCCGCGTGGCCCATTGATTCGGCGTGACCGCATCGCCGGTCCGGCGTTTACCCAAGGCATCCCCATGATCACCCCTCCCGTCTCCCGCCGCGATTTCGTTTCCCTGCTCGGTGCCGCCGCCGTGGCCGCGCCGCTCGCCGCCCGGGCCGCAGCCGCACCCGCCGCCAAGTCCGCCGCGCCCGCGTCTCCCGCCGGCGCCCGCAAATACGGTCCGCTCCACGTCTTCACCAAGCCGCTGCAGTGGATGTCCTACGACGAGGCGGCCGCGCTCATCGCCGAAGCCGGCTTCGGCGGGCTCGATCTCTCCGTGCGCGCCGGCGGCCACGTGCTGCCGGAAAACGTGAAACGGGATCTGCCCCTCGCCGTCGCCGCCGCGAAGAAGGCCGGGCTCGTCGTCGAACTCATCACCACCGACATCACCCGGGTTTCCGCGCCGCACGCCGAAACCGTGCTGCGCGTCGCGGCCGACCAGGGCGTCAAGGCGTACCGGCTCGGCAACTACAACTACGACGCCAAGCTCGGCGTCTGGGAGAGCCTCCAGCGCCTCAAGCCCGAGCTGCAGCGGCTCGCCGCCCTCAACGCGTCCCTCGGCCTGCACGGCGGGATCCAGAACCACGCCGGCGCCCGCGTCGGCGCCGCGATCTGGGACATCTACGAACTCGTCCGCGACCTCGACCCGCGCGCTTTCGGCCTGCAGTACGACATCCGCCACGCCGTCGCCGAGGGCGGGCAGTCGTGGTCGTTGCCGCTCAAGCTGCTCGCCCCGTGGATCGGCAGCCTCGACCTGAAGGACTTCCGCTGGGGCCAGTCGCCCGGCAAGGCCGTGATCGAAAACACGCCGATCGGCGAAGGCATCGTGCCCTTCGACGCCTATTTCAAACTCGTGCGCGAGCTCGGCGTCGGCGGCCCCGTGTCCTTCCATTTCGAATACCCGCCCTTCGAGCGCGACCCCCGCAAACTCGGGCCCGCCGAGAAACGCACCCTCTTCCTCGCCGCGATGAAGAAAGACCTCGCCGCGACCAAGGTGCACCTCGCGAAGCACGGGCTTGCCGGCTGAGGCGCGGCGGCGGACGCCGCCGCGCAGCGATAAGCTGAAAGCTTTAAGCGAAAAGCCCGGAAACAGCCGTCGCGGCGCGCGCAACGGCCCACGGCATTGAGCTTGGAGCTTTCCGCTTAAAGCTTACCTCTTACAGCTCCTCCCGTGTCCCGCTCCATCACCATCGCCCGCGTCGCGTCCGACTTCGAACGCGAACCCCTCGTCCGCCCCTTCGGTTTCAAGGGCGGCTACATGTCCGAGATCTGGCAATCGGTCTCGCTGCTCGAGAGCGACCGCGGCCACCGCGGCGTCGGCCTCTGCTCCCAGGGCGTGCTCTGGAGCGACGCCCACGTCTTCTCCGGCCACTCCGAACCGGGCGGCAACGCGCTGATGTATGCGATGACCGAATACGCGCTGCGGTTGCTCAAGGGGCAGTCGTTCGTGTCGCCCGTCGATCTGCTCGAGGCCGTGCGCCACGAGGTCTTCGCCTACGGCAAAAAGATCACCGGCCACGCCGGCCTGCGCGAAACCTTCGCCCTCAACGCCCTCGTCGGCGTCGATTTCGCCGCCTGGCTGCTCTACGCGCGCGAGAACGGCATCGCGTCCTTCGACGACCTCGTCCCCGCCGCCTACCGCCCCGCGCTCGCCGCCCGCCATGCCCGCGTCGCCAGCATCCCGCTCATGGCCTACGGCATCCCGATTCCGGAGCTGCAGGCCGCCGTCGCCGCCGGCTACTTCTTCATGAAGATCAAGCTCGGCCAGCCCGGCACGCAGGCCGAGATGCTCGAGAAAGACAAAGCCCGCCTCAGCGCCATCCACGCCGCGATCGGCGCCGCCCGCACGCCGCACACCGCCTCCGGCAAACTGCCGTACTACTTCGACGCCAACGGCCGCTACGAGGACAAGGACACGCTCCTGCGCCTGCTCGACCACGCCCGCGCCATCGGCGCCTTCGACCAGATCGCGCTGATCGAGGAACCGTTTCCCGAGGAGAAAGACATCGACGTCCGCGACATCCCCGCCCGCCTCGCCGCCGACGAAAGCGCGCACACCGACAAAGACGCGCTCGTGCGGATCCAGATGGGTTACACGGCCATCGCGCTCAAGCCGATCGCCAAGACCTTCAGCATGTCGCTCAAGATCGCGCAGCTGGCGCACGAGCGCGGCGTGCCGTGTTTCTGCGCCGACCTCACCGTCGGCCCGATCTTGGTCGAGTGGAACAAAGCCGTCGCCGCGCGCCTCGGCGCCTTCCCCGGCCTCGGCGGCCTCGGTCTCGTCGAGACCAACGGCCACCAGAACTACCGGAACTGGGAAACGTTGCGCCAACGCCACCCCGCGCCCGACGCGGCGTGGGCCCGCCCGCAGCACGGCTTGTTCGAACTCGACGCCGATTACTACGCCCGCAGCGGCGGCCTCTTCTCCCCGCTCCCGTATTACGAGGCGATGTTCGCGCCGAAAGCCTGATCCAATACCGGAATTCGGAGACCGGAAACCGGAGTCGGGGGAAAAGCAGAAACGCCGCGAAAGGAGAATGAAGAAACGGAAACCCGGAGTACGGAGTTCCGGTTTCCGTCTTCCGGTCTCCGGTTTTCCTGCCCCGTTTCCGCCTTCTTCTTTCCCCCGATTTCTTCTTTTCCGTCCGCTTATTCCTTCGATTCGTCGACCGCGAGGTAGCGGGTGCGGCCGTCGCGCCAGATCAGCACGAGCACCTTCGGGCCCTTGATTTCCTCGCTGAGCTTCACGGCGGAATCGGCGTCGACGACGGGCTTGCGGTCGAGCTCGAGAATGATGTCGCCCTCGCGCAGCCCCTGCCGGGCCGACGGGCTGTCGGCGTCGATGCTCGTGATGAGCGCGCCCTTGATGCGGGACGGCAGCTGGAGCTGTTCGCGGACCTGCTCGGTGATTTCGCCGACGCCGACGCCGTTGAGCACGCCGATGTCCTCGGCCTTCTCGGGCGCGGTCTCGCCGCCGGGCTGGTCGGGCCGGCGGGCCAGTTTCACCTGGGCCGTGCGGGTCTTGCCGTCGCGCAAATAGTCGACCGCGACCGTCGTACCCGGCGTGAACTGGCCGACCGTCAGCAAGAGCTGGCGCGAATCGCGGACCGCGGTGCCCTGGATTTTGACGATCACATCGCCCGCCTTCAGGCCGGCTTTCTCGGCCGGGCTGCCTTCGGTGACTTCGGAGATCAGCGCGCCCTTCTCGGTGCCGAATTGGGAAACGAGATCCTCGGTGAGATCCTGCGGCGCCACGCCGAGGAAACCGCGGTCGACGCGCCCGGTGTTGACGATCTGCTCGGCGATGTTGCGCGCGAGGTTCACGGGAATCGCGAAGCCGACGCCGGCGAAACCGCCGCTGCGGCTGAGGATCGCGGTGTTGATGCCGACGAGCCGGCCCTCGGTGTCGAGCAGGGCGCCGCCGGAATTGCCCGGATTGATCGCGGCATCCGTCTGGATGAAGTCCTCGATCGGGCCGATGCCCACGCCGCGGCTGAGCGCGCTGACAATGCCGCGGCTCACGGATTGGCCGACGCCGAAGGGATTGCCGATGGCGAGGACGACATCGCCGACTTCCAATTGCTCGCTGTCGCCGATGACGGCGGCGGTGAGGTTGTCGGCCTCGATCTTGAGCACGGCGAGGTCGGCGAAGGCATCGCGGCCCACGACCTTGGCGTCGTAGCGTTTGGTGGATTCGCCAATGGAGACCTTCACGTCGTCGGCGTCCTCGATCACGTGGTTGTTCGTGAGGATGTAGCCGTCCTTGGTGATGATCACGCCGGAGCCGAGGCCCTGCTGGGTCTGGTCGGGCGAGCGGCCGCGGGGATTGGCGGGGGCGTTGCGCGGCGGAGTGCGCGGGGCGTTGCGGTTGTTGCGATTGTTGGGCGGCACCGGGGCTTCGTCGTCCTCGGCGCGGGGCATGCCGGGCAGGGCGTCGAAGAAACGGCGGAAGCGCGGATCGTTGAAGAGCGAGGAATAGTCCGGCGTGCGGACGCGTTTGCTGGAGTAAACGTAGACGACGCTCGCGGCGGTGCGTTTGACGATGGGCGCGTAGCTGACGCGGTCGGAGGACTCGCGGTTGATCGGCTTGGAGTCGAAGGTGAGCTTGAGCGGCGCGCCCTTGGTCTTGGCGGCGGCGGATTGCTTTTCGCCGTCGCTCTTCTTCTCGGCGGCCGCGGCCTTGTTCTTGGCGGGAGCGGATTTCTTTTCGGCCGCGGGCGCCTTGGCATCGGCGCCGCGCAAGGTGAGACCGGCGCCGATGGTCAGCACCAAAACGGCGGATACGAGGGAGAAACGGGAGACACGCGTGGACATGGCGGAAAGGGATTTGGAAAACACCCCGCAGCCGCAGGGACCGGCTTGGAACGGGGAATGCGGAACAGGTTCCGTCTGCGCGAAACTGCAACCGGCACAAGCAAAACCCGGCCACCGCCCCGCACCGCAACAGCGGGCTTGCCGCGCGAAAGTGAGTTCGCCGCTTGGCGACC
Organism: Opitutia bacterium Tous-C1TDCM; assembly: GCA_002288455.1. Taxonomy (GTDB): domain Bacteria; phylum Verrucomicrobiota; class Verrucomicrobiia; order Opitutales; family Opitutaceae; genus ER46. The sequence goes on from NEUS01000105.1 coordinate 8,183, forward strand.
GACTCGCCGCACGCAGGCGGGCATGCCGCGCCGTAGCGCCTCCGGCGCGAAGGAGGGCTCGCTGCGCCGAAGCGCCCGCGGGCGCGAAGGCGAGAATTGACCCCACCGCCCGCCGCCCGCTAGCTCTCGCGTCTTATGTCCGCCGAATCCACCGCACCCGCCGTCACCATGGATGCCATCGTCGCGCTCGCGAAGCGCCGCGGTTTCGTTTTCCAGTCGTCCGAGATCTACGGCGGGCTCACCGGCTTCTTCGACTACGGTCCCCTCGGCTCCGAGCTGAAGAAAAACATCCGCGACTGCTGGTGGAACGACATGGTGCGCCGCCGCGACGACATCGTCGGCCTCGAATCCTCGATCATCATGCACCCGAAGGTCTGGGAAGCCTCGGGCCACGTCGCCGGCTTCACGGATCCGCTCGTCGACTGCAAAGTCAGCAAACAGCGCTATCGCGCCGACCAACTCTTCTTCTCCCCCGTCGTCGTCGACGGCAACACCGTCGGCTACGTCAGCGCCCTCGAAAGCGAAAAGACCGCCGCCGACCTCCAGGCCGCCGCCGAGTCCTTCAAGCGCAAGAAAGCCATCCAGGGCACGCTCGCGCCGGTCGCGCCCCGCGATTTCACCGAAGCCAAGGCCGAGGAAATCCCGCTGATCCCGTCCCCCGCCACCGGCGAGCCGGGCAGCCTGACCGAGCCCCGCGCCTTCAACATGATGTTCGAGACGCACGTCGGCCCGATGCGCGACTCGTCCGCCATCGCCTACCTCCGGCCCGAGACCGCGCAGGGCATGTTCGTCGACTTCAAGAACGTCGTCGACACCGGCCGCGTGAAACTGCCTTTCGGCATCGCCCAGATCGGCAAATCGTTCCGCAACGAAATCACGCCGCGCAACTTCATCTTCCGCTCCCGCGAGTTCGAGCAGATGGAGATGGAATACTTCATTTCCGAAGATGCGGATTGGGATACGTGCCACAAGGAGTGGATCGAATGGTGCCGCCAGTGGCTGCTCTCGGTCGGCCTGCCGGAATCGCATCTCTCGCTCTACGCCCACCCGAAGGAGAAGCTCGCGTTCTACTCCAAGGGCACCGTCGACATCATGTTCCGGTACCCGTTCGGTGTGCAGGAACTCTGGGGCATCGCCGCCCGCGGCAACTACGACCTCACGCAGCACGCCAACGCCAGCGGCAAGCCGATGGACTACTTCGACGAAGCGTCGAAGAAGAAGTTCGTCCCCCACGTGATCGAGCCGGCCGTCGGCGTCGACCGCATCTTCCTCGCCATCCTCTGCGCCGGCTACGCGGAAGAGGATGTGAAGGACGACAAGGGCAACGTCGAGAAACGCACCGTGCTCCGCCTCTCCCCGCGCATCGCGCCGGTGAAGGTCGCCGTGCTGCCGCTCCTCAAGAACAAGGAAGCGCTCACCGCCCGCGCCAAGGAACTCTACAAGAAACTGCAGCGCCGCTACGCCGTGTTCTACGACGAAGCCGGCGCGATCGGCCGCCGCTACCGCCGCCAGGACGAGATCGGCACGCCGTGGTGCGTGACGATCGACTTCGAAACGATCGAGAAGGACGGCTCCTTCACGCTGCGCGAACGCGACTCGATGGCGCAGAAACGCATCACCGAGGCCGACCTCTTCGCCCTGCTCGAGGCCCAGGTGTTCTGAGTCCGCCGCCGTCGTTCGGCGGAAATTTGCAGTAGCCGGGGGCGCCGCCCCCGGTCACGTTTCCCTCGTTCCGTCCCGTGCCGGCGCCGCGTTTTGCGGCGTTCCCGGCGGCCGATCCTTCTTCCATGTCCAAATCCCGCCAGCCTTCGATCCGCAGCGTCCGCGCGCCCGAGGCGCTCGCGGCGCTCCGGAGTTGGCTCATGGAGTTCCCCGAGGGCACCCGCGAACGCGGCGAAGCGTATTGGGAAAGCAACCACGTCATCGAGGCCTGGGCCGACGCCGACCACTTCGTCCAGGCCCGCGTCGCCGGCCAAGCCCTCTACGACGTCACCCTCTTCTACACCCGCGGCAACTGGTCCTCACGGTGCAAATGTCCCGTGGGCACGCAGTGCAAACACGCCTACGCCGCCAGCCGCGCCTGGATCGCCGACGTCGAGTCCGGCAACGACCGCCGCCGGCCCGCGCCCGCCTCGCCCGCCGCCGCCACGGCGGAGCCGTTCAAGCCGCAGCCGCGCAAAAAGACCTTCCGCGAACTCTGGCAACCCGTGCTCGCCGAAAAACTCGGCCGCCCGCTCGCCGCCGAGGAAGTCCAGCTGCTCGGCCGGCTCGCGGAGCTGTTCGCCGAATTCACGGCCGGCAACCAGACGCTTTTTCCCGGCCAGCTCGAACGCCACGGCTTCCGCTATTCGCCGCCGGCCGATCGCTCGCTTTACGACCCCGCCTTCGCCGGCTGGTGGGACCGCGCCCACCCGCCCGCCGATCCCTGGGCGCTCTGGCAATACCTCGCGCTCCACTACGAGCAGAACGGTTTCCCGCTCCCGGAGGCCTTCCGGCCGCTGACCGATACCCGCGCCGTCCGCACCGCCATCTCCGACCAAAGCGTGCAGCAGGAACTCGCCGTCTGGCGCCGCGCCCTCGCCGCCGCCGACGAACTCGCCGCCTCGCTCCCGGCCAATCCCCTCGCGGGCATCACCGGCCTGCGGGTGCACATCCTCGCCACCGGCGCCTGCCAACTGGAAATCCGCGCCGGCGCCGGCAAGCCGTGGAAATCGCCCACCCAGCGTTTCCTCCGCGAGCTCGGCGGCTCCCGCCCCGCCGATTTCGAGCACCTGCCCCCGGCCGAAGCGGCCCTCGGCCTCGTCCTCGCCGCCGAACTCGGCCTCGCCGACGCCGCCACGCCTCGCCCCACCCTCGACGACATCACCCTCGCCGAAGTGCTGCGCACGAAGTCCGCCCGCCCCGCCCTCGTGCTGCCCGACGAAACGCCCTTCGCCGTCCAGCCCGAGCCCCTCGTGCCCGAAGCCGCCTTGTCGGCCTCCGGCGCCGACCGTCTCGACGTGCGCCTCGTCACCCCGGACGGCCGGGACGCCATCGGCGCCAAGCCCATCTCCGCGCTGCCCGAGCCGCTCTACCTGTTTGAAGGCCGGATCTGGAAAGGCCCTCCGCCCTCCCCCGCCGCCACGCTGCCGGTCGCCGCGCTCAACGACCCGAAACTCATGACGCGTCTGCGCGCGGCCGGCCTGCGCCTGCCGCAGTCGCTCGAACTCAAGGTCCGGCATGTCGCGCTCACGCCCGTCCTGCGCTGCTGGTTGCACCAGCCCGCCTCGGCCTTCGAGTCCGTGCAGTTCCGCGCCCAGCTCCTGGCCAAATCGGAAAACCCGCCCTGCGCCCAACATTGGAGCGGCCTCGGCGGTTGGCAGTGGATCAAGGGCGGCGCCCCGCCGGCGCGGCGCACCGACGATCCCGTGTTGGAATTCGACCTCTCCGCCGCCCAGACGGTGAGCGAGCGCCTCGCGGAATTCCGCGTCAGCTGGAACAACCACGCCGACGCCTGGATGCGCGGCGTGCCGAAGACGTTTCCCGAGGATTTCCTCCTCTGGTACGCCACGCTGCCGCCCGGCCTCGCGATCGACGCCACCCCCGAACTCACCAGCTTGCTCGCGCCGCCGCTGCGCGCCCGCGTCGAAGTCAACGCCGCCCCGGCCGAAGGCGGGCAACGCGATTGGTTCGACCTCACCGTGGCCCTGCGCGTCGCGGACACGACGCTGTCCGCCGAGGAAATTTCCCTCCTGCTCAAGGCCCGCGGCAAATGGGTCAGCCTGCCCGGCCGCGGCTGGCGCCGCCTCGAGGTCGAGGACGACGCCGGCAATCCCGCCACCGCCGCGCTCGACCGTCTCGGCCTCGGCGCCGCCGATGTCCTCGCCACCGGCAAAGCCGCGAAGCACCGCCTCCACGCCCTCCAGCTCGCCACCGAAGCCGCCAGCCTCGAGCAACGCCACGCCAAGCTCGCCGCCGATCTGCGCACCCGCGCCGCCGCGCTGGCCGCGTTGCCCGCCCCGCCGCTTCCGCCCGGCCTCCAAGCGACCCTGCGCCCTTACCAGCTCGAAGGTTTCCACTTCCTCGCCCACCTCGCCGCCCAAGGTTTCGGCGGCGTGCTCGCCGACGACATGGGCCTCGGCAAAACCGTCCAAACCCTCGCCTGGCTCCTGCACCTCGCGGCCACGCGCGAAACCGAATCCACGCCTCTCCGCATTCTCGTCGTCTGCCCCAAGAGCGTCACCCACGGCTGGCTCACCGAGACCGCGCGCTTCGCGCCTTCGCTCAACGCCGTCGCCTTCGACCCCGACCGTACCGTCATGCCCGGCGGCGCCCCCGCCGGCAGCGCCCTGCTCGTCGTCAACTACGTCCAGCTCCGCATCAACGCCGCGTGGTTCCAGCAGCAGAGCTGGGACGCCGTCGTCCTCGACGAAGGCCAATTCATCAAGAATCCTTCGAGCCAGGTCGCGGCCGTCGCCCGCTCCCTACCCTCGCGCCATCGCCTCGTGCTCACCGGCACGCCGATCGAAAACCGGCTCACCGACTTGTGGAGCCTCTTCGCTTTCGCGCAACCCGGCCTGCTCGGCACGCAGACCGCCTTCCGCCGCCAATATCCGGACGAAGACGCCGCCGCCCACGCGCGCCTGCACCGCCGCGTCCGCCACTTCTTGCTCCGCCGCACCAAGGCCCAGGCCGCCCCCGACCTGCCGCCGCGCACCGAAGACGAAATCGTCGTCGAGCTCGAAGGCGAACAACGCGTCCTCTACGACGCCGAACTCAAACGCGCCCGCGCCCAGTTGCTCGGTGTATCCACCGACCGTGCCCTTGACGCCGTCCGCTTCAACATCCTCGCGAGCCTCCTCCGCCTCCGCCAGATCTGCTGCCACCCGGCCCTGATCGATCCCGTGCACGCCGATCTGCCGAGTGCGAAACTCGAAGCCCTGCTCGAGCGCCTCGAAGAGCTGCGCGACGAAGGTCACCAGGTCCTGGTCTTCAGCCAATTCGTCGAAATGCTGCAACTGATCCGCGCGCGCCTCGTCGCCGCCGACATCGGCCACCTCATGCTCACCGGCGCCACGGAGAACCGCGCCGAGCTCGTCGACACCTTCCAGACCGATCGCAGCAAGACCGTCTTTTTGCTCTCGCTCAAAGCCGCCGGCTTCGGCCTCAACCTCACCGCCGCGAGCTACGCGATCCTGTACGACCCGTGGTGGAATCCGGCCGTGGAAGCGCAGGCCATCGACCGCACGCACCGCATCGGCCAGACGCAGCCCGTCGTCGCCTACCGCCTCATCGCCGCGGAAACCGTGGAACAGAAGATCCGCGCCCTGCAGCAGGAGAAAGCCGCTCTCGCCAACGCCGTCGTGCAGGAAGAATCCCTCGCCAGCATCCTCGACCTCGACAGCCTGCGCCGGATTCTCGGCTAAAGCCGAGAGGTTCGGAGTTCGGGGTTTGGAGTTCGGGGTTTTGGATGGGGAAACGCCGAGCCTGCTCGTAAGATGGGGTCAGTACGCGAATCGCGAATACCGGGCCTCTCCGCCTGCATTTCCCCCGATTCGGCCAAACCCGGCGCCGGCGAATTCGCGTTTCGAGATTTGACCCCGTCAACGCACGGACCCCGTCAACGCACGGCCACCGCAAAGTAACCCAATAGGTTACTTTGCGGTGAGGGCTCGCCGCGGACGCGGGAAGGGGCCAAAGGTGAGCTCCGGCGGAAGCGGGGGACGAACCGGTGCCCTGCCACGATTTGTCAGGGGACCGCGCATGGGAACGGAATGCGGCTTGTCGGCGAATTGCTCAGCTCCACGCTCGCCCGTCCGCCCATGTCCGCTCCCGTTGCCGAGACTCCGTTTTCGTTCTGGCGCTGCGTCGCGCAGGCCCTGCGCGGGGAACATCTCGACTACACGGCGGCACCCCTGAACCGTGCCGTGCTCCTGCTCGCCGTGCCCATGGTGCTCGAGATGATCATGGAGTCGCTCTTCGCGGTGACGGATGTCTTCTGGGTTTCGCGCCTCGGCAAGGAAGCGATCGCCGTCGTGGGCCTGACGGAATCGATCATGACCCTCGTGTACGCGGTCGCGATCGGGATCTCGTTCGCCGCCACCGCCATCGTCGCGCGCCGCATCGGCGAGAAAGATCCCGCCCGCGCCGCGCAGGCCGCCGGCCAGATTTTGCTCATCGGTTTCACGATCTCGGCCGCGCTCGGCGTGGTCCTCGGGCTCAACGCCAAGACCCTGCTGGAATGGCTCGGCGCCGATGCCGCCACGGTCGCCCTGGGCACGGACTTCGCCGCCCTGATGCTCGGCGGCAACGTCACCGTGTTCATGATCTTTCTGATCAACGCCGTCTTCCGCGGCGCCGGCGATGCCGTGATCGCGATGCGCACGCTCTGGCTGGCCAACGGCCTCAACATCGTGCTCGGGCCCTGCTTCATCTTCGGTCTCGGGCCGTTTCCCGAAATGGGTGTCACGGGCGCCGCCGTCGCCACCAACGTCGGCCGCGGCTGCGGCGTGCTCTTCCAATTGTGGTACCTCATGGGCCGGCCCGGCCGCGTCCAGGTGCGGCTCCGGCACCTGCGCCCGGTGCGCGAGGACCTCCTCGCGATTTTGCGCCCGGCGGGCAGCGGCATCGCGCAATTGCTGATCAGCACGACGAGCTGGGTCGGGCTCTTCAAGATCCTCACCCTCTTCGGCAGCACGGCCGTGGCCGGCTACACGATCGCGATCCGCGTCGTGATGTTTGCCCTGATGCCGGCCTGGGGCCTCGCCAACGCCGGCTCCACGCTCGTCGGCCAGAATCTCGGCGCCGGCAAACCCGACCGCGCCGAAGCCGCCGTGCGTCTCGCGACGCGCTACAATATGATGTTCCTCGGGGCCGTCGGCCTCGGCTTCGTCTTCGGCGCGCCGTTCATCGCGGCGATCTTCACCGCCGATCCCGCCGTGCGGGCCGAGGCCACGCGCGCGCTGTGGATCGTGAGCCTCGCGTTTCCCCTCTACGCCGCGGGCATGTGCTTCGAGGGCGCGTTCAACGGCGCCGGCGATACGCGCACGCCGACGCGCCTGAATTTCTTCTGCTTCTGGCTCGGCCAGATTCCCCTCGCCTGGTTTCTCGCGCGGGTCTGCGGCCTCGGCGCCCTCGGCGTCTACATCGCGGTACCCGCGTCGTTCTCCGTTCTCGCGCTCTGGAGCGGCGTGCTCTTCCGCCGTGGCAAGTGGAAGACGCAGCAGGTGTAGCCCGCATCAATCGCACCCGAGGCCGGCCCAGACTTGGGTCACAGAGGACACGGAGCCCAGACACGAAGTGCACCGAGCCGAAACCTTTGCCTTGCTCCGTGGCCTCGGTGGCTTGGCTCCGTGCTCTCTGTGACAAAAGATTCCGATCCGAAATTGCCCCGACGGCACGCGGGCGCCGGTTCCGGCTTTAAGCTTTCGGCCGAACGCTTACCGCTTTCGGGCTTGGAAAACGAATGCCACTTCTCGCCCGACCGGCGGCACCGCTACTCGCTCGTGCACCGGTGGAATCCGCTCTTCGGCGAACGGCTCATCCTCTGGATCGGCCTCAATCCCAGCACCGCGGACGAGGCGAAACTCGACCCCACGCTCACGCGCATCGCGCGGTTCTCCGAACGCGAGGGCTTCGACGGTTTCTGGATGGCCAACCTCTTCGGCCTGCGCACGCCCTACCCGAAGGAAATGATGGCCGCCCCCGATCCCGTCGGCCCGGAAAACGACGCCTCCCTCCTCGCCGCCGCCGAACGCTGCGACAAAATCGTCGCCGCCTGGGGCGTGTCGGGGGCGTATCAGGCGCGGGCGGACGCCGTCGTCCGCCTCTTCGCCGGCCGCAAACTCTGGTGCCTCGGCACCACGCAGGACGGCCATCCGCGCCACCCGCTCTACGTCGCCGGCGCGCAACCCCTGGTCCGCTGGAAACCGAATCCCGCCCCCCGGCCGTGAAACCGATGCCGCCGCGCCCGCCCCGGATTCTCCTGCTCAACGCCTCGCTCGCCGGCGCATCCGGCAACACTGCCGTGCTGCTGGCCCGGATACGGACGGCGCTGCGCGGAAAAGCCGCGGTCGAAACCGCGGTGCTGGCCGGCGGGCCGGATTTCGCGGCGCTGCGCCCGCAGCTCGAGGCCGCGGACGCCTTCGTCTTCGGCACCGGCACGCATTGGGACAGCTGGAGCAGCGAGCTGCAGCGTTTTCTCGAGGCGGCGACCGCCGCGGAAGCAACGTCCCTGTGGCTCGGCAAACCGGCG
>NEUS01000106.1 GCA_002288455.1 Opitutia bacterium Tous-C1TDCM
CAAGATTGTGATCAAGTACCGGCAGGCGGGTGTCGCGGTGGAATTGATCGGGCTCAATACGGCGAGCAAGGCGATCGTCGAGCGGCTGGCGATTTACGACAAGGAAGGCGCGGGCGAGGCGGTTTCCGCGCACTGAACCGACAAGCGGTCCGACGGGAAAGCCGGGCCGGAGTGGAGCGCGGAACCCGGCGACTCCGCCCCCGGGCGCGCGACGAAAGGCGGAAAGTGGCGGCCAGAGAGATAACCTGGGCTGAAGCGCCGGGCTACGGATCAGCGGTCGACGAGGGGTTTGTCGGGGGTCGGGCCGGCGAGGAAGCCGAGGGAGACGAGAAAGCGGTCGGTTTCGAGCAAGGTGAGACGGTAGTGCGCGTTGTCGCCGCGGCCGTAGTTGAAGAAGCCGTGGTCTTGGCCCTCGTAGAGGTGGAGGTCGCAACGGGCGCCGATCTTTTCGATTTCGGACTTCATCTTGCGGGCGCTGGCGACGGGGATGTTTTTGTCGGCGGTGCCGAGGAAGTGGATCGTCGGCGGGAAGTCCGGGTAGAGATTGTGCAGCGGCGAAATCGTTTTCCATTTTTCGCCCATCGCGGCTTCGACCTTGGCGAAGGCGCGGCTGCCGGGGCCGCGGTCGAGGTAGGAGTTAAAGAGGATGAGGGCGTTGGGCCGCGGGCTGACGGCGGTGTCCTCGCCGGGTTCGTCGAGCCCCTGCAGGGTCGTGACGGCGGCGGCGAGGAAGCCGCCGGCGGAGCCGCCGGCGACGGCGAGGCGCTTGGGATCGATGCCGAGTTCGGCGACGCGGGCGCGGACCCAGCGCAGGGCGGAGAAGGCGTCCTGGATCGCCTCGCGCTGCGTGGTTTGGTGGCGGGTGCGGATGCGGTATTCGACGGAGATCGCGACCAGGCCGCGTTGCGCGAGGTGCTTGGCTTGGGCGTAGAAGTTGGACGGGGCGCCGATGTTGAAGCCGCCGCCGTGGAAGAAGACGATGCCGGCGACGGGGCGGTCGGGCCGGTGTCCCGGCGGAGTGAATACGCTGACGTGCAGCGTGAAGCCGCCGACCTGTTTGTAGGGGATGATGCGGTCGGGTTTGATGTGGGCGGCGGCATCGGCGGCGGCGGCATCGACCGCGGCGGCGGCGGCGGTTTCGGCGGCGGTTTGGGCCCGGGCGGGGAGGGCGGCCGCGAGCGCGAGCAGGAGGGCGGAACGGAAAAGCGGGAGAGGGAAGGCGAAAGTCGGAAGGCGAAAGGCGAAAGGCGGCAGAGGGACGGCGAAAGGTGAAAGGCGGAAGGCGAAAGGCGGGGACATCGGGAGGGGTGGGGGAAAGCTGAGAGCAGAAGGCTGACGGCTGACCGCTGAACTCGGAATAGACCCGGGCTGAAGCGCCGGGCTACGGAAGGGGCAGTGGGCGCGGGGTGAAGGGCTTGAGGGCGGGGTGGCCCTTGGCGGCGAGCAATTCCTCGGCGGCAATTTTCTGCAGCGCCGAGGCCTGGGGTTTGGAGAGGCCGAGTTCGTAGGCGGCGCGCTCGTCTTCGCCGAGCGAACGCGGGTCGAGGCCGGTGAGATCGCCGAAAATCACGAGGGCCTCGAGGTAGTAGCCGAAGGTGCTGCCGTGGTAGTGATCGTAGGTCCAGAGGCTGACTTGGTTCGGGGCGATACCGTCGTAGGGATTCGGATCCGCGAATCCGCTTTGCATGGCGCGGAGCCAGGCTTGGCCGACGGGAATGATGCCGCGGATATGCGGCGACGCGGCGAGGGCGAGGTCGTAGCCGGCGCGGATGTCGCGGGTCATCGCGGCGACGTCTTTGCCATGCCAGTGGCCCTTCGCAGGGTAGATCTGGTCGGCGCGGGCCCAGGTGGCGATGAGACGGATGTCCATCTGCGGGTTGCGACGATGGAGGAGGGCGGCGAGATCGCGGGCGGAGTTGACGAGGAGCTCGGGGTTGCCCGGGCGGGCGCGGTCGAGGAGGCTCATGCCGAGCAGCACGGCGTGGTCCCACGGGCGGGAAGTGAGGACCTCGGCCTTTTCGTTGAGGTGGAAATCGAGGTTCTTGCCGGAGGAGGTCTCATGGCTGACGGCGAAGTCGCGGCCGGCTTGGTCGGCGAAGGCCTTGAAGAGCGCAGGCACGCCGCCGAAGCCGGTGCCGTTGAGATCCGTGACGGTGGAGGCGCGGTAAAACCGCACGGGCGAGCCGGTGGCGAAGAGGAAACTGTTGCCGACAAAGACGATGCTCGGAGATCCCGCGGCGGCCGCAGGGGCGGCCGGGGGCTGGGCGCCGCGGGCGGCGGCGAAGAGCAGGCCGACGAGCAGCAGGGAGCGGAGGAGGCGCGGGAAAACGGAGGCGGTCATGCGGAGCAAGAGGTGGCGGAGGGGCGACGGCCAACGCAGGCGAAATTTCCGCGCAACGCAAACCCGCGCGCCGGGGTTGGGCGGGCCGGAGCGGTGCGAAGGCGCGAGACGGCCACTCGGCGGTGCTCGCGGTTACCAGGCGGGCGATGAAGCGCGGAGAGCTTTCGAGGACCGGATGCTCCCCGCGTTTCAGCGGGCGGAGTCAGCTCAGGCCTTCACGACCCACTTGTCGCGGTAGCGATCGCGGGTGAGCCACTTGTTGCTGCCGCCGGCGGCGAACTTGTTGCGCTTCGGGTCCCACTGGGCGGTGGCGCCGTAGCGGTAGGCGAAGTTCATGACGTGGCAGGCGATGACGGAGCTGGCGCCGATTTCGACGTCGCAGATCGGGCGTTGGCGCGAGGCGATGCAGTCGACGAAGTCCTGGAAGTGGCTCTTCGGCGCCGGCAATTTGATCTTCGCACCGGCGAGGTATTTCCGTTCCGCCAAGGTGACCTCGCGCTCGAGGGAGGTCGCCTTGTCGACTTCCTTGTCCCAGAATTTGTGGACGGTCTTGCCGTCCATGATGAGTTCGAATTTGCCGCGGTTGACGTGGAGTTCGCCCTCGCTGCCGTAGAAGGAGACGCCCTTGCCGCGGATATGGGTGAGGACGGTGCCGTCGGCATAGACGAGTTGGGCGCCGCGTTTGGCGGTTTCCCAATTCCGCGGGGCGCGGACCTCGACGGGGCCGCTGCCGTCGACGCCGAGGGCCCATTGCGCGATGTCGATGTGGTGGGCGCCCCAGTCGGTGATCATGCCGCCGCCGAATTCCCAGGTCTTGCGCCAATGCGGGAAGTTGTCGTGGATGCCGCGCGGGCAGAGGAAGGGGCTGTAGCCGACGAGGGGACCGGGGCCGCACCAGAAGTTCCAATCGAGACCGGGTTCGACGGGTTCGGTGGGTTCGGTGTACGGGGCGGCGGGATCGCCGAAGGAAACGCCGATGGCGGAGACGCGGCCGAGGATGCCGTTGCGGACGAGTTCGCAGGCGACGCGGAATTCCTTCGCCGAGCGCTGCTGGGAGCCGGTCTGGAAAACGCGGTTGGATTTGCGGACGGCCTTCACCAGTTCGACGGCCTCGGCGATGTTGTAGGTGAGCGGTTTTTCGCAGTACACGTCCTTGCCGGCTTTGACGGCGGCGATGGCGATGATCGCGTGCCAGTGGTCGGGGGTGGCGATGACGACGGCGTCGATATCCTGGCGCGCGAGCAATTCCCGGAAGTCGTTGTAGGCGGCGCAGCCCTTGTAGGTTTCGCCGGCTTTCTTGGTGTAGGCGTCGTCGACGCGTTTCTTCGAGGCTTCGCGGCGGGTGGTATCGACATCGCAGACGGCGAGGACCTCGATGTCGTCGCGGTTGATGAGGTTGCCGAGGTGGCCCTTCATCATTTTGCCCATGCCGATGCAGCCGAAGGTGAGGCGCTTGCTCGGGGCGGTGGTCTGGGACCAAACGCGGCTGGGGAGAATGAGCGGCGCGGCGGTGAGCAGCGCGGCATTTTGCAGGAAGCGGCGGCGGGTGGAAAACGCGAGGGACATGGTTGGGCTGGGCGGGGTTGGAGACGGGGCGAGGCAAGAAACAAGACGCGGAATCAGGCGTTGGAAACACCGGAATGGCGGACGGGGGCGACCGATTCGGGGAGCCGGTCGAAGTCGAGTTTTGCGACGAGCACGGTGTTGGCGAGTGCGTTTACCGGCAAGCCGGTGAGCCGGAGGAAGCGGCCCTGGTCGCCGTGTTCGCTGGGAACGAGGGCGAGGGAGCAGGCGACGGGGGCGCCGGTATTGAGGAGCGTGGCGCGGCGGGGCAGGAGGGCGAGGGGCTTGAGTTTGACGGCGTCGCCGCGCGGATCGGTGTGGAGAATCACGTAGAGCGTGTCGCCGCGGCGGGTGAGGAGGACATCGCGGTTGGCGGTGAGGTGCGGGGCGGGCACGGTGCCCTCGAGCGCTTCGTGGACGAGGCGGTACCAGGCGCCGGTGCGGGCGAGGAAACCGCGGGCGACCTCGGGGAGCGAGCCGTCGGGCAAAGGGCCGACGTTAAGCAGGTAGTTGGCGTCGCGGGCGAGGTAGCGGGCGATGCTGCGGAAGAGATGGCGGTCGGTGTAGTAGTCTTCGTCGGTGCGCCAGCCCCAGCTTTCCATGCCGATGGACTGGCAGGCTTCGGTGCGTTTTTCGAAGACGGGGACGGGGGCGCCTTCCTTGGTGTAGTCGCGTTCGGGGGTGCCGAAGTCGCCTGCGTCGAAGCCGCGGTCGTTGATGACGGCCTTGGGTTGCAGCTCGCGGATGAGGGCGTTGACGGAGCGGTCGACGTGGCGGTCGACGTTCATGTCCCACCAGAAACCGTGGAGCTCGCCGTAGTCCGTGCAGAGTTCGCGGACCTGGGCTTTCACGTATTCGACATATTTGGACAGGTCGGGCGTGTCGCCGGGCTGGGGCGGGAGTTCGTGGTGGCGGCCCTGGTTGGGGTAGGCGGGGTGATGCCAGTCGGCGATCGAGTAGTAGAGGCAGAGGGGGAATTTGCGGCGCTGGCAGGCGGCGGCGAGATCGCGCACGTGGTCGCGGCGGGCGGGGGTGTTGCCCGAATGGTAAGACGTGTAGCGGGAGGCGAAGAGGCAGAAGCCGTCATGGTGTTTGGCGGTGAAGCAGAGGTAGCGCATGCCGGCGGACTCGGCGGCGTCGATCCAGGCATCGGGGTTGAACTGCGCGGGGTTCCAGCGGGCGGCGAGTTTGACGTAGTCGGCGCGCGGAATGCGGCGCCGCCATTGGTCCTGCTCGTGCCAGCCCTCGAGGGCGTAGAGGCCCCAGTGGACGAAGAGACCGAAGCGTTTTTCGAACCACCAGTCGCGGCCGTCGCCGAAGCGCGGGGCGAGGCGGGGGGCGGCGGCCGGCGTGGCGGAGGCGGGCGGGAGGGCGGCGAGCAGGCGCGGGGCGAACGGAGCGGCGGACAAAGCGCCGGCGGTGCGAAGGAAAGTGCGGCGGAGCATGGCGAGGCGGAAGCGGGGCGGGCGTCGGCGCCGAGCATAGGCGCGAGGGCGCGGGGCGGCTGCGCGGAAATTGGCTTTTTGCAGGCCAGGGGCGGTGGACGTGCTACTGGCTTGGTAAAGAACCGGGAGTTTTTCCCGAAACAAGCGCTTGGCGTCGGGCGCGGCTATGCTTTGCTCGCGAGCGGCCTACCCCCGCCATGACACTTCTCAACGGCAAGCCGCTGCCGGAATTGAAAACGGCTCCTTCAGTTCGCCGGCGATGAATTCAGGTCCATCCGCATCCGGCTCGGATTACGTTTTCGAAGTGCCGAAGAAACCGTTGGCGGCGGCCTTGGCGGATACGATCGGGCGGGTGGTGGCGCAGGTGCCGGGGATCCGCGAGGCCTACGTGCCGCAGTGCCGCCGGGGCGACGGGGAATTCCGGCAGGTGCTGGTGATCGGCGTGGAGCACGCGGAGGCGATTCCGGGCATTGTGCGGGATCTGACGTCGGGCATGCAGCGGGGGCTGCCGCCGGGCGCGTGGTTCGACATTTTGCCGTTTGTGGCCGACGAGATTCCGGCGGCCGCGCGGCTGGAGCGGTGCCACATTTACGGGCAGTCGGCGAACCCGTGGTGGCAGTTTTGGCGCTGAGGGAGCTGGAAGCAGTAAGCTCTAAGCTCTAAGCTATAAGCTGTAAGCTAGCTATAGGCTCGGGGCTAGGAGCGGAGTTGGGGGCGCGGGGTGACGTCGGTGGCGGTGACGTCGATCACATCGGTGGCGGGCGATTCGGCGGGCCGGGGGCGCGGGGGAAGGGTGCGGCCGAAGCGGATGACGGGCGGTTGGCCGCGGAGCCGTTGCACGAGGAGATAGACGGCGGCGACGGCGACGGCGACCGCGAGCATCACGACGCCGGCGGTGGCGGCGAGGGCCGCGAGCAGCACGGCACCGAGTACCTTCAGGAAGCGCATGGGCTCAAGACTCGCGGGGAAGCGAAAAGTTGCAACCGCAACGCCGCTTCGCCGGGCGGGCGACGCGTTCAGCGGCGCGGGGCGGCGGCTTCGCGCAGACGCTGTTTCAAACCATCCGGCAGAGCAGCGGCATCGAGCCAGGCGCGGGCGGCGGCGGCATCGCGGAGGGTCCAGTACGAGTGGGCGCCGGCGAGGGCGGCGTCGCGGGTGGAGCCGGCGGGGAGGGCGGCGGACCAGGCGACGGCGGCGGCCGGTTCGCGCTGGGCCCAGGCGGAGGCGACCATGACGAGGGCGCCGGCGCGGGCGGAGTCGGCGCCGAGGCGTTCGGCCCAGGCGGCGGCGGCGAGGGGATCGCGGGCGGCGAGCAGGCCGGCGACGTGGCCGGCGGCGGAGTCGAGGCCGGGACCGGGCGGCAGGGCGGCGGTGTAGCGGGCGGCGGCGTCGGGTTCGCGGGGGAACCAGGCGGTGAGGAGATTGTTGCGGGCGAGATCGCGGGTGCGGCCGGCGGGCAAGGTGTCGAGCCAGGAGAGGGCGGCGGCGGCATCGCGTTCGCCGAAGGCGCGGGCGACATCGACGGCGGCGCGGAGTTGCAGGTCGCCGGGGGGCAAAAGCGGCACGAGCGGGGCGGCGGCGGCGGGATCGGTCGCGGTGAGTTGTCGCAGCGCGGCGGATACGGTGCGGCCGAGCCCGGGTTCGGCGAGCGATTGCTGGGCGAGCTGGATCGCTTCGAGGGGATCGCGGCGGGCGGTGTCGAGGAGGACGGCTTCGAGGGCGGCGGCGCGGTCGGCGGGGGCCGCGAGGCCGCGGGCCCAGGCGAGGGCGGCGGCGGGATCGGTGCGGACCCAGGCGTCGGCGAGGGCGCGGTGGGCGAAATCGCGGGCGAGGGGAGCGGTGACGGCGGCGAGCCGGGCGGACGCGGCGGCGGCATTTTCCAGACCGAGCCGGTGGAAGAAAGAACTGTAGAAGGCGAAGTCGTCGCGGGAGGCGGCGAGTTCGGCGGCGAGGGCGAGGGCGCGGTCGGGTTCGGTGCGGCCGAGGTGTTCGAGCAAGAAGAGGAGGCCTTGGCTGAATTCGGCGCCGCGCGGGAGGGTGCGCAGGTAGGCGAGGGCGGCGGCGGGATCGCGTTCGACCCAGGCCTGGAAGGCGGTGCCGAAGGCGCGGGCGCGCGGGCGGGGTTCGGTGAGGCGCAGGGCGGCGACGAGGGCGGAGGATGGATCGGCCTCGGCGCCGGCGGCCGGGGCATTGACCGGGGTGGACGGGGCGGCAGCGGCGCCGGGACCCGGCGGGCGGGCTTCGGGCGGACGAATCCACCAGAGAGCGAGCAGAACCAGGGCGATGCCGACGAGGGCGATCGGCCAAACGCGGCGGGGAGGCGAAGAGGGCATCGGCGGGGTCAGAAAACGAATCGTCCGGACCTCGCGTCAAGCGCGGTCCGGACGATTACGGCGGAGAGGGATTCCGCGCAGCGGAGGTCAGCGACGGAAGCGGCGGCCGGCGATCAAGCCGAGCAGCGCGAGACCGCACAACGCGAGGGTGGAACCGGCTTCCGGGACCGGCGCGAGGGTGAGGGACCAACGGGCGGGGGTGTCGGAGGATTCCTGGGCGCCGACGTACGGGTCGTAGGTGTAGGCGGTGACGGTCTCGATGCCGGTTGCGGTGCCCAAGATCGAGAACAGGTAATTGTAGCTGTAGTCGAACGCCGTCAGGTCGGAGGTCGCGAAGGCGAAGTTGTTTTGCGCGAGATCGAAGGAGACGACGGGACCGGCGACGTAGATTGCCGGCATGAAGTCGAAGGAGGAGGTGAAGACCGGCTCGGCGAAGGCGACGCCGTTGATCGAGAAGGAAACGTCGGCGACGTTGTCGAGGAACTGGCCGTTTTGGTCACCGGTGAGGCTGCCGGTCACGAACGTGGAGTCGTCGAACGTGTAGGTGAAATTGTAGAGGGCGGCCGAGGCCGAGGAAACCGCGAGCGCGCTGGAAGCGAGGAGGACGGCCATGAAGCGGCTGAGTTTGGACATAGAAGAAAGGGGTACGGACCAGTTAGCAGAAGACGGGCCGGGTGCGGTGGGCTTCGGGCAAGTATCTGTTAATAAGCGGAGATGCATTTGCAGGCGAATGACCTGCGTTTCCCGGGTCGCCGAAAGTGTAAACTTCGGCGACAGCCGGGACGCGCGGGGCGGGCGCCGCGATCAGGGACGGGGATCTTCGAGGACGGAGGTGCCGCCGAGGGTGAGGCGGTCCGAGATGACGGTGCCGCGGAGGCGGACGGAGCCGCCGAGGTTCACGAGACCGTTGGGTGCGATGACGCTGGCGTGGACGGTGACATTGCCCGTGCTGGAGAAGCCGTTGGTGGCGTGGCGGAAGGTCAGCCATTCCGGATTGGCGGCTGAGCCGGCGTGGCCGGAAACGATGGCGCTGCTGGGCAGGTTGATGATCACGGGGCCGACGACCTGGATTTGGGCGTTGCCGGGCAGGGCGTTGATGGAAAGGCCACGGAGATTGTAGATCGCAGGGGTGGTGGAGCCGGCGACGCCGAGAATGAAGCCGGTGTTGCCGGTGGCGTTGAAGACGCCGTAGGTGCCCGGGGGGACGGCGACGAGGCCGGCGTTGCTGCTCAAGGTCAGGTTGCGAAGCGTGGCGAAATCTCCCGGGGATTGGCCGGCAGCGTTGAGGGAAACGTTGCGCGTGGCGGTCGGCGCCGGCGGGGCGGTGACCACGGGGAGCGTGACCGGATTGATGCGGCGGACGACGTGGGCGAGGGTGGTGCCGGCGTTGAGGGTGACGGAGAAGTTGGTCGGCGTGGGGCTGCCGGCGGCGTCGAGGGTACTGCCGTAGATGGCGGCGGCGTTGACGTTGACGGTGGGGGAGCCTTGGACGAGCAGGTCGCCGGCGATCCAAGCGGTGCCGGGGAGGGAGATGTTCTCGGCGTTGACGACTTGGATGGAGCCGTCGAGGCCGGCGTTGATCGTCGGAGCGCGGCGCACGAGGGCGGTGGTCGTGACCGAGAGACTGCCGCTGGCGGAGCCGGTGCGGTTGGGGTCGGTGATCGTCGCGACGACGGCGTAGGTGCCCGGATAGGTCGGCGGGGTCGGGTCGCCGTTGTAGGTCACGCTGACGGCGAGGCCGGCGGGCGAGGTGGTGACGGTGACGGGCCGCGGGGTGCCGGAGTAGGCCTGGCCGAGATCGGCGAGGGCGACGGTGGCGGGGGCGGGATTGACGGTGAGACCGACGCCGGTGCTCGTCACGGAGCCGGCGGAGTTGGAGACGACGACATCGTAGATGCCGGCGGCGGCGACGGTGACGGACGGCAACGTGAGGGTCGGGCCGGTGCCGACCTCGATCAGATTGCGGCGCCAGACGAAGGTCGGGGCGGGCGTGCCGGAGGCGGCGGCGGAGAAGACGACGGTGTCGCCGACCGTGGCGATCTGCGGGAGCGGCGGCGTCGTGATTTGCGGCGCGACGGCGGCGGGTTCGACGACGGTGGCGGTGACGGTGAGGTCGTCGATGCGCCAATTGGCGGTGTTGGTGCCGGGGCTGCCGGCGCCGTTGTGGCCGTAGATGCGGAAGGTGACGGTGGCATCGGTCGCACCGGCGACGGAGACGGAGCGGTCGTGGAAGGCCCAGGCGCTGTTGTTGAGGAACGTGCCGGTGGCGATCGCGGTGGTGAAGTTGTCGACGCTCGAGAAGACCGAGTAGGCTTGCGGGCCGGTGCCGGTGCTGCGGGAGCCGAAGGTGATGCGGGAGACGGTGAACTGGCGGCCGGCCGGCGGCGTGAAGGAGAACGTGAAGAAGGCGGAACCGTTGGCGCCTTGGTTCAGGGCACCGATGCGGGCGGCGGCGCCGGCGTTGAAGGTACCGGAGGCGCCGGGGTAGGTGCCCGTGCCGGTCGAAACCGAGATGGTGGTGAGCAGGGTGGTGGTGCCGTTGTTGTTGCCCTGAGTTACGGTGCCGCCGGTGACGCCGGACGGAACGCCGCTGGTGGGCGTGGCGGTGGCGAAGTTCCAGTAGATGTTGCTCGGGAGGGAGGCGGTGACGTTGAGCGTGGCGGCGTTGCTCGGGGCGGAGTTGGCGCCGTTGGAGACGATCACGGAGTAGTCGCCGCTATCGGCGAGGGTGACGCCGGTGAGGGTCAGGGTGGCGGTACCGGAGCCGGAGATGTTGCCCACGTCGGAGAGGACCGTCGCACCCTTGCGCCAGACGTAGGAGAAGGGCGCGGTGCCGGAGGCCGCGACGGTGAAGCTGACGTTGCTGCCGGGGAGGACGGTCTGCGCGATGGGTTGGGTCGTGATCGTCGGCGGGACGAGGGTGACGTTGAGGGCGGCGGCCAGGCTGACATCGCTGCCCGCGACGTTGGTGACGAGGCAGGTGTAGCTGCCGATGTCGGCGAGCGAGGCGCTGCCGAGGGTGAGCGTGGGCGTGGCGGCGGAGGCGTTGCCGACGATGGGGGTGCCGTCCTTGGCCCAGACGAAGGTGAGAGGCGCGGTGCCGGAGGCGGCGACGGTGAAGGAAACGGGACTGCCGGCGACGACGGTTTGCGCGATCGGCTGGGTGGTGACGGTCGGGGCGACGGGGGCGGCGATCGTTTCGGTGGTGAACGAGAACGACGTGTCGGCCAGCGGTTGGAGGGTGCCGGAGCCGCGTTCGGTGACAGCGGCGGCGAAGACGGTGACGCTCACGGTGTCGTTGGAGCCGAAGGGCACCGGCGGCGAGAGCGTGTAGGTGCGGAAGTCGGGGCTGGAGGTGACGGTGGCGCTGAGGGCGCCGGCGCCGGAGCTGGAGAGGCTGAACCAGTTGGTGCCGACGGTGACGGGTTGATCGAAGACGATCGTGACCGGGGCGCCGAGGGCGACGTTGGTCGCGCCGGCGGCGGGGGTGGTGGAGGCCACGAAGGGGCGGGTGGGCAGCGTGGCGACGGGGGTGGAGAAGGAGAAGTCGTCGACGCCGAAGCCGTGGTCGGTGCCGCTGTTGTCGACGTCGTTCCAGCGCAGCACGAGCGTCTGGCCGGGGGTCCAGGAAACCCCGGTCACGGTGGCGGTGCGGGCGGAGCGGTTGGCGGCGACGTTGCCGTCGAGGGCGCCGGCGGTGGCGGTGGCGACGGGCGAGACGAAGTTGAGGTCGGCGACGGGGCTGAACGACGCATCCGAATCGCGGATACCGGTGCCGCCGAGGGCGTAGCCGAATTCGAGGGTGTGGGCGGCGAGGTTGCCGCCGTTGCGCCATTGTTCACCGGTGTAGGCGACGGTGAACTGGGTGATGGTGAGGCCGGTGTTGTTGACGAGGACGGCGCCGACGCGGCGTTGGGTGCCGCCGCTGGCGAGGGTGCCGAGGGCGCGCTCGGTGGAGCCGGTGCTGCCGTAGGAGTAGATGCCACCGGTATTGGAGCTGCCGGTGCCGGCGATGAGGGTGGGAGAAGCGGTCGAACTCAGAGCGATCTGCCAGCCGTTCAGGGTGGCGGAGACCGGGGAGAGATCGAGCGGCGCGGTGCCCGTGATCGTGGTGGTGCCGCTGAGCGGGAGGGCGTTGAAGTCCTGGTTGTAGGTGCCGCCGAGGTAGCTGATGCGGCCGGCGGTGACGGTGTCGAGAGCGAGGGCGGCGGAGTTGCTCGGGGTGGAGCTGACGCCGTTGGAGACGACGACATCGTAGTTGCCGACGTCGCCCGAGGCGAGGGCGGAGACCGTCAGGGAAGAAGTGGCGGAGCCGGCGATATTGCCGCCGTCGGTCAGGGCGACGCCGCCCTTGCGCCACAGGTAGGTGAAGGGTTCGGTGCCGCGGGCGGCGACGGTGAAGACGGCGGTGCCGCCGGGGGCGATGTTGAGCGAGACGGGGTGAGTGACGATCGTCGGGGCCGTGGGCGTGACGGTGAGGGAGGCCGGGGCGCTGGGGGCGGAGCTGACGCTGTTGGAGACGACGACGTCGTAGGCGGCGATGTCATCGGCCTGGACGTTGGTGAGGGTGAGCGTGGCGGTGGTGGCGCCGGCGATTTTGCCGCCGTTGGCGAGCGGGTTGCCGGCGCGGCGCCAGACGTAGGCGAGGGTGGGCGAGCCGGTGGCGGCGACGCTGAAGGTGACGGTGCTGCCGGCGCCGACGGTCTGGGAAACAGGCGAGCCGGTGATGACGGGGGGCAGGCCGGTGACGGTGAGGTTGACGGCGTTGCTGCTGGTGGCGCCGACGAGATTGCTGACGAGGACGCTGTAGACGCCGGCGTCGGCGGCCTGGACGGGGGAAACGACGAGGGTGGCGGCGGTGGCGGCGGGGAGTTCGTTGCCGTCCTTGAACCACTGATACGAGAGGACGCCGTCGCCGGTGGCGGTGACGGAGAAGGTGGCGGAGCCGCCGACCGGGGCGGACTGGGCGGCGGGCTGGCCGGTGACGACGGGGGCGCCGGCGGCAGTCTGGCCGTCGACGACGGGGCGAAGGGCGGCGGCGACGGCCGGGGAAACGGCCTCGAGGTCGCGCAGGAGATTGAGGCCGGTGTCGGCTTCGATCTGGGCGATGGACGTGACGTATTGGGTCCAGGAGTTGGAACGGATGCCGTTCACGTTGGGCATCTTGATCGCGATGACGCGGGTGGCGGCGGTGATGCGGCTGAGGGCGGTGCCGCTGCCGGCGGGGACGGCGAGGGCGACTTTCCAGGTGAAGCCGGGGATGGCGACGCCGCTGGCGATGGTGGAGCCGCCGAAGCCGCCGGGGCCGCTGATGATGAGCATTTCGAAACCGGTGGCGGCGATGGCGCGGGTTTCGTTTTCGAAGACCGCCCAAGGACCCTGATTGTTGTCGGGGGCCTGGGGGATCATGTTGGTCATGAAGAACGTGGCCTCGTTGTCGGCGACGGTGAGGGTGCGGTCGGCGGAGGGGCACATGTGGCCGCGGTCGAAGCCGGAGCCGCTGTAGCTGCTCTGGTTGACGATGTTGAAGCCGGAAGGCAGGAGCGGGTCGGCCGCGAAGGCGTCGGTGCGGCCGGTGGAGCCGCGGTCGGACGGGGTGAAGTTCCAGCTGACCCAATTGGCTTCGAGCAGGCTGTTATTGTAGGAAAGGGAATACTGGGGGCGCTCGAGCAGGTAGTTGTTGGGGGCGGCGGGGTTGGTCGTCGCGTTGCTGGGATTGCCGAGTTGGGTTTGAAGCCCGAGGCCAACGGTCGCGCGGGCGACGGCGGCGAGGAGGAGGAGCGAAAGGACGAGGAAGCGGGGCAGGAGTCGCATGGAGATGAAGCTGGGATCTCCGAAGCAGGACCCGGGCTAGGTCCGTGATTGGCACCGATTTGTGACTAAGCGGCGTTGAGGACCAAAAACTTATGACAAACGGTGACTACGCAGGCCGAGTACGTGGAAACGCGGAGTGTAAGGAAAACCGACATTTGGGGCGAGGGGACTTCGAAAACGAACGGTGCGGCGGGGTGCCGGTCGGGTGCCCGCAGTTGGGTGCAATGAAGCGAGGCAGCGCTGGAAAACGCCGCCGCTACGATCGGTAGGCCAACGGGGTGTTTTTCAGAGCTGCCTTGAGAGATCGATCCGCCGAAGATCCGGAAAACGTCGCCGCCGCGCGCGACCGGGAAACCGAACGGTTTTGCTCTCAAGTCTCAACCAAGCTCACTCAACTGAATAGGTCCGGATCAGGGCGAGACAAGGGCGGCGCGGATCTTGGCGGCGGCGGCTTCGAGGTCGGCGGGGGCGGCGGCGACTTTTTCGGCGCCGGCGGGCGTTTCGCCGGCGAAGCGCGGGATCACGTGCACGTGGAAATGGAAGACGGTTTGGCCGGCGGCGCGGCCCGAGTTCGACTGAAGGTTGAAGCCTTCGGCGCGGAGGTCGGTGCGGCGGATGGCCCGGGCGATTTTCTGGGCCGTGACGGCGAGGCGGGCGGTCGTGGCGGGCGGGGTGTCGAGGGCGTTTTCGGCGTGGCGGATCGGCACGACGAGCACATGGCCGGGGTTGCGCGGGGCGCGGTCCATGAAGGCGACGACGAGATCGTCGCGGTAGACTTCGCGCGCGGGCTGGTTGGTCCGGCCGGCGGCGATCTCGCAGAAGATGCAGGGCGCGGGAGCGGGTTCGGCGGCGGGGGCGGTGGCGATTGGCCACGCGCCGGCGAAGGCGAGGACGGAGAGGAGGGGGAGGATGCGGAGCGGCATCGGAATGGACCCGGGCTGAAGCGCCGGGCTACCGGAGCATGGCGTCGCGGCGGGCTTTGAAGGGATTGCCGGGATTCCATTCCGGCCATTTCGGGTCGGTGGCGAGGCGGAGGCCGACGCGGAGGAGGAACTCGGTGTCCTGGGCGGCGCCCTCGAAGGTCCAGTCGGGTTTCACTTCGTCGCTGGGCTTGTGGTAGTCGTTCGCGATGTACTCGTTCACTTTGCGTTCGGCGAAGTCGGCGGGTTGGCCGATGAAGTCGCGGCCGGATTTCGGGTAGTAGGAGGGGACGCCGACCTTCGCGAATTCGAAGTGGTCGCTGCGGAAAAAGCTGCCGCGTTCGGGGTGGCTGTCCGGGCGGACGATGCGGCCCTGGGCCTGGGCGACGGCGGCGCCGACGTCGTCGATACCGGAGGCGCCGAAGCCGATGATCTCGAGATCGCGGGTGCGGCCGAATGGGTTGGCGCCGTCCATGTTGACCAGGCCGACGGTGCGGGCGAGCGGGTAGAGCGGGTGGCGGGCGTAGTAGCGGGCGCCGAGCAGGCCTTTTTCCTCGGCGGTGACGGAGAGGAAGAGGACGCTGCGTTTCGGTTGCTGCGCGGGCGGCAGGGCGCGCATGGCCTGGGCGATTTCGAGGAGGACGGCGACGCCGGCGGCGTTGTCGGCGGCGCCGTTGAAGATGCGGTCGCCCTTGAGTTTTTCGTCGACGCCGAGGTGGTCCCAATGGGCGTTGTACAACACGTATTCGTTTTTCAGATGCGGATCGGAGCCGGGGAGGAGGGCGGCGACGTTGCGGGAGGCGACGGGGCGGAGGGTGTTGGCGACGGTGAAGTCGGCCTTGGCGCCGAGGGCGACGGGGCGGAAGTCGCGGGTGGCGGCGAGGCGTTTGAGTTTTTCGAAATCGTGGCCGCCGGCGCGGAAGAGGCGTTGCGTGGCGCCGAGGGTGAGCCAGGCGGAGAGGGCGACGTGGCCGGCGTTGCCGTCGGCGGCCTGGATCTCGAAGTTCTCGCGGGTCCAGCTGTTGACGACGACGCCGAAGGGATACGCGGCGGGGATGGTCTCGTGGACGATGAGGCAGGCGGCGGCGCCTTTTTGGGCGGCGATCTCGTATTTGTAGGTCCAGCGGCCGTAGTAGGTCATGGCTTTGCCGCCGAAGACATTGGGGTCGAGTTGGCCGGTGGCGGCGTCGGGCACGGGCGGATCGTTGATCAGCATGACGACGGTTTTGCCGCGGACATCGACGTCCTTGAAATCGTCCCAATTGAATTCCGGCGCGACGACGCCGTAGCCGACGAAGACGACGTCGGAGGCGCGGCCCTCGACCACGGGCGCGAGGCGGGAGGAGAAGCCGGCGAAGTCGTTGACGTGGGTGAGGGCGAGGGTGCGGCCGCCGACGGCGAAGGAGAGCGTGGGGCGCGAGGTGATGCCGACGAGGGGGACGTTTTGGAAATAGGTGCCGTCGGGATTGCCGGGAAGGAGGCCGAGTTTTTCGAATTCGGCGGCGAGGTAGGTGACCGTTTTCTCTTCGCCGGCGGAGCCGGGGGCGCGGCCTTCGAAGGCATCGGAGGAGAGGATGCGTGTGCGGGCGAGCAGGCTGGCGGCGGAGATTTCGAGTTTCGGTTCGGCGGCGAGAGCGACGGCGGAGCCGAGGAGAATTAACGGAAGGCAAAAGCGGAAGCGGGTCATGGTGACGGAAGAGGAGAAGGCGGAAAAACAGAGAGCCGCAAGGAGGCGCAGGAGGCGCAAAAACAAGGCGCAGAGTTAAGGAGCCTCTGAAAAACGCGCCGCTGGTCCCCGCGTGGGAGCGGCGGCGTTTTTTTTCGGAAGCCAGAGAGCAAAGAAGAGGGCGAAGCGGTCAAAACGGGGCTGAGTGGTGGTGCGGTG
>NEUS01000107.1 GCA_002288455.1 Opitutia bacterium Tous-C1TDCM
GTCGTGCTGCCGGCCCGCGGCGGCGGTTTCTGGGACGGCTCCTGCACCCACAATCCCACGATTTTGCGCGTCGGGAAAAAGTACTGCCTGTATTACATGGGCAACTACGGCGACGGCATCGTGCAGCAGCCGCTGAATTGGACCCACCGCAACCACCAGCGCATCGGCGTGGCGACGGCGGATTCCCCGGCCGGACCGTGGACGCGTTTCGACCGCCCGGTGGTCGACGTCAGCGCGGACGCCGCGGCGCCGGATGCGTTGATGACCTCGAACCCCGCCGTGTGCCTGCGGCCGGGCGGCGGCGTGCTCATGGTTTACAAGGCGGTCGCGACGCAGGGCAAACCGCCCTTCGGCGGCCCGGTCGTGCACCTCGTCGCGACCGCGGAACGTCCGGAGGGGCCCTTCGTGAAACGCCTCGCCCCGATCTTCACGCGGCCGGGCGAGCACTTCGCGGCCGAGGACCCGTTCATCTGGCACGACGGCGACCGCTACCGCGGCATCGTGAAGGACAACAACGGCATCTTCACCGGCCGCGGCTACTCGTTGGCGCATTGGGAATCGCGCGACGGCTTCGCTTGGCGGCCGGCGAAGCACGTCTTCGTCACGACCCCCGAGATCGTCTGGACCGACGGCAAGCCGCGGAAACTCGACGCGCTCGAGCGCCCGCAGCTGATCTTCGGCGCCGACGGGCGTCCGGCCGTGCTGCTCTGCGCCGGCGCGCACACGCCGGACCGCGTCGCCAGTTTCAACGTCGCGATCCCGTTGCGGGAACCGAAAACGTGAGCGGGGTCGGTTCGTTGAACGAATTCAAATTTCCCCGGATTGATTTTTCCGCGGGAGCCGGACCACACTGCGCTTTCGTCGGCGGCACCCTTTGCCCGGTCCCCGGCCTGCCCCTTCCGCGCTACCCCTTTTCCCCATGAATTTCCGTCTTCCGGTCTGGCTGGCGCTGGCGTGCGTCGCCGTCGCCGCCCCCGCCGCCACCCCTTCCTCGCCGCTGCCTTCCTACTCGGGCATCTACCCGCACCTCGCGTTCTTCAATTCGCAGGGCGAGTGCGGCACCGGCGCCGTGGTGCCGTGGGCCGACCGCCTCTGGGTCGTCACCTATTCGCCGCACATGCCGAAGGGCTCCGACGACAAACTCTACTCGATCGATACCTCGCTGCGGCAGACGATCCACCCCGAGAGCATCGGCGGCACGCCGGCCAACCGCTTTATCCACCGCGAATCGCAGCAGCTCTTCATCGGGCCCTACGCCGTCGACGCCAAGGGCAAGGTCCGCGCGATTCCTTTCACGCAGATGTACGGCCGGCCCACGGGCAACGCCCGCCACCTCACCGATCCGGCCAACAAGATTTATTACGCCTCGATGGAAGAAGGTTTCTACGAGGTCGACGTGCATACGCTCGCCGTCACCGAACTCTTCCGCGACGAACAGGTGAAGGAGCCGTTCCGCCGCGCCGACCTCCCCGGCTACCACGGCAAGGGTCTCTACTCCGGCCAGGGCCGCCTGATCTACGCGAACAACGGCGAACATGGCACGCTCGCCCGCACCAAACCCGACATCCCCAGCGGCGTGCTCGCGGAGTGGGACGGCGTCTCCGACAAATGGACCCACGTGCGCCGCAATCAATTCACCGAGGTCACCGGCCCCGGCGATCTCTACGGCAACAGCAACCCCGCCACCGACCCCGTCTGGTCCGTCGGCTGGGATCACCGTTCGCTGATTTTGCAGGTGCTCGACGCCGGCAAATGGCACGCCTACCGCCTGCCCAAGGGCAGCCACTCCTACGACGGCGCCCACGGCTGGAACACCGAGTGGCCGCGCATCCGCGACATCGGCGAAAAGGACCTGCTCATGACGATGCACGGCACGTTCTGGCGTTTCCCGCGCACCTTCTCGCCGCGGCAATCCGCCGGCATCGCCCCGCGCTCGAACTACCTCAAAGTCGTCGGCGACTTCGCCCGCTGGGGCGACCGGCTCGTGCTCGGTTGCGACGACACCGCGCAGAGCGAGTTCCTCAACAAGCGCAAAGCCAAGGGCAACCTCGCCGGCCCCGGCCAGTCCCAGTCCAACCTCTGGTTCATCGACCCGGCCGAGCTCGACCGCTTCGGCCCGGCCATCGGCCGCGGCGCCGTCTGGCAGGACGAGCCCGTGAAAAAGGCCGCGCCTTCCGACGCGTATCTGTTTTCCGGCTACGACCAGCGCATCTTGCACCTGGTGCACGGCGCGGGCGCCGCGGTGACGTTCACGCTCGAGGTCGACCGCGCCGGCGACGGCCGCTGGACCCGGCTCCGCGACGTCGTCGTGCCCGCCGCCGGCTACGCCTGGACACTTTTCACCGCCGGCGAGACCGGCGCGTGGATCCGGGTCCGCGCCGACCGCGACCTCGCGCAGGCCTCCGCGATCTTCTCCTTCCGCAACGCCGACCGCCGCACCCGCGCCGCCGACGCGCGTTTCGCCGGCCTCGCCGCCGATTCCGCCCGGCCCGCCAGCGGCGGCCTGCTCCACGCCCGCGGCCAGAACAAGCGCACGCTCGCCTTCGCCGCCGCCGGCCAGAATGCGTTCTACGAGATGGGCCCCGACATGAAGCTGCGCCGCACCGACGAGCCCGGCGCCCACGCGTGGATGCAGGAAAAGGTTTCGATCCCGCGCGACGCCGTCGCCCTCGACGCCGCATCCGTGATCTACACCGACGAAGCCGGGAAACGTTTCCGCCTGCCCAAGGCGACGAAGGACTACGCCGCCGCCGGTCCTTTCGGCGCCGAACGCACCGCCCGCGAGGTCTGCACCGAGCGCGACCTGCTGAACTGCGCCGGCACCTTCTACGAATTGCCCGCGGAGAACGCCGGCGGCATCGCCAAGCTCCGGCCCGTCGCGACCCACGCCCGCCGCGTGCACGATTTCGCTACCTGGCGCGGGCTGCTGCTCATGTCCGGCGTCGCCGCCGATGCTCCGAAAACCAACCCGCACCTTGTCCGTTCCGCAGACGGCCAGGCCGCGCTCTGGGCCGGCGGCGTCGACGACCTCTGGAGTTTCGGCAAACCGGTCGGGGAGGGCGGGCCTTGGAAGGACAGCGCCGTCGCCGCCGGCGTGCCCTCCGATCCGTATCTGATGACCGGTTACGACTCCAAGTCCGTCGCCGTCAGCCACACCGCCGCGCAGGCCGTCACCGTCCGCATCGAAGTCGACCTCACCGGCACCGGCCGCTGGGTCGAATACGCCGCGCTCGAGGTGCCGGCGGGCCGCCCGGTCACGCACCGTTTCCCCGCCGGCTTCCAAGCCTACTGGGTCCGCACCGTCAGCTCCGCCACCACCACCGCCACCGCCTGGTTCACCTACGAGTAATCCCGTTTCCCTATTCCGGTTTCCGCCGTTTCCCAATTTCCCAATTTCCCCGTTTCCCAATTTTCATGAAACTCCGTTCCCTCCTCCCCCTCGCCCTGTTCGCCGCGGCGCCCCTGTTCGCGGCCGACCGCGTGCTCGTCGAAGCCGAGAGCTTCAAGTCCCCCGGCGGCTGGTCCATCGACACCCAGTTCATCGATCTCATGGGCTCGCCCTATCTGCTCGCCCACGGCCTCGGCCAGCCGGTGAAGGATGCGACGACCACCGTCACGTTCCCCGCGCCCGGCAAATACCGTGTCTGGGTGCGCACCAAGGACTGGGTCGCCCACTGGGCCGCGCCCGGCGCCCCCGGCAAATTCCAGCTCCTGATCAACGGCCAGCCCCTTGCCGAGACCTTCGGCACGAAGGGCGCCGCCTGGTTCTGGCATGACGGCGGCACCGTCGACATCCCCGGCAAAACCGCCGCCGTCGCGCTGCGCGACCTGACCGGCTTCGCCGGCCGCTGCGACGCGATCTACTTCACTACCGACGCCAAGGAAACGCCCCCGAACGACGCCGCGCCGCTCCCGGCCTGGCGCAAACAGTTGCTCGGTCTCCCGGCTGCGCCCGTCGACCAGGGCATGTTCGATCTCGTCGTCGTCGGCGGCGGCTACGGCGGCATGGGCAGCGCCCTCTCCGCCGCCCGCATGGGCCTCAAGGTCGCGCTGATCCAGAACCGCCCCGTCCTCGGCGGCAACGGCAGCTCCGAAATCCGCGTCTGGGCCCAGGGCCTCATCCGCCGCGGCAAGTACCCGCTCATCGGCGAAATCGTCGAGGAGTTCGCCGACAAGGCCAAGAACTCCCCCGGCACGTATGAGGAATTTGGCGACGCCCAGAAGGAAGCCCTCGTCCGCGCCGACAAGAATATCACCCTCTTCCTCAACGAGCACGTCTACGCCGCCGAGACCAAGGACAGCCGCATCGTCTCCGTCACCTCCCTGAACACCTCGACCAGCCGCGAGCAGAAGTACCGCGGCAAGTTCTTCGTCGACTGCACCGGCCACGGTGCGCTCGCGCACCTCGCCGGCGCCAAGTACGAGATCGAGCTTAAGGACCTGCTCGGCATGTCCAACATGTGGGTCTGGAGCAACGGCACGGCCCCGCAGAAATTCCCCGAGACGCCCTGGGCCCTCGATCTGACGATGAACGATTTCCCGTATCCCAAGATGGGCCGCGCCGACATGGCCGACAAGGGCAAGGGCGAGTGGTTCTGGGAAAGCGGTTTCAACAAGCACCCGATCAACGATCTCGAGCTCATCCGCGACTGGAATTTCCGCGCCGTCTTCGGCGCCTTCAACGCGATGAAGAACCGCGACGGCGCCAAGGACCACCCCAACGCCAAGCTCGACTGGGTCGCCTACGTCGGCGGCACCCGCGAATCCCGCCGCATCGTCGGCGATGTCATGCTCACCCACGAGGACATCATCACGAAACGCGAATTCCCCGACGGCGTCGTCCCCAGCACCTGGAGCATCGACCTCCATTTCCCGAAGAAGGAATTCGCCGCGAAGTTCCCCGACAATCCCTTCATCTCGATCGCCGAGCACGACCGCCGCGTCGACCGCAACTTCGGCTACCCGATCCCGTACCGCACCCTCTATTCGGTGAACATCGCCAACATGTTCATGGCCGGCCGCAACATCAGCGTCACCGACCACGCCCTCGGCACCGTCCGCGTCATGAAGACCATCGGCATGATGGGCGAGGTCGTCGGCAAGGCCGCCTCGATCGCCGTGAAACACAACGTCACCCCGCGCGATGTCTACACGCTCTATTGGAACGAACTCGACGCGCTCCTGAAACTCCCCGGCCGCGCCCGCCGCATGCCGGACAACACCTTCGACCTTTCCGGCCCGGTGCCTGCGCCCCTCGCCGAAGGCAGCGGCCGGGGCGCCGCGGTGGCTTCGTTCAAAGGCACCGTGGTCGACAACTCCGCCGCCAAACTCACCGGCAAGTGGGCCGGCGGCGAGGGTCTCGACCACGTCGGCCCCGACTACGCCTACGCCCGCGGCCCCGGCAACACCGCGACCTTCGCCCTCAACGCGCCGACCACCGGCCGCTATGAGGTCCGCTTCGCGACCGCCGCCCACGAAAACCGCGCGAGCAACACCGCCTACACCGTGCGCCACGCCGACGGCGAAAAGAGCGGCACGATCAACCAGAAGAAGCCGGGCCCCATCGACAACCGCTGGGTTTCCCTCGGCACCTTCCGTTTCGTCGCCGGCCAACCCGGCGCCGTCGTGATCGACGCCGCCAAGGCCGACGGCAACGCCCACATCGACGCCGTGCAATTGCTGCCGGTGCCGTGAAGAAGAGGGGCGGAAAGCGGAAAGCTTTAAGCTGAAAGCTCCAGGCTCGGAGCTTTCAGCGATCTGCTTCCCGCTTACCGCTTACCGCTTCCAGCTACGTCGCTCTTTCAACTTTCCCCTTTCAACTTTCAACCGCCCGGGTGAGGGTCCGAACAACTGCTTCGTTCCCTTCCCACCGCGCCTGACCGGCTGTTCCGGCCGAGGGCGCCGTTCCCCATGTCCCTTCGTTCCGCGTCCGCGCTCGTCCTTGCCTGCTCGGTGTTGCCCGCCTTCGCCGCGGCCGCCGAACCGCTGACGTTCAACACCCACGTGCGGCCGATCTTGGCCGACAACTGCTTCGCCTGCCACGGCGTCGACGCCGCCCACCGCAAGGGCAAGCTCCGCCTCGATACCCCCGAGGGCGCCTACGCCGCGCGCAACGATATCCGCGCCATCGTCCCCGGCGACGTCGAGAAATCGGAACTCTGGCAACGCATCATCAGCCCGCATGACGACGAGGTCATGCCGCCGCCGGAATCCCACAAGCCGCCCCTCAAACCCGAGCAGCGCGAAATCCTCCGCCGCTGGATTCTCGAGGGCGCGCCTTACCAGAAACACTGGGCCTTCGAACCCGTTTCCGTTCCGGCCGTGCCCGCGGCCCCCGCCGTGGCCAAGGCGGCCGGCGGCAGCTCCCACCCGATCGACCGCTTCGTCGCCGCAAGATTGGCCCCGCGCCAACTCGCCCTCGCCGCCGAGGCCCCGCGCGAGGCGCTTGTCCGCCGGCTCCACCTCGACCTCACCGGCCTCCCGCCGACGCCCGAGGAGGTCGACGCCTTCGTCAAAGACCGCGCCCCCGCTGCCTACGACCGGCTCGTCGCGCGCCTGCTCGCCTCCCCGCGCTACGGCGAACACTTCGCCCGCCCGTGGCTCGACGCCGTCCGCTACGCCGACACCCACGGTCTCCATTTGGACAACGTCCGCATGATCTGGCCGTACCGCGATTGGGTCGTCTCCGCCTTCAACCGGAATTTGCCCTTCGACCAATTCACGATCGAGCAACTCGCCGGCGACCAATTGCCCAACCCGCGCATCGACCAACTCGTCGCCTCCGGTTACAACCGCAACCACCTCACCACGTCCGAGGGCGGCTCGATCGAGGCCGAGGCCGAGATGCGCAACACCGCCGACCGCGTCGACACCGCCGCCGCCGTCTTCATGGGGCTCACCGCCAACTGCGCCGCCTGCCACGACCACAAGTTCGACCCGATCTCGCAGCGCGAATACTATTCCCTCGGAGCCATTTTCAAAGGTCTCGCCGACCGCGTGTGGGACGGCAACGTCCGCCTGCCCGGGCCCATCGCCGTCATCGCCCCGGAGGCGAAAACCCAATCCCGGATCGACGAGATCAACGCCGCCGTCGTCCCCCTCGAGGCCGCCCTCCGCGCCCGCGTCGAAGAACTCGTAAAGGGCAAGGCCGAGAAGAAATATACCAAGACGCCCATCACCTACGAAGTGGTTTGGGCCGAGGATTCCGACCAATCCCGCGCGCGGGACTTCGGCCAGCCCGCCCCGGCCGGTAAATGGCTCGAAGGCCCCGCGGCGCCCGTGGCCGGCGGCAAACGCGCCCTGCGCCTCGACGGCGCCGTCGGCCGGCCCTTCGTCTATTCGACCGGCGACATCACGCTCGTCGTCCGCCGCGAGGTCACGGCCTTCGTCCATTTCCAACCCGACGCCGAAAATCCGCCGCGCGCCGTCAGCCTGGAATTCGAAAGCGAGGAAAAGACCGTCCGCATGATCTGGGGCGACCCGCAGGCCTTCGGGCCCGAGATTGCCGCGACGGCATTGCACGCCGGTCCGCTCCCCGCCGCCGGCCAGTACACGCGCCTCGAGCTGACGGCCTGCGACTCCGGTGTCCGCGAAGGCAAATCCTACACCGGCCTGAAGATCGCGCAGAGCAACGGCTCCGCCTGGTGGGACCGCGCCGGCGCCGTGATCAAGAGCCCGAGCGCGAGCGACGATCCGCTGCTGTCGGCCGCGGCCTGGGCAAGTTCCCTCCGTGCCAACGCGCGCTTCGTCGAGGGCGTGCCGCTGCGCCACGACATCAAGTACCTCATCGGCCTCTCGCCCACGCAGCAGAACGAAGAGGAAAAGGCCCGCCTCGCGCGTTTCCACCGCGACCACCTTTACGGTCCGCGCCGCGCCGCCGTCGAGGCCGAGGCCCACGCCGTCCGCCGCCTGCTCGCGGAACAGATCCACTACGAGCTCACCTATCCGGGCACGTTGATCTCGCGCGAATTGCCGGAGCCGTTGCCGGCGCGCATCTTGATCCGCGGCCAGTACGACAAACCGGGCGACCTTGTCGGCACCGCCGTCCCGGCGTTTCTGCCGCCGCTCAAACCCGCCGGCGAACGCATCACGCGGCTCGAATTCGCGCGCTGGCTCGTCGCGCCGGAGCACCCGCTCACCGCGCGCGTCACCGTCAACCGTTTCTGGCAGCAGCTCTTCGGCGCCGGCCTCGTCCGCACGCCCGGCGACTTCGGCACGCAGGGCGAATCGCCCACGCACCCCGAATTGCTCGATTGGCTCGCGGGCGAATTTGTCCGCGGCGGCTGGAATGTGAAGGAACTCGTCCGCCTCTTCGTCACGTCGCGCACCTACCGCCAGGACGCCTACGCGTCGCCCGCTTTGCTCGAGCTCGATCCCGAAAACAAGCTGCTCGCCCGCGGCCCGCGCTTCCGCCTCGACGCCGAGGTCCTGCGCGACCAGGCCCTCGCCCTCGGCGGCCTGCTCCAGCCCGCGATCGGCGGCCCGCCCGTGCGGCCCTACCAGCCGACCAACATCTGGGAGCCCGTCGCTTTCGGCGGCAGCAACACCAAGACCTATGTGCAGGACACCGGCGCCGCCTTGTATCGGCGCAGCCTGTACACGTTCTGGAAACGCACCGCGCCCGCGCCGTCGATGGCCAGCTTCGACGCGCCTTCCCGGGAAAACGTCTGCGTCGGCCGCGGCCGCTCCAACACCCCGCTGCAGGCCCTCGCGCTGATGAACGACGTGCAGCACTTCGAGGCCGCGCGCGGCTTCGCCGAGCGCCTGCTGCTCCGTACGACCGACGACGCCGGCCGCCTCGCCTACGGTTTCCGCAGCGCTGTCGCCCGCCCGCCGACGCGCGACGAAGCCGCGATCCTCGCCGCCGACCTCGCCCGCCACCGAGGCCATTTCGCGAACAACACCGAGGCCGCCGCCCGCGTGATCGCCAACGGCGAATCGAAGCCCAACGCCGCGCTCCCGATCCCCGAATTCGCCGCCTGGACGATGGTCGCCAACCTCCTCCTCAACCTCGACGAAACCGTGAACCGGAACTGAGGTGGGAAAATCGGAAAATTGGGAAATCGGGAAATTGGAAAAACGGGAAATTGGAAAAACGGGAAACGCGGAAAACGAAAATTGGAAAATTGGGAAAAGGAAAATCGGTAAACGAAAGCCCCCGCGCAACGCCCTCGACCCCGAAATCACGATCTAGCTCCCGCCCGCCGCCGTTTCCCAATTTCCCAATTTCCCGCTTTCTACTTTTCCGATGCATCCCGCCTCCCAGTTCCTGAATCACCTCACCCGCCGGCAATTCTTCGCCGGGGCCGGGCTCGCGATGGGCGGCATCGCCATGAACCTGCTCGCGTCGCGGTTGCGCGCCGCCGGCGCCGCCGTGCCGTCGAACTCGCCGCTCAATTCGCGCGTGCACCCGCCGCTCGCCGGCTTTCCGCACTTCGCCCCGCGCGCCAAACGCATCATTTACCTGCACATGAACGGCGGGCCCTCGCAGCTCGATACCTTCGACTACAAGCCGAAGCTGCAGGAACAGTTCGACGTCGAGCTGCCCGATTCGATCCGCCAGGGCCAACGCATCACCACGATGACCAGCGGGCAGACGCGTTTCCCGGTCGCGCCCTCGCTCTTCAAATTCGCGCAGCATGGCCAGTCCGGCACGTGGGTCAGCGATCTGCTCCCTTGGACGGCCAAGCTTGCCGACGAGATCTCCGTCGTCCGTTCCGTCCACACCAACGCGATCAACCACGACCCGGCCTGCACGTTTCTCATGACGGGCAGCGAGATTCCCGGCAAAGCCAGCATCGGCTCCTGGCTCAGCTACGGCCTCGGCAGCGACAACAACGACCTCCCGGCCTTCGTCGTGCTCACGCCGAAGTTTTCCTCCAAGGTCTCGGCCCAGGCGCTGTTCACGCGCATGTGGAGCAGCGGCTTCCTCCCGACCTCGCACAACGGCGTCGCCCTGCGCGCCTCCGGAGATCCCGTTTTGTTCATCCAGAATCCCGACGGCGTCGACGCCGGCACGCGCCGCGCGATGCTCGATTCGCTGAACAAGCTGAACGACAAGGCGCACGCGCGCTACGGCGATCCCGAGACGATCACGCGCATCGCCCAGTACGAAATGGCGTTCCGCATGCAGACGAGCGTGCCCGAGCTCACGGATTTCTCCGGCGAATCGCCCGCGACGCTCGAGCTCTACGGCGACGCCGTGAAACAGCCGGGTTCGTTCACCGCGAGTTGCCTGCTCGCGCGCCGCCTTGCCGAGCGCAACGTGCGCGTCGTCCAGATTCTCCACCGCGGCTGGGACCAGCACGGCAATTTGCCGAGCGACCACCGGCTGCAATGCCAGGATGTCGACCGCGCCTGCTACGCGCTGATCACGGATTTGAAACAACGCGGTCTGCTCGACGACACGCTCGTCGTCTGGGCCGGCGAGTTCGGCCGCACGGTCTACAGCCAGGGCACGTTGACGAAGACGAATTACGGCCGCGACCACCACCCGCGTTGCTTCAGCGTCTGGCTCGCCGGCGGCGGCGTGAAGCGCGGCCATGTGCACGGCGAGACCGACGATTTCTCCTACAACATCGTCCGCGACCCCGTCAGCCTCCACGACCTCAACGCCACGCTGCTCCATTGCCTCGGCATCGACCACCTGAAGTTCTCCTACAAATCGCAGGGCCTCGACCAGCGCCTCACCGGCGTCGAGCCCGCGCAGGTCGTGAAGCAGATTCTCGCGTGACGGACGGCGATTCGGAAGGGACACAGAGGACACGGAGGGGAGGGAGGAGTTCACGGAGCGATCCGTTTCAGAGTACGGATGCTTCGTCCGAGTGCCGCACCGAAGTCCTGCGGCGGGAGGCTTTGCATTCGTTCCCTCCCTCCGCGCCGCTCCGGTTTGTCTCCGTGCCCTCTGTGACGTACGTCTTGGGTTCGCCGTGAAAACGATCGCGTTGCAACTTTACCGCTTGGCCGTCGTGGCCGTGATCGCGTGGCTGCTGCGCGATCTCGCGCTGCGCCAACGCACGCACCGCGATTCGCCGATTACGGTCGACGAAATCAAATCTTTGCTCCCGACCGCGGCGACCTTGCGGCCCGACACCTCGGCGCGCGACGGGCTCTTCGTCCTCGACCGCGCGGAAAAGGAAATCGGCTACGTCGTGCGCACGCAGCCGTATTGCCGCGACATCATCGGCTACTGCGGCGTGACCGACGCCCTCGTCGTCCTCGGCGCCGATTGGAAAATCATCGGCATCACCGTCCACCATTCCGACGACACGAAGGACCACGTGCGCGACGTCGTCACTGACCGCCGTTTCCTGAAGAAGTGGAACGGCCTGACGTGGGACGGTGCCGCGCAACTCAATCTGAAGGAGGCGGGCATCGAAGGCGTTTCCGGCGCGACCATGACGAGCATGGCGATCGCGGAGAGCGTGAAGGCGCGGCTGCAATTGAGCGCCGGGGAAATCGCCGCGCGGCCGCCGTTGCGGCTGGGCTGGCGCGACTGGGGCATGTTCGCGGTGCTGGCCACGGCGGCGGCGATGGCCTTCGGCCCGGCGGAATGGCGCAACCGCTGGCGCTGGCCGTACCGGCTCGTGCTCATCGGCTATGTCGGTTTCGTGAGCGGCGATCTCGTGGCGCAGGGCTTGCTCGCGGGCTGGGCGCGGGGCGGAATTCCGTGGAGCACCGCGCCCGGTCTTGTGCTGCTCACGGCGGCGGCGTTGCTCGTGCCGTGGGCGACGCGCAAACCGTTCTATTGCCACCATGTTTGCCCGCACGGCGCGGCGCAGGAATGGATCAGCCGCGTGCGGCCCGCGCGTTGGCAGATCGTGCTGCCGGCTTCGGTCGGCCGCGGACTCGGCGTCCTGCCGTGGGCGCTGCTCGCTTTCGTGCTCGTGATCGCGCTGATGGCGGCGCCCTTCGACCTCGCGGGCCTCGAGCCCTTCGACGCGTACCTGATCCGCTCCGCCGGCATCGGCACGCTGGTCGTCGCGGGCGTGGGCTTGGTCGCGTCGGTGTTTGTGCCGCAGGCGTATTGCCGTTTTGGATGCCCGACGGGTGCGCTGCTGAATTTCGTGCGCGGCCGCGGCGCGACGGATGGATTCTCGGCGCGCGACGCGACGGCCCTCGGCTTCGTGATGCTGGCCGCGTTGATCCATTGGCAATACCTGCCGCTGATCCACTGGGTGAAGGGCGTGCCGTGAGACGGGGGCGGCGGGATTGGAACCACGGAGACACAGAGGGCCCGGAGAGGACGGAGAGGTCACTGAGCGGAGGGATTGGCTCCTTTCAACCTGCAAGCGGGGCATTGGAGAAAACCAACCCGCCGGTTTTGGGCTCGCTCTGTGATCCCCGTGTACCGTCGCCTCGGCTCGGGTTTGCCTCCATGTCCTCTGTGCCCTCCGTGGTTCAACTTTTTGTTGTCTGGCTTTGGGTTGTTGCCGCGTCCGCGTTGCCCGCGGCGGAAACGACGACGCTGCGCGGGCGGGCGATGGGCACGACGTGGGAGGTGCAACTGGTCGGGTCGCCGCCGGACGGAACGCAGCGGGCGGATTTGCAAAACGGCATCGCGGCCGAGCTCGAACGGCTGGAGGCGATTTTTTCGACCTACCGCTCGAACTCGGAGATCGCCCGCTTCAATCTTGCTCCGACGGGAAACTGGATCGCCGTGGCGCCGGAACTCGCGGCGACGGCGGCGCAGGCCGCGCAGTTGAGTGAGCGCACCGCCGGCGCGTTCGATGCCACGGTCGCGCCGCTGCTTAAGCTTTGGGGATTTGGGCCGGTGCGCCGCACGGGCGGCGCGCCGACGGCGGCGGAGATTGCGGCGGCGCGCGCGCAGGTTGGCTGGCGGGGCCTTGAAGCAAGGGAATCGCCGCCGGCCTTGCGGAAACGCGAAGGCCCGCGGACCTTGGAACTTTCGTCGGTGGCGAAGGGCTATGCGGCGGACGCGTTGAGTGCGTGGTTGGTTCTGCGGAATCGGCCCGCGCACCGCGTGCAACTCGGCGGCGATCTTAAAGTTTCGGGAAACGGTCCGGCGGGCACAGGTTGGTCCTTGGGCATTGAAACGGCGGCAGCGGGTCCGGCGGGCCTCGCGGCAACGTTGCGCCTTTCCGAGGGCGGACTCTCGACCTCGGGCAATTACCGCAACACCACGGTGCTCGGCGGAAAATCCTTCGGGCACATTCTTGATCCGCGGACGGGCCGGCCGGCGGAATCCGATTTGCTCGCGGTCAGTGTCGTGGCGCCGACGGCGGCGGAATCGAGCGGCTGGGCGACGGCGCTCTTCGTCCTTGGACCGGAGGACGGCATGCGTTTGGCCGAAGAACTCGGGCTCGCGGCGCTTTTCCAGGTGCGGAAGCCCGATCTTGGTTCCGCGGGAATTTCCTTCCGGCCCACATCCGCGTGGACACGCCGCTTTGGTCCGTAGCTACTTCTTCGCGGCGGCGTTCTGCAGAAAGCCTTTTGGCTGCGGCTCGTTGGGCGCGGCGAAGGGTAGCGTGTCCGGCGTGACGAAGACTTCGGTCGTGAGCTTGAGCGGCACGCCGGCGCCGACGTTGTAGCTGAGTTCGAGAAACGAGGCGGTCCAGCCCGCGGCGGGCTTTTCGATTTTGGCGGCGTAGGTCTTGCCGTCGCCGTCGACGGGCGTCGATTTCCAGACCGGACCGAGCGTCTCCATGCGGAAATCGCGCGCGGCGGGATTGTGCGCCTGCCAGAGCAGGACGGATTTCGGCGCGACCGACGTCGTCGCCGTGAGCGTGCCGGCGGGATCGAGTTTCCACGTCAGTTCCGGCGTGGGCCGGCGGTTGAGCAACGCATGGTACCACGCCGTCAAGGTCTGGTAGGCGTCGGAATCCTTCAGGCCGTGAT
The DNA here is from genome assembly GCA_002288455.1 of Opitutia bacterium Tous-C1TDCM. Taxonomy (GTDB): domain Bacteria; phylum Verrucomicrobiota; class Verrucomicrobiia; order Opitutales; family Opitutaceae; genus ER46. The sequence continues at coordinate 13,858 of NEUS01000107.1, forward strand.
CGGTGTTGGGAATCGTGCGCAGGTGCTTCTGTCCGGAGAGAGCGCCGAAGAAATGCCGCGCGGAGTCAGGGAGGAAGAATTGGTCGCCGCCGGCGTTCACCACGAGTTTCGGCAGCGTGAGGCGGTCGCGGTACGAGAACGGATCCTCGATCGCGTAGAGGGCGGCGAGCTCGGGGGTGCCGGTCCAGGCCATGATGCCGTGGCGGACGTAGTCGCCGACGGAGGGCGCGTAGAAACCGTAGGCGCGGTAGTGGTGCCGCATCGAGACCTCGACGTTGAGCACGTCGATCACGATGGGGGCGACGCCGACGACGCGGCGGTCGACGGCTGCGGTCGTCCACGCGGTCCAGCCGCGCTTCGAGCCGCCGGCGACGACGAAGGAATCGACTTTGGCGTTGCCGGCTGCGGGCGTGGCGAGGAAGGCGGTGATCGTGTCCATGGCGCGGACGGCGGCCTTGGTCATCGGCAGGCGGGCGGGCCAGCGCTCGTCACCGGTTTTCAGATACTGTTTCCAGGTGTAGGCGATGAGGTCGTCCTCCTCGCGTTCTTTGCCGTCGCCGTGGAAGACGAGTTTCTGATTGGGCACCATGCGCAGCTCGGCGACGACGGAGCCGGTGGCGCGGGCGATGTCGATGAGGTTGCGCGAAGGGCGCGGCGGGTTGCCGGGGCGGTTGGAGCCGCCGGAGATGAAGAGGAGGGCGGTCGAGTGTTTGAGTTCAGCGGGCTTGATGACGACGAGCCAGTGGCGCCACTCGGGGCGGTTGACCTCGGCCGGCGTGAGCCACGTTTGGGAAACGAGATCGAGCACGTAGGCGGTGCCGGTGGCGTCGCCGGCTTCGGTGACCTTCGTCCACGAGTGGCTCGGGTCGGGGGCGGCGACGTAGCGGTCGAGGGCGGTTTCGGTTTGGCCGCGGCGGGCGGTGTCGGCGGCGGCCAGCGGCGCGAGCGCGACGACGGCAAAGCCAAGACCGAGGAGAAAGCTGCGGGAAAAAGAACGCGGGAACATGGCGAAACGGGAAGGCGGTAGGTTGCCCGCACCTTCGCGACCGACTGCTGCCTCCTCAAGGGGAATTCCGTGACGATCCGGAAGGAAAGTAACCTATTGGGTTACTTTGCGGGGAGACGGGCGGGAGGGCGCGGACGAGCCGCGCCCCTACGGGATAGGGATAGGACCCGGGCTGAAGCGCCGGGCTACGGACTACGCGGCGGGTTCGACGGTGACGCCGGTGGTCAGCGTGTGGAGGCCTCCGCCGGTGAAGAGGCCTTTCACGGGGCTGACGTCGGCGTAGTCGCGGCCGCGGGCGGCGACGATGTGGCCGGCGGCGACGTAGCAGGCGTTGGTCGGGTCGTAGTCGATCCAGCCCGTGCCGGGCACGTAGACGGAAACCCAGGCGTGCGAGGCGTCGGCGCCGCGCAGGCGCGGTTTGCCGGGGGGCGGCGTGGTCAGCAGGTAGCCGCTTACATACGCGGCAGGCAGGCCGTGCTGGCGGATGCAGCTGATGAAGAGGTGAGCGAAGTCCTGGCAGACGCCGCGCTTGAGGCGGAGCACGTCGGTCAGCGGCGTCGTGATCGTCGTGGCCTTGGCGTCGAAGGTGAACTGCGTCGCGAAGCGCGCGCCAAGCGCGGTCAGCCATGCGAGCACGGTGGGGTCGTCGGCGTCGAGCCCGGCGGCGAGCTCGCGGGCGCCGGCGACGAGCGGCACCTGCGGCGAGGCGTGCAGGTATTGCTCGAGCGAATACTCCGTGCCGTCGGCGATGAGGTCCGCGACCTGGCGGCGGGCGGCGGCGAGGGTCGGCGTGAGGCCGGGCATGGGCAGGACGGGTTCCTCGCGGTGCACGAGACTGCGGCTCGTGATCACGAGCTCGAGGTGCGGCTCGCGCAGGGAAAAGAAATGCTGCCGGTTGCCGAAGACATCGGTGCGCGCGGCGAGGTCGGCGGGCGGGGGCGCGATCTCGAGTTCGAAGGATTCGCGCCGCTGGGTGGCTTCGTGGCGCGGCTCGAGGTGCAGGGCCTGCCAGGAGACCGTCGTGGAAAACGTGTGCCGGTAGCGCGTGGTGTGGATGACGTGGTAGGCGGGCATCGTCAGGTCGTCCGGGTGCCGGGCGTTTCCGCGTGGGTGAAGTAGACCTGGGTGACGCGGTCGCTGATCTCGGCGAGGGTGGCGGAGCTCTCGTTGAGGAACGCGGCGCTTTGGCCGGGCGTGGCGACGAGGGAGGCGGCGTCGAGCAGGCGCACGCGGCTGACGAGCCGGAAGGCGGTGGCGCGCAGGGCGGAGACGGCGCGCGGGGCGAGGTCGTCGGGCAGGGCGGCGAGGTGCTGGTCCATCTGGTCCGCGAGGAAGCGCAGGCTGCGCGGGTTCTCGGGCGCGGAGAACAGCCACGCGAGCACGGGCGCGGG